>JBBSCC010000120.1:0-9149 GCA_038250735.1 Sphingomonadales bacterium | reverse complement strand
TGGGGGTCACCCAAGCAGCGCGGATCGCCTTTGCGGCACGCGGCGGGGGGATCAATACCGATTTCATCGACAATTCAGCCGGCGTCGATTGCTCGGATAATGAGGTGAACATCAAGATCGCGCTGAACCGTGAGATGATTGAGGGGCGGCTGACGTTCGACAAGCGCAACAAGCTGCTCGTCTCGATGACTGATGATGTCGCCAATATCGTGCTGGAGGATAACCGGCTGCAAACGCTCGCGCTGTCAATCATGGAGCATGATGGCGCACAATCGCTGGCCAGTTATGTCCGCTTGATCGAGATATTTGAAAGCAACGGCAAGCTTGACCGTGTGGTTGAAGGGTTGAGCGGTAACGAGGATCTGCTGCGGCGGGCGCAGGAGGGGCAGGGGCTTACCCGGCCCGAACTGGCTGTGCTGCTCGCCACCGCCAAGCTGGCTCTGCAAGAGGCAATTGAGACCAGCCCGCTGGCGACCGATGCGATGCTGTCCGCAGATTTACGCGCTGCCTTTCCCAAGGCAATGCGCCAGAAATTCGCAGAGGCTATCGATACGCACCAGCTGCGCGGAGAGATCGTCGCGACCAAGCTGGCCAACCGGCTGATCAACCGGCTGGGCGTGCTGCACCCGTTTGAGCTGGCCGAGGAAGAAGGCGCGGCGATGGCCGATATCGCGGCCATGTTCCTGGTGATCGAGCAATTGTTCGAATTGCCCGCGCTCTGGGCAGAAATCGAATCGACCGACATGCCGGAGGTCGCGCGCATCATCCTGTTCGACGAAGTCGCCATCGCCACCCGCTCTCAGATCGCGGATCTGTTGCGCATCACCCGCCCCGGCACCAGCCCCGGCCCGGTACTCGACCGGATCGCCAAGGGGTTCGGCGCGCTCGACAAGCAAACCAAAGCGCTGCTGCTCGAAGAAGCACAAACGCAAAGCCAGCGCATCGTCGCGCGGCTGGAAGGATTTGGCGCGCCTTCAAAGCTGATCCACAAGATATTGCGGCTCTTTGAGCTCGACGGCGTGATCGGGCTGGCCGATCTGGGCCAGCGGCTTGGGATTGACGAAACGGTGCTGACGCGCGCCTTCACCCGGCTGGGCCAGGCGCTGGGGCTTGATTGGGCGCAGGCAAACGCAGCGTGGATCACCTCGAGCGATCCGTGGGAGCGCTTGCTCATCGCCGGTCTGGCGCGCGATTTTCAGCAGCTGCGGCTCGAGTTTCTGGGCCGAAATGCAGGGGGCGATCCGCAAGCGTTGGTCGAGGCTTGGCTGACGGACAACGTCGCCCGCGTCGCGCAGTTCAAGGCGCTGGTTGACCGCGCGCGCCGCGCGCCCGCGCCCAATGCGGCAATGCTGGCGCAGATTGCCGGGCAGGCGCGGGTGTTGCTGGGGCGGTAGTGGCTAATCCCGAACAATACCGATTCTAGAACCGCGCGCGCAGGGTGAAGCGTGCGTTGGTGGGCGCGCCCGTCGATATGTTGACGTCGTTATGCGCGACCGGGAAATAGGTGGTGTTGGTGACGTTTTCGACGTTGATTTGCGCGTCGACCCGGTCAGTCAACTTCACGAACAGCGCCAAATCAAGCCGGGTATAGGCAGGCAGCGTCACGGCATTGCTGATCGTCGTGAACTGATCGGCCTGATGATACAGGCCAACACCCACGCCCAGCCGATCAAGCAATTGATACCGGTTCCACAGCGAAAACTGGTGGCGCGGCACTTGTGCTACCTGGCGACCGGCCGGTGCATTCACCGTCGTGCTGGTGATATCCGCCTCGGTATAGGCATAGCCCACGCTCGTCTGCCAACGCTTGGTCAGGTTACCCGTCAGCCCAAGTTCCACGCCTTGCGAACGCTGTGATCCCGTCAGCACAATTGTGCCCGGCGTTGGACCAGTCGCGCGGGTGTTGAAGCGATCAAGCCGGTAAATCGCGGCAGTTGCCTGCACCGCGGGCGTGATATCCCATTTCGCGCCCAGTTCGTAATTATCGAACCGTTCCGGGGCCAGCGCGGCCAGCGACGCCGTTAGCGACAGGAACTGGTCACCCGATTGCGGCAAATATGACCGCGTATAGCTGCCGTAAAAGGATGCGTTGGCAACCGGCTTCAGCACCAAGCCAAAACGCGGCGACCATAAATCATCGCTGCGTTGGAATTGTTGCCCGGTAAAAACATTGGTGACGTTGAGGTCGGTCCGGTCATACCGCAACCCGGCAATCACATCGACGTGATCGCCGACGCTGATCTGGTCCTGCAGATAAACCGACCCTTGCGTTAGCGTGCTGCGCGTTGAGCGATTACTGTCTCCCGTCGGCCCGGCGATAAAGCTGAACGACGGAATGACAAACGGGTCGCGCAGCGCCACCGTGACACGCCGGTTCGCGGCATTCAGCGGCGCTGTGGGATTGAAAAAGCCGTTGCGGCGTTCATTGCCGCTATCCTGCCGGGTGTATTCGCCACCAAACAGCACCACATGATCAATGCCGCCAGTGGAAATACGCCATTCGGCGTTGCCCTGCGCGATGAAATTTTCGCGCTGGGTAAGGTCAGAATAGGCTTCCACCCCCAATGTGCGCGCACCGGTGATCGTGTTCAGCGCGACGGCGGTTGCCGCAAATGCATTGGTATAGGATTTGTTATAGTCACCATAGAGCAATTGGCCGTTGACGGTCAGCTGGTCAGTCAGCGGTGCTTCAATCCGCGCGCGCGCGACATTTGCCTCAAATGGCGTGCGGTTAACCCCCGGCACGCCGAAAAACGTGTCACGGAAGCCCGCTAGCGGGCGACCAGCGAACGAGGGCACCCCCCGGTCAGTCACCCGGGTATCGCCAACGCGCTCATAGCCAAGCTGCAGCTTGATACCGCCCGCCAGCTCCGTGCCGATTACTGGATTAACGGCGTACCGTGCGCCTTCATAAAAATTACGGTGGTTATCGAGTTCCTCATAGAAGCTGTTCAGGCGAAACGCTGCACCGCCCAAGTCCAGGTTCACGTCACCGGTGACCGCCCAACTGCCAAAGCTATCGCCGGTTACTTCGCCAACGGCGCTGTTGGTGCCGATGATTGGCCCCTTCGTCACCCGATTAAATACGCCGCCGCCGCCGCCGCGACCAAAAATCGTGGCATTTGGGCCTTTCAGCACCTCAACCCGGTCGACATTATAAAAGCCGCGAAAATACTGGACGTCATCGCGCAGGCCATCGACGAAGAAATCGGCGGTCGAATTATTGCCGCGCAGCGTAATCTGGTCGCGATTGCCCTCACCCTGCCCCGCCGACAGGCCCGGCACATAGCGGACCAGATCAGCCACAGACCGGATCGCCTGATCGTCGATTTGTTCGCGCGTCAACACGGTGATCGCCTGCGGCACATCAAGCAGGGGTGTATTCGTCTTGGTCGCGCTGCTGGTTTTTTCCGTGCGATACCCATCGATCTTGCCAGTCACGATGATTTCAGTGCCGCTCTGCGCCTCAGCCGCCAGATCAACGTCGCTATGAGCGCGCGCATGCGCGGGCACCGCCGATATCATGGCAACGGACGCCAACAAGGTAGCGGATACACCAGAAATACTCATGAACAACGATCCCCAATTGCGAATGACTCGCGATAGGAGTTGTCTATTGAGAGTCGTTCGCAGCGTCAAGCTTATTGCGAATGATTTTCACTAACATACGCAACATGGGCAAACAGCCAACTCCGCAAGGCGCTGGCGAGATTGGGCGGGTTGGCGGCGGTGATGCGCAGCGCATCAATCTCGGCGATCAGCGCGTTGAGCGGAAGCCCGTGATCCACCGCAGCGTCATCAAGCGCAGACCAGAACAGCGGCTCAAGACTGATCGATGTCGGGTGACCGGCGATTGTCACTGATCGCTTGATGGGGCCGATAAAGCCGCCCGGCGGCGATGCGATCTTCTGGCTCACTTGGTGTCGAACAGCGCCGCCAGTTGCTCGATCATCGTGCCGCCAAGCTGTTCGGCATCCATGATCGTCACCGCGCGGCTGTAATAGCGGGTTACGTCATGCCCAATGCCGATGGCGCATAGTTCCACCGGCGAGCGCGCCTCAATCCAGCCGATGACCTGGCGCAGATGCCGCTCCAGATAGCTGCCCGAATTCACTGACAGCGTCGAATCATCAACCGGCGCGCCATCTGAAATCACCATCAGGATCTTGCGATCCTCGGGCCGGGCGATCAGCCGTCCATGCGCCCATAGCAATGCCTCACCGTCGATATTTTCCTTCAATAGGCCTTCTCGCATCATCAGCCCCAGGTTAGCCTTGGCGCGCCGCCAGGGTTCATCGGCCTGTTTGTAGATGATGTGGCGAATGTCGTTGAGGCGCCCGGGCTGCGGCGGACGGCCAGCGGCGAGCCAGCTTTCGCGGGCCTGCCCGCCCTTCCAGGCGCGGGTGGTAAAGCCCAAAATCTCGGTTTTGACTCCGCAGCGTTCCAGCGTGCGTGCCAGAATATCGGCACTGATCGCCGCGATCGAAATGGGCCGACCGCGCATCGACCCCGAATTGTCGATCAGCAGCGTGACGACAGTGTCCTTGAAATCGGTCTCGCGCTCAATCTTGTACGACAGCGACTGCATGGGGTTGATGATGACGCGCGCCAGCCGGGCAGCATCGAGCATCCCTTCGTCCTGGTCGAAATCCCAGCTGCGGTTCTGCTGCGCCATCAAGCGGCGTTGCAGCCGGTTGGCCAGCTTGCTGACCGCGCTCTGCAGATGCACCAACTGCTGATCGAGATAGGATCGCAGCCGGGTAAGCTCCTCCGCATCGCACAACTCGGTCGCGGCAATCACTTCGTCAAACTGGCTGGTCCAAGCCTTATATTCAAACTGCGGCGCAAAATCTGCCATCGGCCGGTTTGGCCGCACCGGCATCATGCCTTCCTCGCCCTCATCACCCGGCTCACCATCAGCATCGTCGAGCGAATCGTCGCGCTGCTCGGTGCCTTCGCCGTCCTCTTGATCAGCATCGCGCGAGTCGCCGCGCTGCTCGATCTCACCCTGGCCCTGCTCGCCAGCGTCATCGTCCTGATCGCTATCGTCCTGCTGCTGGTCGTCCTGACCCTCATCATCGCTGCCGCCATCATCGGC
The DNA here is from genome assembly GCA_038250735.1 of Sphingomonadales bacterium. GTDB lineage: Bacteria > Pseudomonadota > Alphaproteobacteria > Sphingomonadales > Sphingomonadaceae > Sphingomonas. Next base: position 4,051 of record JBBSCC010000120.1, on the reverse strand, counting down.
TTCATCGGGCAGCAGGTCGCCCTCGATCAGCTCGAGATCCTGGAGCAATTTCATCGACAATTGCGCAAACGCCGCCTGATCATCAATCACCAGGCCAAGTGCGTCGAGGTCACTCCCTGCTTTTTCCTCAATCCAGTCGCGCACCATCGCCAGCCCGTCCAGACAGGCACCAGGCGCGGCAAGCCCGGTCAGCCGTTCGCGAACCAGCAACGACACGGCGGTCGACAACGGCACTTCGTCTCGCGAGCGGGCCCGCACGATGGGGTCAGCCCGCAACCGGACGCCCAGCGCGGTTTCCAGATTGTCGGTGATACCCTTGTATCCACGCGATCCCAGCGCCTCCACCCGCGCGCTTTCCACCGCATCAAACACGGCGCGCGCCACCGCTTCAACCGGCGCGCCGCGCATATGCAGCGCGGTGTTGTGGTGCTTCAGCCGCAGCGCAAAACCATCTGCAAAGCCCCGCGCTTCCGCCACCTGTTCGGCGGGCAAATTGCGCGCGGGCATTGGCACCTTGATGTGCTTGCCGCTCTGCGTGGGCGCGTCGGCGGTGTAGGCAAGCTCCACCTCAGCTTCGTCGGCCAGCACCCGCGCCGCACCGCCAAGCACGGCCTTGAAGCGATCCAGAGGAGTTTCGGTGGCCATGTCAGCCCTTGCCGACAACGCTTTCGGGCAAATCCTTGCCGAACACGCGCTGGTAATATTCGGCCACCAATGCGCGTTCTGCCTCATCGCATTTGTTGAGGAAACTTAGCCGGAACGCAAAGCCGACATCGCCGAAAATCAGCGCGTTTTGCGCCCAAGTGATCACCGTGCGCGGGCTCATGACGGTGGAGATATCGCCGTTGATGAAGCCCTTGCGCGTCAAATCGGCCACGCGGACCATATTGTCGACCACTTGCTTGCCGTGTGGCTTGTCATATTCGCCCGATTTGGCGAGCACGATCTGCGCCTCAACCGCGGCGGGCAGATAGTTGAGCGTGACGACGATGTTCCACCGGTCCATCTGGCCCTGATTGATCTGCTGCGTGCCGTGGTACAGCCCGCTGGTATCGCCAAGCCCCACCGTGTTGGCGGTGGCGAACAGCCGGAACCACGGGTTCGGGCGGATCACCCGGTTCTGATCGAGCAGGGTCAGCTTGCCCTCTGATTCCAGCACGCGCTGGATGACGAACATCACATCGGGCCGCCCCGCATCATATTCGTCAAACACCAACGCCGTCGGCGTTTGCAGCGCCCAGGGGAGCAGGCCTTCGCGAAATTCGGTAATCTGCTGGCCGTCCTTCAGCACAATCGCGTCGCGCCCGACCAGATCGATGCGGCTGATATGCGCGTCGAGGTTGATGCGGATGCACGGCCATTTCAGCCTCGCCGCCACCTGTTCGATATGCGTCGATTTGCCGGTGCCGTGATAGCCCTGCACCATCACCCGCCGGTTATGCGCAAAGCCCGCGCAGATCGCCAGCGTGGTATCGGCATCGAACACATAGGATGGATCAAGATCGGGCACGCGCTCATCCGCTTCGCTGAACGCAGGCACTTCCATGTCCGAATCGATGCCGAACATCTCGCGCACCTTCACCATCTTGTCGGGGGCGTCCATGATCGTGGTGTCGCGGCTATCGGGCTGGGTATTGGGGATGTCTGTCATGCAATCGACCTTTCGTGCCCCTCCCCTAGCCGTTCGTCGCGCGCAAAGTCGAGATGTCTTGGTGGGGTGGTGCATAATCGTCCCTGATTCAGGTCCAAATTGGCGGGAGTGAAGCGGTTGCTGATTGCCCGGTGGTGGGTAGGACGCGTAGGATCGTTACGTGGCCGCACCCCCTTCACCCCCATCGACCAGACGCCCAAAGAAACTGGCGCAGGGCCGCTGGCTGGCCGATCTCGCCCCCTTGAGCGCGGCGGAAAAGGCACTGGTCGCCGCTTGCGCGCGAGGTGACATTTGGGTGCCAGAGGGGTGGGGAGGTCGCGATTGCCAAGCAGCGGCAATTGCGCGCGGCGGGGAAGATTAAGGGATCGGTGCGGCAGGCGTTGCACGATCTGTACGGCGCGTTCACCGGCTATGGCTATCGCCCGTTGCGGCTGGTCTATTCGGCTGTCTCGATGTGGTTTTTGGCCAGCCTGTTATACGCCCACGCCGCCGCCATCGGCATCATGGCCCCCAGCAATGCCAGCATCATCGCCCACCGCCAGCTCCACACTGACTTGCTCGGCACCAAGCCAGACAGCGGCGCAGGCAGCGGCGCAGACAGCAGCGCCTGCGGCGTTCGTGGCGAAGCGCAGCCCGCCAATTTCTGGCCAAATTGCCCCGGCCTGCCCAGCGAATACACGACCTTCTACAGCTTTGCCTATTCGCTCGACCTCATCCTGCCACTGGTTGATTTGCAGCAGGAACGCGATTGGGCACCGGCCGTCAGCTATGCTGACGAACACGGCACGGTGCGCAATTCGGTGGCCGGGCAAGTGATCCGCGCCTTCATGTGGTTCGAAATCCTGTTCGGCTGGACCGCCAGCCTGGTGCTGGTCGCGGTGCTCACCCGGCTGGTGGAAAAGGATTGAAGCTAGCAGCGCCTCGCTCCTCCCCCAAAATAATCCAAAACGCACAGCACAAATCGGCGCGGTGATCATTTCACCTTTGATACCGACAGCTTTCGTGCAAAAGTGACGTCATGACGCCGGATAGGTGAATTGGGGGATGTCGTGATCAAAAGACTGCTTCTTCTGATTGGGCTGACCGGGATGTTGGTTGGCCTTGGCTCCTGCGATTGGTGGAGCGGCCGCTCCCGCGACGAAAGCCGGGCGCGCTATGATCAGCGCATGTACGATCAACGCATGAATGAGCAGCGGATCGCGCGTGAGCGCAAGGCCGCAGCCGCAGCGCGCGAACGGCGCGACCGGGGTGAGATGTATGACGATTATGGGCCGCCCTATGGATCATCGTCGGATTGGCTGACGCTGGATTATGCCTGTTCGGGCGCGCTGCGCCGCGCGCAGTGGCTGGTGTGCGAGCATGAATCGCTGGGGCTGCTCCACCGCAAGCTTGCACTGCAATGGGAAGCCGCACGGCGTGTCGCTTCGCCCGAACGCGTCAGCGTGCTGATCGCGCAGCAAAATGCTTTCCTGGGGGAGCGCAATGCGTGCGAAGATATCGCCTGCGTCGCCACCGCCTATAATCGCTATCTGGATGGCAGGTCGACCTATGCCAAGCCATGGGTAAATCCGGACAATTATCACTATGGGCCCAAGCGCGCGGTAAAATGGGTGCGGCGTCGTCCAAATGATTGCGATGACCGCCATGGCAACAAAAGCTATTGCCGCAGCGGCGACAGCCATCCCCGCCCCCAGCACGAAGCGCGCAGTTGCATTAACGAGATCGGCTTTGCCGCCGCCAGCCAACTTGCGGACCGGTGCGATTCCGTGACGCGGGGGCTTAGTTCACAATGCAGCGTGAACAATAGCTGCGCCGGCATTCAGGCGCAAACCGACAGGGGCTGCAACACGAGCCGCGACCGTCGGGGATTTTGCCGCAGCCGCTAATTCACCTAGCCAAGCCTTGGTGCGCCAGCGCAATCAGGCAAAGGCCGACGCCCCCTTTAGCTGTTGATAGGCTGCAATCACTTCCTGCAGTTGCCGTTCAAAACTGCGGTCGCCGCCATTGCGATCAGGGTGATAACGGCGGACAAGTTCTGCATAACGTTCTCTCAAGGCGCGCCGATCAACATCGGCGGCGAGACCCAGCACGCGCAACGACCGGCGATCAGCCTCGGACAAGGGGCGGCCATCCTTGCGCGCCGCCGCTGCCCGCGCGCGAAACCGCGCACCGATGGCGTCGAGTGGATCGGCGAAATCGGCCCAGGCGGGCGGGCGATCTGCACCGCCGGTCGCAAAGGCTCGCGTCTCTGTTTCCCATCCGGCATAGGGGCGCTGCGCCGCGTTGATCTCATCAACGCTCATCCCCGCAAAATAGTTATACCGCGCGTTGAAGGCGCGGACATGTTCCAGGCAGAACCAACGGTACGGGGCGGGCTGATCGCGAAAGCTGGCACCTTCG
>JBBSCC010000119.1:0-9204 GCA_038250735.1 Sphingomonadales bacterium | reverse complement strand
GGCATGGCGGAAAGCCGTGCTCGAAACGCTGCCCGCGCGCAAAGCCGGATTGGAACGGGCTGCTTCCAACTGATCAACAACATCCTTCCCCGGGGAGTGCCGGGAAGGAATTCCTTTCCGCAATGACACGGACTACCGCGACGCGACCACTTCCAGCCGGAGCGCAGTCGCGCCCTTATCCGCGCGATCCGCACGCCGCCCAAGCCCTGCAAAAATCGTATCAATAATCTGCGCCAGCTTAGGCTCTGACAGGCTGTGATGCAGCAGCACGATCATTTCAGGATCACAAAAAGTGTGGACCATCAAATTGATCAGCGACACGGTTTCATCGACCTTCAGGTGGGTAAAATACCCCTCCCCCATCGCATCAGCGACAATCATCGCCAGATACTGATCGCCCAAATCTATATAGCCACGCACAACATCAAAATGCTCGCGGCCCAACTCCAGATAGCTGCTGAACAACACCGGATCGGCATCATGGTTTTCGCGCATCAGGCGAAAACGGCGGGCATAAAACTGATATAGCTTGTCACGCGCGCCCAGGTCGCTGGCGATCACCTCTTCCATGATCCGCACCTTTGGCGCGAACCAGCGTTCGGCGACGGCCTCGTACAGTGCGTCCTTATTCTCAAAAAAGCGGTACACATTGGCGGGCGACATATCGGCGGCCGCCGCGAGTTCGGCCAGCGTTACAGCCTTCCCGCCACGCTGCTGGATGATCGCTTCGATGCAATCGAGCAACTCTTCACGAACGCGGTCCACATCAGTCGTCGGGCGTGCCATCACATGCTCCTGTATCGGTCCAATACAGCAGTTTTATGATGAATTATATATTTCGTCAATCGTCAGAAATCGCAGCTGGGCGAACGCGCCTCAGCCCGCCGCCTGCGCCGCAGCGATCAAATCATTGTCGATTGCCTTGCCCCGAATATAGGCTGGACGGGACGAGAGCCGCGCAAAATAATCCTCAAAGGCCGCACGCTTTGGCACGGTGCCGAACTGCAGCCCCCACCCCACCTGCGATCCGACATAGACATCGGCAGCCGTAAACCGGTCCCCCGCGATATAGGGGTGCGCGCTTACCGCCTTTTCAAGCACATCAATCGCCATGTCATAGCTGCCATAGCCCGCCATGCGGAACTGCTGCTCAGTTGGCATAAAGCCCATCGACCGGTTGGTGATTGCCTGCTCAATCGGCCCGGCAGCGAAGAATATCCATCGATAATAATCGGCGCGTTCAGCGGGGGTCGGGGCCAGCCCTGCGTCTGGAAACGCCTCTGCCAGATAGGCGCAAATGCCTGCGCATTCGGTGACGACCCGGCCGTGATGGACGATTGCGGGCACCTTCCCCATCGGGTTCACCGACAGAAACGGTTCCTGCTTCATCGTCGATGTATAATCGAGCAGCACGGTATCATACGCCGCGCCGGTTTCCTCAATCGCCCAACGCGCAATCTGCCCGCGCGACATGGGATTGGTGTAAAAGATCAGCGATGCGGCCATAGCGACTCTCCCCCAGATGAGAACATTAGTGGAACAGAGTCGCCTCGCCCGGTCAACCCCGATTCGGCGCGCGATACCACCAGACGCCGTCGATCACGTCCTTGACCGCGCGGCCCTCAACCTCCAGCCGCCGCAGATGCGCCAGCGCCTCGCCTGTGGCCATGCCGAGCACTTCGGGGCCGATAGCGCGCCGGAACAGCCGCCCGAAGCAATCCACGGCGCGGCGTGGTGCCTCTGCGATGAACACCGCCAGCTCATCCAGCCGGTCGCGGTGCTCACGGTCAAGCGCGTCAAGCCGCACGTGCAGCCCCGTAAACGCATCACCATGCCCCGGCAGCACCAGCAAATTGTGCGGCAAATGCTTCAGCTTCGCGATCGAATCGAGCCATTCGCCCAACGGGTCAGCCGTCGGTTCGGTCACGCCCAGCGAGACGTTGGAGCTGATCCGGGGCAGCACCTGATCGCCGGAAATCAGGATGCCGCGCTCTTCATCCAGCAGACAGGCATGTTCGGGCGAGTGGCCCGATCCCGTCACAATGCGCCATGGACGCCCGCCAATCATCAATGTGTCGCCATCGGCAATGCGCCGATAGCTGAGCGGCATTGGCGTGATGATCCGCCGAAACCCGCTCCAGCCGCGCGACGTGCCGTGTGCCACCTGCGCATCGTCCCAGCCGCCTGCGCGCCAAAAAGCCGTCATCTCGTCCGGCACCGTATCACGCGCATCGGCAGACAGCATGCGCGCCGTCAGCCATTCCCCGCGCGTCATCACCAGCGGGCAATCGTGGTGCGCGCACATCCACCCGGCCAGCCCGATATGATCGGGGTGAAAATGCGTGCCGATCACCCGGGTAATCCGCTCCCCCGCCAGCGCGCCTTTTGCCAGCGATTTCCATGCCGCGCGCGCATCAGGCAGGTTCATGCCGGTATCAACCAGCGCGACCCCCGCCCCGCGATCATCATGATCGTCGATCAGCCAGCAGTTGATGTGCTTCAGCGGCCCCGGAACCGTCAGCCGCACCAGCCGCAAACCTGGCACCACGGCAAAGGGCTGGTCCGCCTCAATCACCGGATGCCCGAATGGATAGGTCAGTCCCTTGTGGCTGGTCGGCACAAAGCTCTCATCGGCGACAAACATGGCGTCGCTAAAAGTGCCTGCCCCCACGTCACGCACCTCAGCGGCGCTTGAACGGATCTTCGAAGCCGCGCGCTTCCAGCTCGGTTTCGGCGACACCGGCATTTTCGGCGTCGCGCGCAGCCTGCTCGCGCTGGGCGCGCAATTCGGTGATCAGCGCTGCACGGTCACCCTCCAGTCGGTTATCGACCGGGGCGGGGATGCCGGCAGCCTTTGCCGCCTTGGCAACAATCGCATCCAGCTCACGCTGCGAACACAGGCCAAGCGTTACCGGGTCTTTGGGGGTGATGTTGGCGATGTTCCAATGGCTGCGATCACGCAAAGCAGCAATTGTGGTGCGCGTGGTGCCGATCAGGTTGCCAATCGCCCCGTCGGAAATCTCCGGGTGGTTACGGATGATCCAGGCGATGCCATCGGGCTTGTCCTGCCGCTTTGATACCGGCGTATAACGCGGCCCCTTGGTACGGCGGACCTGATCGGGGCCCTTTAGCATTACCAGGCTGTGATTGGGGTCCTTCTGGCCCTTTTCAATCTCCTCCTGCGTCAGTTCATGCGCGCGAACCGGATCGCGCCCGGTCAGCTTGGTCGCGGCGGTATCATCAGCGATGGCCTGAATTTCCAGGATGTGCAGCCCGCAAAACTCGGCGATCTGTTCAAAGCTGAGCGCGGTATTGTCGACCAACCATGAGGCGGTTGCGTGCGGCATAAGCGGCTGGGCCACGATAAACTCCTTAAAAACAGAAAGGGCCGCCCCTTCACGGAGCGGCCTGTAATGCAGTGGACTTAATGCGGAACGCCGGTGGGGGCAAGCGCGACGGTGATATTGTCGCTGGTTTCCATGCGCCGTACAAACGAGTTGGGGGGAATTGCAGCTTCCCGGCGCAACATTTGCACCCGCGCACCACCGTGATCGCAACACTCCGGTGACTGGACCGACCTGCTCACCGCATAAAAGTGTGTATCTATTTGCACACTTCATTGACCTTTTGAAGAATGTTGTGTATTTAATTACACATGGAGCGCGACAGCAAGAAGATCATCAAGCGGCTTATCGACGATGGTTTTGAGCTGGTGTCTGTAAAGGGATCGCACCACAAACTACGCAAGGGTGCCAATACCGTGATTGTCCCGCACCCGAAAAAAGAGCTGCCAACCGGCACTGCCCGCAGCATCGCCAAACAAGCTGGGTGGCTGTGAGCCGCTAGAAAGGAACGTCCATGAAGCTGTTTTACGCACTCGTCGAAAAGGATGAAGGCAGCGCGTTTGGCGTTCGCTTTCCGCAATTGCCCGGCTGTTTTTCAGCCGCTGATCATCAGGATGATATCGTTCCTAATGCCGTTGAGGCGCTGGATCTGTGGTTTGAGGATATGCCGCATACCGTCCCCTGGGGCTTTGAAACGGTTCGGCGTGAGGTAGAACCCGAGCTTAAGGACGGCGCCTTCCTGATCGCAGTACCCTATATCCGCTCGACGGGCAGACTGGCGCGATTGAACATTTCAATGGACCAGGGGATGGTTGAGGCAATTGATGTCGCAGCCAAGCAACGCAAGCTGACGCGCAGTGCGTTTCTGGTTGAGGCCGCGCGCAATGAGATTGGTGCCCGTCACTAAACGCCAACGCTTGTTGGGCACGTAATGCCTATAAACTCGGGCCCCATAAACCCCGCACGCGCTGATCGCCGATGTAGCCCCGCAATCAAGCCGCCATCGCCTCTTCCAGCCGCACCGGTGCCAGCGCTTCGAGGAACTGGCGGGCGCTAGCGTCCCAGGTGAAGGTCTGGCCATATGCCGCGCATGCATCGCGATCAAGCGCCAGCGCACGGGTGATCGCCTGATCAAGATCATCGTCCATCGCGCCGACATCTGGCTTCAGCACGTCGATTGGCCCGGTTACCGGGAAGGCCGCCACCGGCACGCCAGACGCCAGTGCTTCGATCATCACCAGCCCGAACGTGTCGGTTTTGCTGGGGAATACAAACACATCTGCCGCCGCATAGGCTGCCGCCAGGTCCGCCCCGAATCTCGGGCCAAGGAAATGCGCGTCGGGGTATTTCGCCTCCAGCGTTGTGCGCGCCGGTCCGTCACCCACGATCACCTTGGTACCCGGCACGCTGGAATCCAGAAATGCTTCGATATTCTTCTCAATCGCCACCCGGCCCACATAAAGCTGGATCGGGCCCTCCAGCGCGCGGATCGCCGGATCGGGCACGATGTGTGGGCCAAAGGTCGCCAGATCAACGCCGCGCCCCCAATGCTTGATTTTCGTCAGCCCTTGCGCACGCAGCGTTTCGGCAATCGACGGGGTTGACGCGAGCACGGCTTGGGCGGGCCAGTGGAACCAGGTGATATACCGCCAAATCCAGCCCGGATCGATGCCAATCCGCGCCGACACATAATCAGGAAACTGGGTATGGTACGCGGTGGTGAACGGAAAATCGCGCGTCAGGCACCAGCGCCGCGCGGCCAGACAGATCGGCCCTTCGGTCGCCAGATGGATCGCATGCGGGTTAAAGTCCGCCAGCATCTTGCCCACAGAAGCCGTGCGCGCAAATGCCAGCCGGATTTCGGGATAGGTGGGGCACGGCATCGAATAAAAACGATCGGGGCTGATCACCAGCACCTCATGCCCCTGGCGCTCAAGTTCGGCGCGCACAGACTGCAACGTCCGCACCACCCCGTTTACCTGCGGGCTCCACGCATCGGTGGCAATGGCGATCCGCACGGGCGTCAGGCCGCCAGCGCCGATACTGTCTGCAGCTCGCGGATGGCAATTTCGTCAGCCCAATGGAGCACCTCCATCCGGCCATCAAAATGCTCTACGAGCGCCGTGCATCCTTCCACCCAGTCGCCATCGTTCCAATATTCGATGCCGTGTATCATCCGGTGTTCAGCGGTGTGGATATGCCCGCAAACAACGCCGTCAACGCCGCGCGCGCCGGCCGCCTGGGCCACAATCTCTTCATAATTGGAAATGAATTCGACGGCGTTCTTCACCTTCGCCTTGGCGTGCTTCGACAGCGACCAATACGGCATGTTGAAGCGTCTACGAAACGCGTTGACCCCACGATTAAGCGCCATCAGGCCATTATAAGCGAAATCGCCGACATGCGCGAGCCACTTATGCGCCAAGGTGATCGCATCAAATTCATCGCCGTGCAGCACCAGCAGGCGCCTGCCATCCGCCGTCTGGTGGATCGCCTTGCGCCGGATCGAAATACCGCCAAAGTCCAGGCCGGAAAACTGGCGGAAAACCTCATCATGATTGCCGGGGATATAGATGACCTTGGCACCACGCTTGGCACGCTTCAACAGCCGCCAGACGATGTCGTTATGCGCGGCGGGCCAATAGAATTTTTTCTTCAGCCGCCAGCCATCGATAATGTCCCCCACCAGATACAGCGTCTCGCTGTCGACATGATCGAGAAAATCGATCAACATCCCGGCATTGCACCCGCGCGTGCCAAGATGGATGTCCGAAATCCAGATCGTGCGAAACTGGCGACGCCCCTCAATTGTCTTTTCGGGGATTACGGGGGTGGAATGCACGAAATCGGCTAAATCAGTAAAGCCGCTATCCATAACAAGCTGGGCAACATCCATGCTCGAACCCTTAGAACCATTGGCTGGTCCGGCGGCTATGCCCCGTTTATGTTACATTTCGAATCGTTCGGAGCGAAGAAATTGCCAAATAGTTGATCGAGAATGCCACTAAGACGCGCTGGCTAACGCATTTGAGCACCAGCAATCCCGTCCGAGATAGCGGCGGATCCGACCGGCGTCCGAGCACGTTGATCCAATTCACCCTACCGTTTGCACGCTAGTCGGGCGCTCCAGCCGGTGGGACGGGCGCGGCGAGCGTCACGCCCGCGTTCTGCACAATTGCGTCAAGCGAGCGGCCATCAAGTCCCAGTTCCTTCATCAACCCATCGATCATCGGGGCCTGCGCACGGTAGCGTAACGCCGCCGATACCGCTGAATTGGCAAGGTTTGTATCGCCGCTATCGCCCGCCACGCCGCCCGAGCCCGCTCCGGCACCACCCAGCCCCTCCACCTGGATGATCTTGATGCTATCAATCGACTCCATCGGCTTGGCAGCTTCGCGGATAATGTCGGGCAGAATCTTCAGCAGCGCGAGGCGTGTCGCCATCGCAACCTGATCCGTCGACAACAGATTAGCCGCTTCATTGACCGCGCGTTGACCGGCGGCTTCCACTTCAAATCGTACCCGGTCGCCTTCGGCACGCAGCTTGGCAGCTTCGGCATCGGATTCAGCTATCAACCGCACGGCTTCGCCGCGATCAGCCGCCGCTTGCTTTTCGGCTTCAGCCTGGACTTTCAGGCCGATCGCAGCCCGTTCGGCCTCCCGCGCGGCGTCGATCAGTTCGATCCGCTTTTGCCGCTCGGCAATTTCAGTTTCGCGCGCAGTGACGACCTGTTCTTCTGCTGCCACGGCGGTTGCACGGGCGCCGTCGGCCTCGGCCCGCGCCTGGCTTTCCTCGCGGCTTTTGTTCTGAACGGCAATCTGCTGTTCCTGCCGGGCGAGTTCCAGCGCCTGGGTTTGCGCAATCTGCGCTTCCTTCACGGTGCGGTCAGCCTCGATCTGCTGGCTGTCGGTCTGCTTCTTTGCTTCGATCCGCGCTTGTTCGGATTCCTGCTGCCGCAGCGCTTGTTCGCGCGCCACTTCAGAGGCTTGCTCGGCGCGCTTCATTTCGATTTCGCGCTCCTGCTCCAGCCGGGCGAATTCCGTGTCACGCCCGATAAGAAATGATTGCCGCGACGCCTCAAGATTCTTGGTTTCAATCTGAACGCGCGTATCTTGTTCAATGTCGTTGCGGGCTTTTTTGCGGAGCTCAATCTGCTCGGTCAGCTTGGTCAGCCCCTCGGCGTCGAAGGCGTTGTTAGCGTTGAAATGCTCGATCGACGTCTGATCGAGCCCGGTCAGCGACACCGATTCGAGCTCCAGCCCGTTCATCGCCAGATCGACTGACGATGCCTGTTGCACCTTTTGGACAAAATCGCTGCGCTGCTCGTGCAGTTGCGCCATCGTCATTCCCGCCGCCACAGATCGCAGCGCGTCAACAAATTTGCCCTCAACCAGTTCTTTCAGCAAATCGGGGTTCATCGTCCGCATGCCCAGCGTTTGTGCGGCGGTCGCAATTGACTGCGCATCAGGCTTTACCCGCACATAAAACTCCGCTTTCACGTCAATCCGCAAGCGATCAAACGTAATCAGTGCATCGGTGTTCTTGCGCTCCACCGCCAGGCGAACGGTGTTCAGGTTGACCGGCATCGTTTCATGAAAAATTGGTAGCACCAGCGCGCCGCCGTTGATGACAACCTTTTCGCCGCCAAAGCCGGTCCGCACAAAACCGACCTCTTTCGATGCTCGCTTGTACAGCCGCGCGATGATCAAGCCGATGATCAGCAGCAGCGCCAGCCCCATGCCGGGGATGACGATATAGGGCACGATGCCGCCGCCGGTGGTTACCAGGTCATTCATGTCAAACTATGCTCCGATTTGCGGCAAACGGTGGTCGCCCCGGGAAATGGCGCGAAACAAAGTATCTTCACGCCGGATGAGCAAAATCGCCTCACCCTCTTCAAAAACCTGATCAGCCGCGTTCGGCTCAACCATGACGTAATGGGCTTGGCCATAACTGTCCTCTACGCGCGCCCGAGCCGGAAAGCCTTGCCGCGCCCGGCCCGTTACAATCCGCGCCGTCTCCCCCACCAGCATGTCGAGCGATACGGCGCTGGTAAAATCCTGGGGCAAGATACGCGCAAGACCGCGTGTGACGACACCGGTTAGCGGCAACGCAGCGGCAAGCGCAGCCGGGGCAGCAATCCAGGGCGATAACAGGCTACCCAGCCAATCGTGGCTGACCTGTTCGATCGTCAACCCGGTGATGCCGAATAACGCCAGAAAAACGACCATGACGATCATCAGCGGCAAGGTGCCGATCCCCAGCCAGCTTAACATCACGGATCCCGTATCGACATCGGCATGGGCATGGGCATCAACGTGAAAATCGCCGCCAACCCCAACCAGCTGAACGGCGCCGATCAGCAGCGTCAACAATAGTGCAGAGACGAAGACAATACTTTCCGATGCACCCAAAACCGCGAACACGCTTTTTCTCCTGCGGTCAGCAGAATAGGAACTATCTCACCAGACTCCCAGCGAAATCGGTATGGTCCCGGTCAGTTTTCGTCGCAAAGAAGCGCTGTTCAAGGTCGGCTCGATCAGCCTGCCCCTCACTCCGCCCCTCATTCCATCGTCAGCACGATCTTCCCCACATGGTCGTCGGCTTCCATGCGGGCGTGCGCGGCGGCGGCTTCGGCGAGGGGGAAGGTCTTGTCGATCACAGGCTTCAGCTTGCCCGCGTCTACATGCGGCCACACCATGCGCGATAATTCGTCGGCGACCATTGATTTAAAGCTCAGGTCGCGCGGGCGCAGCGTTGATCCGGTCAGCGTCAGGCGGCGGCGCATCACTTCAAAGATCGGGATCGTCGCCATTAGCCCGCCCTGCACGGCGATCGAGACATGGCGGCCGTCATCGGC
>JBBSCC010000118.1:0-9243 GCA_038250735.1 Sphingomonadales bacterium | reverse complement strand
GCTCCACATCATCCATTGGCGGTCGCTGCTGCGGCTGGCGACCAGCGGGGCTGGCGGCTGGTATATCGGGTGGAGCAAGGGCGAGTGGACCAGCCCTGATGTCGTTGCGATTTTTGAAGTGTTCAGTGCAAATCGGCGGACGCTGGGTAAAACCGGTCGCTCCCAGGGGATTAGTCGCTGGTGGCGGCAATGGACCTATCGCGGGCAACGCAACAGCCGTGCTGGTGCGCGCCGCAACGTGGCGGCGCATTATGATCTGGGCAATGATTTCTATGCGGCCTGGCTTGATCCGAGCCTCAGCTATTCAAGCGCGCTGTTCATAGATCGGGCGGAGCCGCTTGCCGTGGCGCAGCACCGCAAGCTGCAGGCTATTCTTGACCGCACCGGCACGAAACCGGGTGATCGGTTGCTCGAAATCGGCTGCGGTTGGGGATCATTCGCCGCGCTTGCTGCCAGTGCTGGGCGGCAGGTGCATGCCATCACCCTTTCCGCTGAGCAAAAAGCGTCAATTGATGCCCGCGCGCTGCCCGGCGTGGCGGTGACGCTGACCGATTACCGCGATGTGACCGGCCAGTATGACGGTATCGCCAGCATCGAAATGGTGGAGGCGGTGGGGCAGGATTATTGGGCAGCGTATCTGGCCGTGATCGCCCGTGCGCTTCGCCCCGGTGGGCGCGCCGCCATCCAGTTCATCGCCATCGACGATGCTATTTTCGATGCCTATGCGGCCAATGTTGATTTCATCCAGCGGCATATATTCCCCGGCGGGATGCTGCTGTCGCGCAGCCGCTTCCGCGCGCTGGCCGAGGCGCAGGGGCTTGAATGGCGCGATGAACAGTGTTTCGGCCCAGACTATGGCGAAACGCTGCACCGCTGGCGGGTGGCGTTTGATGAAGCCGTCGCCGCCAACCGCCTGCCGGCGCGTTTTGACGAGCACTTCATCGGGCTGTGGCGCTTTTATCTCATGTACTGCGAAGGCGGGTTTCGCGGAGGCGGGATTGATGTGGCGCAGGTGACGCTGGTGAAGGCCTAACCCTCAATCCGCTCATAAAGCCCGGTGTCAAAACCCTCTACCACCAGTTTAACGATGCGATCCGCAACCACTGATGGTTCTTTCACCGACATCGGATCCTCACCCGGAAAAGCGCGTGCGCGCATGGCTGTGCGGGTCGCGCCAGGATCGACCAAAACCGTGCGAATTGCGCTAATATTGGCCATTTCCATGCCATAACTGGCAATAATCGACTCAAATGCGGCTTTTGATGCGCCATATTCGCCCCAATATGCGCGGTTATTGCGTGCCACCGATGATGTCAGCCCGATCACCCGGGCATTGGGGGACTTGCGCAGCATCGGGTCAAACGCGGTCAGCAACGCGACCTGCGCGCTGACGTTAAGTGTCAGAATTTTCGCCAATTCCTTGGGGTCAATCGCCGGAATTGCCCCCAACGTGCCCAGCGTCGCAGCGCTCAACACCATGATATCCAGCTTATCCCACCGCCCCGACAATGCCGTGGCCAACCGCGCAATACTGTCATTTTCCGTAAGGTTAACCGGCGCAATCGTGGCCGTTCCGCCGGATTTGTAGACCGCTTCCTCAACCTCCTCCAGCCCACCCGTCGTGCGCGCGGTCAGCACGACATGCGCACCCGCGGCGGCGAGCGCTTTGGCGGTGGCCGCACCGATTCCCCGGCTTGCGCCGGTGACAAGAGCGGTCTGGTTGGCAAGCGGCTTGTCGGTCACAGCGATACTCCGGTCAGCTTCTGTCACGTCGGCAGAAGGGGTATAGTATTCAAGATAAAGGGAAAATTGGTCAGATCACCCGTTCAGCGAGCATCGCAAACTGATCGACCGTTTCGGATTCATCCTGGTCAGTCAGCGTTGTCGGATAATCACCGGTAAAGCAGGCATCGCAGTGGCTTGGCTGCGTATCAGAGCGCTTGGTTTCGCCCAGCGCCTTGTACAGGCCATCGATTGAAATGAACGCCAGGCTGTCAGCATGGATGAAATCAGTCATCCCGCCGACATCCAGTTGCGCGGCCAATAGTTTCGCCCGTTCCGGGGTATCAACCCCGTAGAAGCAACTGTGTCGTGTTGGCGGGCTCGCAATCCGCAAATGCACCTCTGCAGCGCCTGCTTCACGCATCATCTGCACGATCTTCAGGCTGGTGGTGCCGCGCACGATCGAATCATCGATCAGCACGATTCGCTTGCCCCGGATGAGGGCACGGTTGGCATTGTGTTTCAGCTTCACGCCCAGATGGCGAACCTTGTCCCCCGGCTGGATGAAGGTGCGACCGACATAATGTGACCGGATGATACCCAGTTCAAACGGAATGCCCGATTGCTGGGCATAGCCGATCGCCGCCGGGGTGCCCGAATCGGGAACGGGAATGACCAGATCGACATCGACCGGGCTTTCAATTGCCAGTTGCGCGCCAATCGCTTTGCGCACCGAGTAAACGGAACGGTCTTCGGCGATCGAATCGGGGCGTGAAAAATACACATATTCGAAGATGCAGGGCCGCGGGGCCACCGCGGCAAACGGCCGGATGGAGCGCACTTCGCTGTCCTGCACAATCACCAATTCGCCGGGATCAATTGATCGTTCAAAGGTGGCGCCAACGACATCAAGCGCCACGGTTTCTGACGCGAAAATAATGGCATCGCCCAACCGGCCCATCACCAGCGGGCGGATGCCTAGCGGATCGCGACAGGCGATCATGCCTTCCGGCGTCATCACGATCAGCGAATAAGCACCCTCAACCTGCTTCAGGGCGTCAATGAATTTATCAAGCAATGTGCGATAGTTGGACGTCGCAACCAGGTGAATGATCACCTCGGTATCCGACGTAGACTGAAAGATTGACCCGCGCCGCACCAGTTCGCGGCGCAGCCGGGTGGCGTTTGAGATGTTGCCGTTGTGCGATATCGCAAAGCCGCCGCTCGCCAGATCGGCATAAAGCGGCTGGATGTTGCGCAGCGCCGTTTCACCTGTGGTGGAATAGCGCACATGTCCGCATGCAACGGTGCCGGCCAGCGCGCGGATGATCTCGTCGCGGTCAAAATTGCCGGCAACATGGCCCATCGCTCGGTGGGTGTGGAACTCGCGACCGTCAAAGCTGGTAACGCCGGCCGCCTCCTGCCCGCGATGCTGGAGTGCATGGAGACCAAGCGCGACAAGTGCCGCCGCTTCACCGTCGGTGCCGGATACGCCGAAAATGCCGCACTCTTCACGCAGCTTGTCGTCGTCAAAAGGATTTGTTGTCAGCATGCCCGCCCGCTGGTTGCGCCGAGGCTGTCATATAGGGACGGCAATCGGGTTTGTCGCGCATTTGTCATCATTCATTTGCGCGACTGGTCGATAAATATGGTTGCGCCGCGCGCTTGCGCTACAAAAGGGCGATGACCGACTCACGCGAAACCGGGCTTGCGCTCGATCCCAGATATGATGCCGCCGGGCTGATCACCGCCGTCGTGACTGACCGGGTGTCGGGAGATGTGCTGATGGTTGCCCATATGAATGCCGATGCATTGGCGGCCACCCAGGCAACGGGCGAGGCTACGTTCTGGTCGCGGAGCCGGGGGGCACTGTGGAAAAAGGGTGAAACGTCCGGCAATATCATGCGGGTGGCGGAGATTCGGATCGATTGCGATCAGGATTCGGTTTGGGTGATCGCCGATCCTGCCGGCCCTGCCTGTCACACCGGCGCGCCCAGTTGTTTCTATCGCCAGGTGGAGGGCGATGCTTTGATCCCCGTAACGGCAATGCCCGTTTCGTGATCCGGATCGTCGCCCTGACCGCCTTCTTGATGCTTGCTGCCTGTTCTGCAGAGGCTCCGCTGGCTCCAACCCCGAAAGCCAGCGCAGCACCAGACTTGGAAAGCGCGGCGATCGCATCGGGCGTAATTGCCGATCCGGCAAACACGGACATGACCGGGCTTTATGCGCGCGATACCGATCGTGTTTGCGTGGTGCCGGATCGGCTGAACTACCGGATCGGCGCGTTCGTCGATTATGGCGACCAGCAGAATTGCAGCGGTTCGGGTACGGTGACCCGGGTGGGGGAGGCGCTCCACATCACTTTTGCCGCAGCGCCGGGCTGTGATTTTGATGCGCGGTTCGAAGGGGATCGTATCGTGTTCCCCGGCAGAATGCCGCAGGCGTGCGAAAAGCTGTGTGGGCGACGGGCCTCGTTCGCAGCACTGGATGTGCGGCGGTTGAGCGATTCGGTGTCCGAAGCGGCGACCCTGCGCGATTCGAAACGGCGGATGCTGTGTGCGCTAGGCGGGTAGTCTTGACGTTCACGTAAACGGGAAGTAATTTGCGGCTATGGCTATGCTCCCTGCCTATGCGCCAATTGAACCATTGCCTGACCGGCACAGTTTCACGATTTCGGACCTGTCGGCCGAATTCGACGTGACCGCGCGGGCGCTGCGTTTTTACGAAGATGAAGGACTGATTGCGCCTGAACGGCGCGGCACGGTGCGCATCTATTCCCCACGTGATCGCGCGCGGCTCGCATGGATTTTGCGCGGCAAACGCGTTGGGTTCAGCCTGGGTGAAATCCGCGAATTACTCGATCTTTACGACATTGGCGACGGACGCCGTTCTCAGCGTGAGGTCACCATCGCACGTTGTCGCGACAGGATCGCACTGCTGGCAGCGCAAAAGCATGATATCGATGCTGCCATCGACGAATTGAAACAATTTATCGATCTTATTGAGCCTGGGCTCGACCGGAACGATCCCGATCAGACGATGCAAAGGGACTAACAATGCCGAAATACACACCGCCGGTGCGCGACACGCGTTTTATCCTGCAACACATCGTCGGACTCGATCGCTACACAAACCTGCCCGGTTTTCAGAACGCGACCCCGGATGTGGTTGACGCGGTACTGGACGAAGGCGGCAAGTTTGTCGCCGAAGTGCTGTTTCCCATCAATCAATCGGGCGACCAAGAGGGGTGTACGCGCCACGCCGACGGATCTGTGACGACACCGGCCGGCTTCAAAGAAGCTTATGCCAAGTTTGTTGAATCAGGCTGGCCAACACTGGGGGCGCCAGAGGAATTTGGTGGCCAGGCGATGCCGCATGTCGTGTCGACCGCGTTTGAGGAATATATGCAGTCCGCCAACATGGCGTTCGCCATGTATCCAGGGCTGACGCACGGGGCGATTTCGTCGTTGCTGGTAAAGGGCAGCCCAGAGCAAAAGGCGAAATATGTTCCCAAGATGGTGTCGGGCGAATGGGGCGGCACCATGAACCTGACAGAGCCGCATTGCGGCACTGATCTGGGCCTGATCCGCACCCGCGCCGAACCGGCAGCCGATGGCAGCTGGTCAATCACCGGCACCAAGATTTTCATATCGTCGGGCGAGCATGACCTGACCGACAACATCATCCACCTCGTCCTCGCCAAAACGCCAGGTGCGCCGGAAAGCTCAAAGGGCATCTCGCTGTTCGTGGTGCCCAAATTCATCGTCAATGACGATGGCTCGCTGGGTGCGCGCAATGCGGTGACCTGCGGTTCGATCGAGCATAAAATGGGCATCCACGCCAATTCGACCTGCGTGATGAATTATGACGGCGCGACCGGCTGGCTGGTGGGCGACGAGATGAAGGGGCTCGCCGCGATGTTCATCATGATGAACACCGCGCGCCTTGGCGTTGGGTTGCAAGGGCTGGGGGTTGCCGAAACGGCATACCAGAACGCGGTGCAATATGCGCATGATCGCCGACAGGGCCGCGCGCTGACGGGTGCAGCCGAACCGACGGAAAAAGCCGATACGCTGTTCGTCCACCCCGATGTGCGACGGATGCTGATGGAGTCAAAGGCGGTTACCGAGGGGCTGCGCGCGCTTTGCCTGTGGGCGGCGCTGCAAGTCGATCTGACACATTATGCACAGACCGAGGAGGAGCGGCAGCTTGCCGACGATCTGATCGGGCTGCTCACGCCGGTGATCAAGGGCTATGGTACGGATAAGGGATATGAAATCGCCACCAATGCGCAGCAGGTTTATGGGGGCCATGGCTACATCGCTGAATGGGGCATGGAGCAATATGTGCGCGATGCCCGGATCGCGATGATCTATGAAGGCACCAACGGCGTGCAGGCGATGGACCTAGTTGGGCGCAAGCTGGCGACCAATGGCGGCCGCGCGGTGCAGACATTGTTCAAGATGCTGGGTGAAGAGATCGCGGTGGCAAAGCAGGATGCCAGCCTGACCGATTTTGCGACGCGGCTTGAGCGTTCGGTCAACGATCTTCAGGCCTCGACAGTGTGGTTTGTGCAAAATGGTATCGCCAACCCCAACAATGTTGGTGCGGGCGCACACAGCTATATGCACATCATGGGCATTGTCGCGCTGGGCCTGATGTGGCTGCGCATGGCGACGGCGGCAACCAATGCGCTGCGCGACGGCAACGGCGATTCAGATCGGGCCTTTCTGGAGGCAAAATTGGTGACCGCCCGCTATTTTGCCGAGCGGATACTGCCGGATACTGGCTCGCTGCGCCGCAAGATTGAGGGCGGTGCTGAGGCGCTGATGGCGCTGTCACCGGAGATGTTTGAAGCGGCCTGACGATTGTCGCTGCATTGCGCGCGGTGGGTGTAAAACCGTCCGTGGTTTGACCCAATTTCCGCGCGGTCTGCGGTGCCCCACTACAGGGGCGCTTAGGGCGCGCGGTTTGGCAAACAGCCGGCCGGTGAACTTATAGACCTGGCGGCGTTGCGGTTTGTGCCGCTGGCAAAGCAGGATTGGCAGGCGGATGGTTCGGCCCGCCCGGCTGTAGCGAGCCCGACACGCGCGGCTTAGGCCTCGGCGAAACTGCGGGTGTGTCCAACGCGGCTGCCAGCTTGGCATCCTCGCTCACGGCCCGGGTAAATGGCGATCCTGCAGGACCTTTATCGTCCGTCGTTGCCGTGGCGAGTGTACTGAGCGTACCCGGAATGCCGGGCGCATCGGGGACAAAGGGCTGGGCCTTCATGCACTGGCGGCGATCAGCGCGGGGAAACTGGACGCAGCTCCACAATGCCTTTTCAAACCCCCGATCCCGATCACGCAGATAGCTGAAAGACATCGTCGCGACTTGAAACGGGCCAAGTGGCAATGCGGCGGGCGTGTTGAGCCGCGCCGTCCAGGCCATGTATTTGCAATAACTGCGGTTACCACAGCTTGCCTCTGCCAGTTTGCGGAAATCGTCCGGGCTTGCGCGGCGATCAATCGTTGCCAAAAACGCGTTGGGGTCACCTGACACGGGGTTGGGCGCGATGTAGGGTTCGGGCGGTAGTTCGCCCGCTGCCAGCGTCAGCAAGTCCATCCCCGCCCGGTGCGCAGGTGAGTAAACGGCAAGCTGAGTGATGGCGGGTTCGTTCACGTCAACCCGGCGAAAGAAGGCTGGGGGCGTGCCCCACCATCCGGTCCAGCGGAAAAACAGATGCGTGCCTACCGCGCTCACCTTGTCCAGGCTGGAACTCCAATACGGGACGACCCAATCGGTATGATAATGGGTCGCATGCCCCACCTTTGCGAATACCTGGCCATTCAGCGCGGATGTTGCCACCTTCCGTGCGCGCATCCATGCGTCGTCTGACCAGCGGTGCCGGATCAGCGCGCCGTCACAGGTGAAGGTAAACTGGCACCCGGTGCGGCGTTCTGCGCCCTGAAACACCACGCCGCAGATTGTTTTGGGAAACGCCGGGTGCCGAACCCGATTGATGATTACCTGCGCGACTGCCCGCTGACCGGTCGTATCATCGCCCGCTTCGTATAGCACCGCCGTGGCCAGGCAATCGACTGCGCGGGCAGCGGCGATGCTGGCATCGCCCAGCCGGAATGGACGTGCAGCGGGGTTAGGGCCGGTTGAATAGGGGACAGTCGCGTTGATTGCCCTCGCGTCGTCAGGGGTCAGGTGTATCAGGTTTACCGGGTCGACGGGTGGCATCTGCTGTGGGGGGACGACCGGCAATTTAGCAGTGGTTCGGCTGATCGTTGCCGACTGGCCCAGCGATGATCCAACGATCAGTGACGGCATGCCAATCGCGACGGCGCTGATGATCGCAAGGGCGATCGACGCGCGACGCCCGGGCTTACCCAGCAAGCCCGGATGGGCAGCATGATCGGAAATGGGCAGCGCAGGCATGGATATCAAACGAGCTCGGGGTCAAAATGGTCCCGGCCCTTAGCCTAATTTGTGGCGCGCGCGAAGGGCAGTTGCCCGGTTGGCAGACGGTGCACCAGGACCCGGTGGATTGAATCGCCGAGTCTCACCTTGGAACACCGGACCAAACATTACCAAGCCATCTGCGGCGACGACATTTTCATCCGCTGCCCGAATCGATTCGCGACCGATTATACCGAAACAGAACCACGATAGGCACGATCGTGTCGCGGGTCAGTTGCCCCAAAAACCAGTGGCCTCGCACAAATCCCATTGATCAGCCGCCTTCATTCGGCAATCGCGATCCGCTGGTGCGCAGGCCCCAAAGGCGATTTCGTAATGGCGATAGCAGCTAACTTGTCCGGGTGTTACAGCCACTTGGTTGCTCCGCTTGATGGGATTAACCGGGTTCCCGCCCACAAAGGCAGCAATTTTTACTGGCCGCGCTGTTGCCGCACGCGCGCTAGGCGCGGCAGTTGCCGCCACCTGCGCTGGCGTTACTTGATTGCCCATCACCATCGGCCAAAGCTGCAGAATTGCCAGCATCACACTGACACAGATCATCACCCTACGCATTAACGCCACCCCAGTCAGTCCCCACGACTCGTCGATGATACCGCTAAATCACGGTAAAGGCGATATTCATCATTCAGCTTTCGGGCAGAAAATCGGGCACCGATAAATAGCGTTCGCCGGTATCATAATTAAAGCCAAGCACGCGGGAATCGCTGGGCAGGTCGGGCAGTTTTTGGGCGATGGCGGCGAGCGTCGCGCCGGAGCTGATGCCGACCAGCATCCCTTCCTCTGCGGCTGATCGTCGGGCCATATCCTTTGCAGCCCCGGCATCCACTTTGATCGCGCCGTCGATCGCGCCGGTGTGCAGATTTGCAGGGATGAAGCCCGCGCCGATTCCTTGAATTGGGTGCGGCCCAGGCGCCCCGCCAGAAATAACCGGCGATGCCTCTGGCTCCACGGCATAGACCTTCAACTGCGGCCAGTGCGCCTTTAGTGCTTCGGCGATTCCGGTAATGTGTCCGCCGGTGCCCACGCCAGTGATGATGACGTCGATCGGGGTTT
>JBBSCC010000117.1:0-9343 GCA_038250735.1 Sphingomonadales bacterium | reverse complement strand
TCGATCGACATCATGCTGTCGACCTGACTGGGGCGGGCGATGGTGACCAAATGGGGCTTGTCAGATGCGCTTGGTCCGCTTGATTTCAGCGATTCGCAGGACAGCTTCACTGGCTATTCGATGCAGCAGTCCAAGCCGATGTCGGATGAGACGGCGCGCATGATCGACAGCGAAGTGAAGAGCTTTGTCGAGCGTGGGCTGGAACGGGCGCGCAGCCTGCTGACCACGCATATCGATCAGTTGCACACGATTGCCGGTGCGCTGCTCGAATTCGAAACGTTGACGGGTGCCGAAATCAAGCAATTGATTGCAGGCAATGACATTGATCGCCCCGATTCAAGCGCAACCACCACGTCATTGCCAACGGGCGGCACCTCGATCCCCAAAACGCGCCGCCCCAAGGGGCCATTTGGTAATCCGGCACCGCAGGGCGCCTGAACCGTTGCATGCCGACGCTGCCGATTTCGGCAGCGTCGGCACAGTTTGTTGGTGGTGCGGGGCACCGCCGGTGAAGTACTGCCGGGCCACGTGTTTTTTCGTGTCTGAGCAACGGCTAACGCTTCCAATCCCTGAACGGCATTGTTATGGCGCTGCCCGTGTCAATGGGAGCCTGATAATGCGCAAGATGATCATCGGTTTGGCGGCAATTGCGGTGTTGGTTCCCGCCGCAGCGCAGGCGATGAGCGTGGCCGAATGGCTCGCCAAGGCTGATGCGCTGAAGGCCAAGGGTGTTTTCGCGGTCGGCTCCCCCGACATTGCCTTGCTGGGTGATGAAGTGAAGGCAGCGGGTGCGGCCTATCGCGCCGGGCTCGCCAAACAGGTTGCAGCGGGCAAGAAACCGTCAAGCTGCCCGCCCCCCGTTGGCACGGCAAAGATCACCAGCGACGACATCATCAAGGATTTCCGGGCGATCCCAGCAGCGCGCCAGAAGCAGAGCGTTGCGCAGGCGTGGGCGACGATGATGACGCGGCGTTATCCCTGTAAGGGGTGAGGTTGGGCGACCGGTTTGGCGGCGCGGCGGTTGGCACTATCGTGCCAAAACAACGTTCAGGCGATCATGCCTAGGATCGCGATAAAGAAGATAATCCCGGAAGTGGCCGAAAAGAACAGCAGGGCAAGTGTCCGCCAGATCGCCCCAAACCGGCTGACCCCGTAAGCGCCGCGCAGTTGCTTATACATGTGCAGCGGCGGCCCAAAGGCCAATACCGTGGCGATCATGCCGCCGGGCAGTCCGATGACCTTGCCGACGCTCAGCAACACCGCCCCCATTGTCATCGCCGACAGCGAGTAGATCGCGAAAATCGCGTGATCATAAGGCCCTACATCACGGCGAAACGGGAAAAGCAGCCAGATGAACGGGATGGAAATCGGGATCAGCGCCCAGCTATACTTATAGGCGCTGGACTGAAGTTTGTAGAGGAACAGCTTGGGTTCCTTCAACGCATAAGCAATCCGCTTGTCGATTGATGGGAAGCCGGTATTGATCTCGTCCTTTTTGATATTAATCACTTTCCCCGTCGTCAGATCATAGGCGGTTTGCAGGCCGTCGATGTCCTCTTCAACCGCCTCAATCTTGTCATCGACTTTTTCAGTGTCCGCCTTTTTGGCGCGCAGCGCATCGCGCGTGGCAACCAGTTTTGCCCGGGCTGATTTTTGCTCTTTCAGTTCCTTGACCAGCTCGGGCGGCGTGAGCTTTGATCCATTGCGATTGACGTTCACATTGTCGCCACCAATCGGGCCGCCAATCGTTTCAAACGTGGCGACCATCAGGAATACAGAGAACAGGAACAATGCCAGCGGCGACACGAACCTGGCGCGCTCGCCGGCGATGTAGCGGCGGGTAAGCTGGCCTGGCCGGGTGAACAGCATCGGCAGCGTCGTCCAGATCTTGCCCTCAAAATGCCAGACGCCGTGGAGCAGATCATGGCCGATCGAGGCAAGCGTGCGGTGGATATGGCTGGTCTGTCCGCATTCATGGCAAAATTCGCCTTTCAGCGCGGTGCCGCAATTCAGGCACAGCCCCGATCCATGCGCGCCGTGCGTGGTTTCGCCGGCATGGGGTTCAAATGCCCGGCCAACCAATCCCCCGGTTGCCAGATCAGCCGCTGCTTCGAATCCACCTGTCATTCTTTCCCCCCAGAATTTACGAAGGGTATCAAATGCGGTGGGCGCTTGCGACAAAATCTTGTGCGGCGCGACATTGGCGCGCGCCGCCACTGCTGCTAGCGATCATCCATGGCCGACGACGCACCCGATCCAACGCACGTTATTGCCCAGATGGGGGCGCGGGCGCGCGCAGCAGCCATGCGGCTGGCGACGCTGCCCACGGCGGCGCGGGCGAACGGGCTGCGCTGCGCAGCGGGGGCTTTGCAGCGGGCCGCGCCGATCATCGCTGCCGCCAATGCCGAGGATATGGCAGCAGCCACGCTTGCGGGACTGTCGCCAGCGATGCTCGATCGCCTGTATCTGGACGGTCCGCGCATTGAGGTAATGGCTGCAGGCGTTGCCAGCGTCGCCGGTTTGCCCGATCCGGTTGGCCAGGTGATTGAGCAGACGATTGCGCCGAGTGGAATCGCGCTTACCCGGCTGCGTGTGCCGATTGGTGTGATCGGCATCATCTATGAAAGCCGCCCCAATGTAACCGCAGACGCCGCCGCGCTGTGTGTGATGTCCGGCAATGCGGTCATTTTGCGCGGCGGCAGCGAGGCAACGCGCAGCAGCCGGGCAATCCACGCCGCCTTTGTCGAGGGGGTGGTGGAGGCGGGGCTGCCGGGCGATGCCGTGCAATTGGTGGAATCAACTGATCGTGCGCTGGTGGGCGCGATGCTGACGGCAGCGGGCGTGATCGACATGATCGTACCGCGCGGCGGCAAAAGCCTGGTCGCGCGGGTGCAGGCCGATGCCCGGGTGCCGGTGCTCGCGCATCTTGACGGGATCAACCATGTTTATGTCGACGGGTCGGCTGATCCGGCGATGGCGGTGGCGATTGCGGTGAACGCCAAGATGCGGCGCACGGGCGTATGCGGTTCGATGGAGACATTGCTGATCGACCGGGCCTATCCCGACGCGGCTGACTTGATCGCGGGCCTGCGCGCGTCGGGGTGTGAGGTGCGCGGTGATGCGGCGGTTCGGGCGATTGACCCGGGCGTGCTGCCCGCCAGCGATGGTGATTGGGATACCGAATATCTCGACGCGATTGCCGCCATCGCGGTGGTGGACGGCATTGACGGGGCGATGGCGCATATCGCGCGCCACGGATCGCACCACACCGATGCCATTGTGGCGCGTGATGCGGTGACGGCTGAGCGGTTTCTGGCAGGCGTCGATAGCGCCATCGTGCTGTGGAACGCCTCCACCCAATATGCCGATGGCGGCGAATTCGGGCTGGGCGCGGAGATTGGCATCGCCACCGGGCGGCTGCACGCGCGCGGGCCAGTGGCGCTGGAGGGGCTGACGACGTATAAATGGGTCGGGCGCGGCACGGGGCAGGTGCGGGGTTGATCACTTTGTATCGATTGTATACAATGGAAGCATGACCAAATCATCTGCTGTCATTACATGCCGCATCGATACGGAATTGCTGGAAATGCTTGATCAGCTTGCCGCGCGCCGAGAGCGGACGCGTGGTTGGCTGGTCAGCAAGGCGGTGCGGCGTTTTGTCGAAGAAGAGCTGCGGTTCGATGCGTTTTTGCAGGAGGGCGAAGATTCAATCGATCGGGGTGACTTCTTCACGCAGGAACAGATGGAAGCTTGGTTTGAAGAGCGATACCGGGCAGCCGATGCTGCATGAAAGCCATCCGATGGTCGCGTGAAGCGCGCGCAGATCTTGCTGAAATCGACGCTTATTTTCGACCGCTAAATCCCGATTATGCCGCCCAGATCGGTCGCAAGGCAATTGCTGCATCCGGATTTCTTGCTGTCCATCCGGGTGCGGGGGTGATGTTGCCGGATCGCTCAATTCGAAAATGGCGGGTGCAAGGAACACCCTATTTGCTGCTTTATCGGGTAGACGACGGCCAACTTCGCATCGTGCGCATCGTCCATGCCGCGCGCGATTGGAAGAATTTCGTATGACCCGCATCGGTATCCTCGGCGGTTCGTTTAATCCGGCGCATCGAGGGCATCGTTCGATCAGTCTGGCAGCGTTGGCCGCGCTTGATCTGGATGAGGTGTGGTGGCTGGTTTCCCCCGGCAATCCGCTGAAAGACCAGGCGATCGACATGGCCCCCTTCGCCGTCCGCCATGCATCGGCGGTGAAGATGGCGCGGCATGCACCGATTCGGGTCAGCACGATCGAGCAGCGGCTGGGCACGCGCTACACCGTCGATACGCTGCACAAGCTGACCGCGCTTTACCCCAAAAAACAGTTCATCTGGCTGATGGGGGGCGATAATCTGGCGCAGTTTCACCAGTGGCGCGCGTGGCGTGACATTGCCCGACAGGTGCCGATTGCGGTTATCGCGCGTCCGGGGTATGACAGGCGTGCCCACGCGGCCCCCGCGATGGGTTGGTTGCGGCGCTTCGTCCACCCCGCATATCAGGCAGCTAGCTGGACGAGGTGGAGATTGCCGGCACTCGTGCTGTTGCGCTTTCGCCCTGATGAGACGTCGGCGACCCGGCTTCGAACGGCCGATCCCGCATGGCAGCGTCAATTTCTGCCTTCCGATTCTGTTGCCCCAATTGTTGTTGATGAAACCCCACCCGGCGGCGCAATTTCCGCACCGTCATTCTAGGAGCTACCTTGGCCTCATCCCCGCAAAGCTTTCGTTCGTCCGACACGGACCGTGTCGAGGCCCTGCATCAACTCGTGCTTTCATCGCTGGACGATGATCAGGCGGTGGAAACCGTGTCGATCCCGCTGGCCGGTAAAAGCACCATCGCCGATCACATGGTGATCGCGAGCGGGCGATCGACCCGGCAGGTGGCGTCGATGGCGCATAAGCTGACTGAAAAGATCAAGGCAGAATTTGGCCGCAGCGCGCGGATTGAGGGATTGCCGACCGCAGATTGGGTGCTGATTGATGCCGGTGACGTGATCATCCATCTGTTCCGGCCTGAAGTGCGCAGTTTCTATAACCTGGAACGGATGTGGGCATTTGGCGATGCGCCGGTGCCTGTGCCCGAAGCAGACGCTGAACCCGGCGCTGACCCGGCGCCCGAAGCAACCGATAACGACTGACGCGCCTTGTTGCTGCACATCGTCGCGCGCGGGCGGATCGGGCGGGGACCTGAGGCTGATCTTGTCGCGCGATATGTAAAGCGGCTGGCATGGCCGGTGAAGATGACCGAGCTGTCCGATACCGGCGGGCGCATCCCCCCGCTGGAACCGCAGACGCGCACCGTGATGCTGGATGAAACGGGCGAGATGCTTGGTTCGGTTGCGTTTGCCGATCGGCTTGGCCGCTGGCGTGATGATGGCGTGCGCGAGGTGCGGTTCATGATCGGTGCCGCCGATGGTTTTGATGATGCCGCGCGCGCGCAGGCGGATCTGTTGCTGTCATTCGGGCGCGCGACCTGGCCGCATTTGTTGGCCCGCGCGATGCTGGCCGAACAATTGTGGCGAGCAACGAGCATCCTTGCCAATCACCCCTATCACCGCGAAGGATAGCCGCCATGCGGCGCGGCCTTTCCAGACTTTTCCTGTTCGCCCCGGTGCTGGTGGCGCTGCCGCTCGCGATCAGCGGTACGGTTTTCGCGCAAACGCCTGCTGGGGGCATTGCCGCTGACCGGGATCGCCTGGTCGACGCCAAGGCCCAATCGGCAGCCGCCCAGGCCCGCGCCGAGCGGCTGGAAGCCGCCGCCGCTGCCGAGCGGGACGAAGCGCGCAAGGCGCGGGCGCAAGAAGCCGCCGTTGCCGCGCGTATTCAGCGCGCAGAGGCCGATATTGCGGCCGCGCAGGCGCGCATCACCATCATCCATCGTCTGCTCGATCAGCAGCGTGGGCGGCTTGCTGAAAAACAGGGGCCGATCGTGCGGCTGATGGCTGCCCTCCAATCGCTCGCCCGGCGCCCGGCGCTGATCAGCCTGGTCCAGCCCGGATCGGTGAATGATCTGGTGCATGTGCGCGCGGTGCTGGGCACGGTGCTGCCGCTGGTGAAAGCCCGCACCGCTGATGTGCGCGCCGATCTTGCCAATACGCGGCGGTTGCAGGCGGGCGCGGCGCTGGCGGTGGAGAATTTGGGCACCAGCCGGGCCCGGCTGGAATCCGAACGGCTGGTGCTGACCCGGCTGGAGGCGGAGCACCGGCTGAAGTCACGCGCCTTGGGTCGTGATGCCTTGTTCGAATCGGATCGCGCCATCGCACTGGGCGAGCGTGCCCGCGATATCGTCGACTTGATGGATCAGCTGGGCAATCAGGCCGAAACCCGCGCCGCGCTGGAGGCATTGCCGGGCCCCTTGCCGCGCCCCCCCAAACCGGGCGAAGCGCCGTCGCCGATTGATACCCTGGCCTGGTCGCGCGATGCCCCGCCTTACCGGCTGCCCGTCAATGGCCGGGTGGTGACCGGGCTGGGGGAGATATCCGATGCTGGCGTGCGATCGCGCGGGTTAACAATCGCCACCGCGTCAGGCGCGCAGGTGATTGCGCCCGCATCAGGCCGTATCGTGTTTGCGCGGCGCTTTCGTGATTACGGCACGGTCGTGATCATCGATCATGGCGGGGGCTGGACGTCGCTGATCGCCAATCTGGGCGCGGCATCGGTTGCGGTTGGCGAGCGGGTGGCACAGGGCACCCCCATTGGCCGCGCCGCAACCGCTGACGAACCGCGCGTGACGATTGAACTGCGCCGAAAGGATCGCGCGATTGATATGACGCGGCTGTTGGGGTGATCCCGTCCATCCTTGGTTCAGGTGTGATCCGCTTTGATCGGCTTTGATCGCAGGGAATTTGCCGCTACAGTGCGGTCATTCGGTTATTTGTTCGATTAGAAAGTGCTGCGTTTATGGCCCGTCCGCTGCTCCAGGCTACCGCAATTGTTGCCGCGCTGGCTCTGGTGCCCGTTACCACCGGCGCGATGGCCCAGGTCGACACCAACACCTATCGTGAGCTCGACCAGTTCATGGATGTGTATAACCTGATCCGCGCCAATTATGTCGACAAGGTCGATAACAAGGTGCTGGTGAAGGGCGCGATTGAAGGCATGCTGGCCGCGCTTGATCCGCATAGTTCCTTTGCTGACGGCGTTGATTTTGAAAATCTGCGGATTCAAACCGAGGGCAATTATGGCGGGCTGGGCCTGTCGGTGACGCAGGAAGACGGTGCGGTTAAGGTTATCGCCCCGCAGGAAGATACGCCGGCGTTCCGTGCCGGAATCAAGGCTGGCGATTACATTACGCGCCTGAATGGCAAGCTGCTGTACGGCCTGACGCTGGATGAGGCGATCAGCGAGATGCGCGGCAAGCCCGGCACCCGGATTTCGCTGACGCTGGTGCGCCGGGGCCGCGACAAGCCCATTGATATCTCGCTGGTGCGCGAAATCATCGTTCAAAAGCCCGTCAAATGGGACGTGAAGGGTGATATTGGCATCATCAACATCAACACGTTTTCGGATGATACCGGCGATTACACCCGCGACGCGATTGCGCAGATTCGCAAGAAACTGGGGCATGATCCGCTCGGCTATATCGTCGATTTGCGCGACAATGGCGGCGGGCTGCTGGTTGAGGCGATCAACGTTTCTGACGCGTTCCTCGATCACGGTGAAATCGTGTCGCAGCGTGGGCGTGAAAAGGATGATATCCAGCGCTATTTCGCGCGGCCGGGCGATGCCACCAACGGGCTGCCCATCGTTGTGCTGGTGAATGCCGGTACCGCGTCCGCCTCTGAAATCGTGGCGGGTGCGCTGCAGGACCATCACCGCGGGCTGGTGATTGGCGAACGCAGCTTTGGCAAGGGATCGGTGCAATCGCTGCTGAAGCTCGGGCCGCGCACCGAAGTGCGGTTGACGACGGCGCGCTATTTCACCCCGTCAGGCCGTTCGGTGCAGGAAGGCGGGATCGACCCCGATCTGGTCGTGCCGCAGATCAGCGACGCTGATTACAAGTCGCGCCCGGTGTTCCGCGAGGATGATCTGCGCCGCCACCTGATCAATGAGGCGAAGGTAGATAACAAGGTGCTTGAGGAAGACACCCAGGCCGATCCGCGCTTCACCGCGACGCCCGATGAGCTGAAAAAGCGCAAGATTGATGACTTCCAGCTTTATTACGCGCTGCAAACAATCGCGCGTCTTGGCGGCACGCAGCAAGTAGCCGCCATCGCCAAGGCGGGGACGCCCAGCCCGCAGCCGGTTGATCCCGAAACACCGCCGACACCCAAGCCGAACTGACGCTGATGCCGGACGCGTCATTTCGCCTCGCACGCTGGGGGGCGCTGCTGCTGCCCGCGGCGCTGATGGCGGGCGCATTGGGCTCCCAGCTATTTGGCGGGTTGATCCCGTGTGAGATGTGCCATTGGCAGCGCTGGCCGCATTACACAGCGATTGCGCTGGCGCTGCTGGCGTTTGTGGTGCCGGCGCTGGGGATGCAGCGCGTGATGGTCGCGCTGGCCGCGTTCGCTATCCTGACGAGCGGGGCGATTGGCGTGTTCCATGCGGGTGTGGAATATCACTGGTGGCCGGGCATCACCGCCTGTGCGACAACGCCGGGGGGTGGCGGCAGTGCCGCCGACATGCTCGACCGGGTGCTGCACGCGCCGGTCGTCGCCTGCGATATGCCGCAATGGGCGTGGATGGGGATATCGCTCGCCGGATTTAACGCGCTCTTTTCGATTGGCGGTGCGCTCACCATATTCGCTGTGTTGCTCAGGAGGAAAAGCGCGTGACTGATTGGAAGCCCGGTGATGCAAAGCGCCGCACCGATTCGATGATCCGCGTGAACCAGGCCGGTGAATATGGCGCGAGCCGCATCTATGCCGGGCAACTGGCGGTGATGGGTGATCGCGGCCCCGCTGCGCGCGCAATTGCGGGCATGGCCGTGCAGGAAGAACGCCACCGGCTGTTCTTTGACAAGATGATGGCGCAGCGCAGCGTGCGGCCCACGGTGCTGCAACCGATCTGGGATGTGGCGGGCTTTGCGCTGGGGGCAGTAACCGCAGCGATGGGGCCGGAAGCGGCGATGGCGTGCACCGTCGCGGTTGAGACCGAAATTGATAACCATTACAGCGAACAACTCGCGCAATTGGGCGATAGCGACCCCGATCTGTCAGCCGCGATTGCCGACTTTCAGGCCGATGAGGTTGAACACCGCGAAACCGCGCTGGCCAGTGGGGCAGAGAATGCCCCAGCCTATCCGCTGATGACCGCGGCGATCAGGCTTGGCTGCCGGGTGGCGATTGCGACGGCGAAAC
>JBBSCC010000116.1:0-9364 GCA_038250735.1 Sphingomonadales bacterium | reverse complement strand
CAGCCGCGCACCACCGAATAGCTGTAATGATAATAGCCGCCGCCATTGGCGCAGCTACCCATCGAGATGACGTATTTCGGCTCGCTCATCTGATCATACACGCGGCGCAGCGCAGGGGCCATTTTGTTGCACAACGTGCCTGCCACGATCATCACGTCAGACTGGCGCGGGGATGCACGCGGGGCGGCACCAAAGCGTTCCAGATCATAGCGCGGCATGTTGACGTGGATCATCTCCACCGCACAGCACGCCAGCCCGAACGTCATCCACCACAAAGATCCGGTGCGCGCCCACTGAAACAGCTCTTCGGTGGAGGTGACAAGGAAACCCTTATCGCCCAGTTCGCTGTTGATATCGTTGAGGAAAGCGACGTCTGGCAAGGTGCCCGCCGCAGGCGCTCGTTCGAGTTCTACTCCCAATCGAGCGCTCCCTTTTTCCACGCATAGGCCAGGCCCAACGCGAGTTCAGCGATGAAGATCATCATCGAAAACCACGCCACCCAGCCCAGCTTGAACACCGAAACGGCCCAGGGGTAGATAAATGCCGCTTCCAGATCGAAGATGATGAACAAAATGGCGACCAGATAAAACCGCACGTCAAACTGGCTGCGGCTATCCTCAAAAGCGGGGAAGCCGCACTCATATTCGCTCAGTTTCTCAGGCGTCGGCTTATGTGATCCCGTCAGCCGCGACACCGCCATC
Organism: Sphingomonadales bacterium; assembly: GCA_038250735.1. Classification (GTDB taxonomy): domain Bacteria; phylum Pseudomonadota; class Alphaproteobacteria; order Sphingomonadales; family Sphingomonadaceae; genus Sphingomonas. The sequence goes on along the minus strand of JBBSCC010000116.1, from coordinate 8,663 downwards.
GGCGCGAAAACGAACACGCCGGACAGCACGAGCGCAACCCCGATGAAGAGCAGGATCGGCAGATATTGTGACAGATCGACCAAAGGGCCCTCGCAACTGCGGAATCAATGGATCGGGCTTTAGGACGATGACTTGGGGGGGGCAAGGGCAGCAATCAGCTTAATCCGGTCAACCCGGTCCCCGATCAGCGCGGGACAGGCAAAGCGATGATGCGAGTGGCGTGCTGCGCCGGGCGGTCGCCGGGCTTTCCCGCATCATACGCCGCCCATTGGGCATCGGCGACGACCAGGATCCGCTTCCCGCTGACGGCGATCTGCGTCGGCTCCGGCACATCCGCACCGGCAACCAGGGTCTGCAGATCGGTCATATGTGTGCCGTCGGCGGCAAGCCTGAAGGCAAAGACAATACCAGGCGATTGGCTGTTCTGCACGGCGATAAACCACGCCCCAGCCCGCGCCAAACCGTCGACACCGCGCACCAAACGGCCATCCTCCCGCACAATCGGCGTGCGTTTGCCGTTGACGCCGATGCTGCCGATGCCCGCGCCATAGTCTGCAACCAGCAAGCGCTGCCCTGCGGCATAGCGCACGCTTGACTGCGCGCTGCGCCCGACACCCACCGGGATGACCGTTTCCAACGCCCGGCATGCGTCACGGCAGGCATACACTGCGCCATTGGACGAATCGCTGACGTGCACGACCCCGGCGTCCACCGACACATCGCCGAAATGGGCTTCGCCTTCGGGCAACAGCCTGGCTTTGATCCTGTTGCGCCGGTCAATAGCGATCAGCCCGCCGCCGGTGCACGGATCGCTGGCCGCAAGCCTTGGACAATCGGTGGCAATCCACAGCCAATGTCGGCGTGCATCATAAGCCAGCCCAAGTGGCCGCGCGGTGCCCGTCGGCATCGCGAACACCTTAACCAGTTTGCCACCCTTCCAAACCAGAATCTGCCGATCGATCACGCTGCTCAGCCAGATCGTCTCGCCATCGGTCGCAATCCCCTCGATCAAGCGGTGTGTGGCCGGCACCTCGATCAGCGTCGTCGGCTTGGTCGGTGAATCGGCGCTGGGCAAAGCAGCAGCTGCCAACGCCCACATCATCGGCCACGAGTTGATCATCGCTTCCCCTCCCTACCCACCGACGCCTGGTCAAGGCCCAGCATCATGAACTGGTTATGCGGGCTTGCATCATAGTCCGCATAAGGGCCGCAATCGACAAACCCGAACCGTCGGTACAGCGCATGGGCGGGTGCGAAGGACGCGGTGGTCCCCGTTTCGAGATTGAGCCGGTGCCACCCCCGCACCCTCGCCTGGCTGATGAGATGGCTGAGCAATGCCGCCGCCACGCCGCGCCGCAGATGATCAGGATGGGTGCGCATTGATTTCACCTCGCCCGCGCCCGCGCCAAGATCCTTCAGCGCTGCGCAACCAAGCAAAGCCGCCCCGCCCGATAGGCTCCCCCATAGGCTCCAAAGCGTAATGTCGGGCGCCCGCAGCGCTTCAATCCCCAGCGCAAACGCATATAGCGGCGGCGTTCCGGCATGGGCCGCCGCCACATGCAGGCCAATCAGCGCGGTAATTTCGGGGCCGGTCACATCGTCTTCAACAATCGTGAAGTCAGGCCCGGCGGGGTTTATCAAGGCAGTTGTTCGCCGCTGTCGACGCCCCATAGCCGGTTGGCCTCAACATAGCCTGCGCGTCCCCGCACATCGAACCAGCACCAGCCGCGTGCGCATTTGCTGATCCGCCCGACCACGCCAGGCGCTGCCCGCCATAATAATGTGGCATTGAAACGCGGCGCTTCCAACAGATCGGCGGCGCTGCCCATGATGATGCCGGTGCGCGTTTCGCTCAGCAGATTGCCCTGCATCCACCCTTGCGTGCCATCCGGATCCTCAACCTTGCGCCATTCCTTGTAACTATCGACGATCTTGATGGGCAAATCAGTGCGCTGATACAGCCAGCTGGCCGGAAAATTGCGCCCCGGCCCCGTCCGCATGCGCGCTTTCGATGCGGCAATCGACGCATAATAGGGCGCTTTTCGCGTTTGCGACTGTGCCGGATCAGGGGCGATGCCGGCCAGCGCCAGCCCCCCTGTCATCAGCATCACGCCAGCCCAGAATCGCATCGAACCCCCTTTTATTGGTAAATCATCGTTTACCTTGTTTGCGTGACTTTCTTCAACACCGTTGACGGCGCAATCGAGAGCCGCCAATCGGTAGTAATGCCCGAAATGAGACGCCCCATGCCAAAGGTGCCCCATCCAAAAGTGGTCGTGACGCGTGAGCTGTCCGATCCCGTGATGGACCGGATGGAGCAATTGTTCGAAACAACCAATAATCGCGCCGATGCGCCCATGACGCGCGACCAGCTTGCCGCTGCCATGGCCGATTGCGATGTGCTGGTGCCCACCGTGACGGACGAAATTGATGCTGGCCTAATCGAAGCGGCGGGCGATCGGCTGCGCCTGATTGCCAATTTCGGCGCCGGCGTGAACCATATCGCGTTAAAGGCGGCGCGCGCGCGCGGCATTATCGTCACTAACACCCCCGGCGTGCTGACCGAAGATACCGCCGATATGACGATGGCGCTGATCGTGTCCGTCCCGCGCCGCCTGGCAGAGGGCGAAAAGCTGGTCCGGTCGGGCCAGTGGAAGGGGTGGAGCCCCGGCGGAATGCTGGGCCACCGCATCGGCGGCAAGGCGCTGGGCATCATCGGCATGGGCCGGATTGGCGAGGCCGTGGCGCAGCGCGCCCGCGCCTTTGGCTTATCAATCCATTACCATAACCGCCACCGCCTGCCCCCAGTGCTGGAGGCGCAATTGGGCGCGACTTGGCACGCAACGCTGGATGAAATGCTGGCCGCAATCGACATTTTGACGATCCACACACCCCGCAATGCGCAAAGCGAAAATTTGCTCGACGCGCGCCGGATCGGCCTGATGCGCCCGCATGTTTTCTTGATCAACGCAGCGCGGGGCGGGATTGTGGACGAAGATGCGCTGGTGACCGCGCTGGAAGCGGGCAAGCTTGCCGGGGCCGGGCTGGACGTGTGGCAACACGAACCGCAAATCGATCCGCGCCTACTCGCGCTGCCCAATGTGGTGATGCTGCCGCATATGGGTTCGGCCACCTATGAGGGGCGGCTGGCGACGGGCGACAAGGTGATCACCAACATCCGCGTCTGGGCAGACGGACACCGCCCCCCCGATCAGGTGCTTGAGGGCTGGATTTAACGGCGCGACTGGTCTGCGCTTCTCCGATGGGAAATAATGAGATGCCGATGGAAGGCCCCACCCCAAGCGCCGACCCGACTGAAGATCGGATCAGAACGCTCACCCTGGCCGGGTTTACGTTGATCGAACACGGGCTGCTGATCATCATTGCGTTGCTGACGCTGGGGGCCGTTGCCCGCGAAGTGAATTCGGTGATTCTGTCGCAATCGGTATCGCTCGCCGATATATTGCTGATGTTCCTGTACACAGAAGTGATCAGCATGATCGCGGTATTCTATAACGGGCGTGGGTCAGTCGCGCCGTTCGTCTACCCCATCTTTATCGCCATCACCGCGCTCGCCCGGCTTATCGTACTGCAGGGCAAGAACATGAAGCCGGAAAATATCCTGTTTGAGGCGGGATCAATCCTGCTGTTGTCGGTCGCGGTGGTGATTATTCTGCGGTCGCACAAACATTTTGGGCGGTAAGGCATTTTGGGGGGTAAGGCATTTTGGGCGGTAAGGCCCGACGTTCTCAAACACTTCCGCCGACTTCCGTTCCCTCAGCGCAGCCAAAGGGGGCACGCGCACCGCATGAGCTTCAACTTCGCTCAAGCAAAACGGCCGGCATGAACCCGCCGCCCACTCAATCGCCGGTCAAAATCCGATCGACGAGCTGCTTCACCGTCGGCACGAAGCCATTGGAATAGAACGGGTCTTTCTTGAAATTATACGCGCCGTGCCCCGCGAACATCAAATTCTGGTCGGTATCGCCGCCATGCGCGATGTCCTGCAGCGTCTTTTGGATGCAGAAACTGCGCGGATCAGCCAGGCGACCGGTCGAATTGGTGTCGCTGTCCATCCAGGATGAGAATGCACAATGGCTAAGGCACCCCATGCAATCCGACTGATCCTTGCGGATCGTCGCTTTCTCGGCCCCGGTTACGAACACCAACGTATTGTCGGGCGTCTTCAGCGCATCGGTGAACCCGGCGCCGAACCAGGCGCGGGCGCGCATCAGATCGCCCTTCGTCACCCAGAAATTCTTGCCGCGAACCCCCACGTCGAGCTGGAACTGATGGTCGCCCGCCACTTCCGTCGAATAGGGAATCTGGCGCTCAGACCGGGCTTCAAGCATGCGCAGGAACGGATTGCGCACCGCGCTGGAATAAAAACCGGTCGGCGAAAAGCGGTGGAGCAGCACCTCCCCCTCTTCGATATGCGTCAGCTTGTCCTTCCACCCTTGCGGGATCGGGCTTTCCTGGGTCAGCAGCGGGCGGGTGCCAAACTGGAACGCGATTGACCCCAGTTCGGGGTTATCAATCCAGTTGCTCCAATCGCGCAAAAACCACACGCCGCCGGCCATCACAATCGGCACATCATCGGAAATGCCACCCTCGCGCATCGTTTCGCGAAGCGCCTTCACGCGGGGATAGGGATCCTCGGGCTTGCGGGGGTCTTCGGCGTTCGACAGGCCGTTATGCCCGCCTGCCAGCCACGGGTCTTCATACACGACCGCAGCAAGCCAATCGGAAGCCTTTGAATAAGCGCGTTTCCACAGCGCACGAAAGGCGCGGGCGGAACTGATGATCGGCAGATAGCTTACCTCGTAAGAAGCCGCGATCTCCGACAATTTATACGGCATGCCCGCACCGCAGGTGACGCCCGATACCATCCCGCGCGTCCGTTCCAGCACCCCGTGCAGAATGCGCTGCGCACCGCCCATTTCCCACAAGACGTTGATGTTGATGGCACCCTTGCCGCCGGCAATGTCCGCTGCACGGCGCACCTGCTCAACCGCACCGTCGATTGCGTACTGGATCAGCTCTTCGTGGCGATCCCGTCGGGTCAGCGCGCTGTACACCTGCGGAATGATCTTGCCGTCGGGATCATAGCTGTCGGCGTTCACCGCAGAGACCGTGCCAATGCCACCCGCGGCGGCCCATGCGCCCGCGCTGGCATGATTTGTGGCGGCCACGCCCTTGCCGCCTTCCACGAGTGGCCAAACCTCATGGCCACCATAGATGATCGGCTTTACGCCCTTGAACACGCCACTCTCTCCATCGCTTCGTCTCAACGTCAGAACATACCGGTATAGCGAAACCGTAACGGCAAGCGAGCAAATAGCGACTCAGACAGCGCTTTCGGGAAGGATGCCCGGTTTGCCCATTGCGGCAGCATAGAGGCGGGCATAGCCGGCAACCATCACGTCTTCGCCATATTCTGCCACCGCCCGCGCACGATTTGCGGCACCAACGGTGCGCCGCAGATCAGCATCATTGACAAGGGTTAGGATGGCATCGCGCAGGTAAACCTCTCCATAATTTGAACAAATCAGTGGCCGGTTGGCATCAGACACCATGGTTGGAACATCGCCAACCGGCGGTGCCGCAATCGGTAAACCAGCCGCCATTGCTTCAACGACAGAGATTGGAAATTGTTCACTACGAGACGATAAAGCGAAGATATCGAACATACCCACAAAACGACTCGGATCGCGGAGGAAACCCGGCATGTGCAACCGATCAGCGATTCCCATTGCCAGCGCCGCTTGTTGGATGTTCGCCCGCTCTGGCCCTTCGCCCACGATCACCAGCTGAAATTTGCCCGATAAGCCGCCCGCTGCCCGCACCAGCATCGGCAGATCTTTCACCGCACGCAGACCCGCCAGCGTTCCAATCACCACCTCGCCCGGTTTGCGGCGAAAGCCGGGAATGGCACGGGGTTCAGGCTTGACCGCATAACGATCAACCGCGATACCGTTAACGATACGGTGGACCCGCGCGCGCGGCTGCTTCCACACGTCCAGCGCAATCGCCTCCAACGTGCGCGATGGCACCACCAGCGCATACGCCGCGCCCAGCGCCAGGCGGCGATAGGCGTTTCGTTCCGTCTTTAACCCACCCGCTTCATCTTCGTTGAAGCCATCCTCATGGTGGATCAGCGGCGGCACGTTCTTTCCGAACACACGCCGTGCCATCACCCCGTCAATCGCGCCCCAATTATAGGTCAGCACCAGATCGAACCGGCGTATATAGCGCGCAATCGCTTCATAGCGCGCAACAGAGGGGCGCCCGGTCAACGGTGGCGGATCTTGCGCGATTTCGTAAGGGACGCCCGCCGCAATCGCATCGCGCGCGCCCAGCGCTTCGGGCACGCCTGATACAATCGTGTGGCGCGCCCGGTCTCCCCAAGCGTTCATCAGCCGCACCGCGCGTGCTTCCTTGCCACCCAGATCGAAGCTGGAATGCAGGTGCAGGATATGCGGGCGCTGTGCCATCAGCCTGCCCTAGCCGAGGCCAAGCGCCTTGCGAGCGACTTTCTCCAGCGCCGGATCAATGGCGGGCGGGTCCATGGGCACGCTTGCCTCCAGCCGTTCGGCGATGTGCGTCAGGGCGGCGATGCGCCCGGCCTTTTTGTTGTTGCCGTCAATCACCTTCCACGGGCCCCAGCGCGTATCGGTGCGGCGAAACATCTCTGCCATCGCGTCCAGATAGTCGTTGCGGCGCGCGCGGTTGCGATAATCGTCCAGCCCGGTCTTCCATCGTTTCCACGGGTGATCTAGACGTTCCTTCAGCCGCTCGTCCTGCGATGGCTGCGTCACATGGATGAACAGCTTGACGATCGTCGTGCCTGAATCGGCCTGCTGCGCCTCAAATTCGTTGATCTCGTCATAGCCGCGCCGCCAATCGGCCTCGCTGGCGAAACCCTCAACGCGTTCAACGAGCACCCGGCCATACCAACTGCGATCAAACACCGCGATATCGCCGTCGCGCGGCAGCCGCTGCCAGAACCGCCACAGGAAATGCCGCGCCTTTTCATCAGCGCTGGGTGCGGCAATGGGCCAAACCTGGAAATAACGCGGATCCCATTCCGCCGTCAGCCGCTGAATAATGCCACCCTTGCCAGCCGCATCCCAGCCCTCAAAAATAATCGCCGCGCGCCGCTGGTGGCAGATATGCGCGGCCTGGATATGCGCGAGCCGCTCCTGCAGTTTGGCCAGATCGGCGTCGTAATCGCCGTCATATTTAGCGCCTGCTTCGAAATCGCTCAGGTTGATCGTCATACTGGGGTCGCCTTTCCAAGGTCCGGGACATGAACGTCCCAAGTGCCCCGGCGGCGCAACACCAACAGATAATACAACCCCGACAGCAGCACCTGTGCGCCCGTCATCAGCAATCCCGGTCGCCCTTCCTCCACATCCAGCCAGTTGAGCCAGATGATGTATCCCAGCGCGATCAGCGTCACGATGGGCATCAGCGGATAAAGCGGGCTTTTGAACGGGGCATCGGCGAGCATCCCACGCCGCCGCCCCTGGATCATCGCCAGCGCGATGCCGGCATAAATCACCACCAGCCCGGTGCCGCTTAACACCAGCAACAGCTCAAGCGACAGGAAACAACACGCAATCCCTGCCCCACCGGCGATCAATGTGCTGATCCACGGCGATCCGAAGCGCGGGTGAATCGCCGTCAGCCACACATCCAGCGGGCGGCCCCAGCAGCGATCCCGCGCGGTGCCATAAAAAAAGCGCGCGCAGGCCAGGATGCACGCGATAATGGCATTCACCACCGCCGTCGCCACACCAATCGACACCCAGCCCGCCACTTCATCACCCGCGCGCATCCGCACCAGCAGCCCGAACGGATCATCGCTGGCAAAAATCGCCTTCAAATCAGGCGCGCCTGCCAAAATAGCGAGCAACGGCATCACTTCGAGCAGCAACGTTAGCGCCACCGCCCAGAAAATCGCATGGGCAATCTTGCGCGGGGCCTCATGCATTTCTTCGCCGAAATAGACGGCCGCACCGTATCCATTCAGCGCAAAAATGCCGATGGAGGCGGCAAGCCCCATGGATGCGGCAGAGGCAGGTTCAAAACTCGTACCGCTCGCCGCCAGCATCACCGGGTTGGCGAGCATATCGGCCAGCGGGCGCACCGCATTGCCAAAACCCAGCACCACCACCGCCACAACCGCCAGCACTTCAACCAGCAGGAATACACCCGTCACCCAGGCATTGACGCGAATTTCCAGCACCGCGACCAGCATCGCGCCGGCAATCACCGCCACCGCCAGCGGCACGGCGGGAATACCCGGCAACACCATCCCCAAAATCGCCGCCAACCCCAGCGCCAGCGCGGGCGGAAACAGGATGTTGTTGAACACGTTGACGCCCAGCATCACAAATCCGGCCAACGGCCCCAGCGTGCGCGCCACCATCACATATTCGCCGCCCGCCACCGGCCATTTCGACGACAGTTCAGCATAGATATAGGCGGTGGCAATGCATACCAGCCCCGCCAGCAGCATCGCCCAGATCGCGCCCGTGCCCGCCGCCCGCAACATGCCCGGCACGATCACGAACAGCGAGGAGACGGGGCTGGTCAACGACAGCGTCAGGAACAACACCCCCACCACACCCAGGCTACGAACAAGCGCAGGCGGGCTG
>JBBSCC010000115.1:0-9399 GCA_038250735.1 Sphingomonadales bacterium | reverse complement strand
GCAGAGAATTGATCGGCTACCTCAGGGGCATCGTCCGCCAGCGCAACCACGTCGCCGCGTGAGCAATCGACTTCATCGGCCAGCGTCAAGGTGACCGATTGGCCTGCCACCGCGACATCCAGATCGCCGTCCATCGTGACGATGCGTGCAATCGTGCTCAGCCGGCCGGATGGCAGAATCCGCACCCGGTCCCCTGGTCGCACCTGTCCGCTTGCGATCAGCCCGGCGAACCCGCGAAAATCGAGGTTAGGGCGGTTCACCCATTGCACTGGCATGCGGAACGACTGTGCCGCCGCGCTGTCCGTCGACACATCGACCGATTCGAGATGCTCGATCAGACACGGCCCGGTGTACCACGGCATCGCCGCTGATCGCGTCGCGACATTATCGCCCTTGAAGCCGGAAAGCGGGATGGCGGTGAACGCGCTGATACCAATTGAGTCGGCAAATTGCCGGTAATCAGCGACAATCTCGTCAAACCGGGCCTGATCATAATTGACCAAGTCCATCTTGTTCACCGCCAGCACAATGTGCCGGATGCCGATCAACTGAGTGAGATAGCTGTGCCGCCGGGTTTGCGTGAGCACGCCCTTGCGCGCGTCAATCAGGATCACGGCGAGATCGGCGGTCGACGCGCCTGTCACCATGTTGCGGGTATATTGTTCGTGCCCCGGGGTGTCAGCGACGATGAACTTGCGCTTTTCGGTCGCGAAAAACCGGTAGGCGACGTCGATGGTGATGCCCTGTTCGCGCTCTGCGGCCAGACCGTCGACCAGCAGCGCGAAATCAATCGCCTCACCCTGCGTGCCCGACCGGCGGCTATCAGCCTCCAGCGCGGCGAGCTGATCTTCAAAGATCATCTTTGAATCATACAGCAACCGCCCGATCAGCGTAGACTTTCCGTCGTCCACCGATCCGCAGGTGATGAAACGCAGCATCGATTTATGCCGGTGCAGTCGCAGATAGGCGTCGATATCCTCAGCGATCAGCGTGTCAGCGGTATAGCCTGGGCCGGCGGGGGCGGTGGGGGCGTGCATCAGAAATACCCCTCCTGCTTCTTTTTTTCCATGCTGGCCGCCTGATCATGGTCAATCGCGCGGCCCTGCCGCTCGCTGGTGGTGGTCAGCAGCATTTCCTGGATAACCTGGTTCAGTGTCGTCGCCTCGCTCTCCACCGCGCCCGACAATGGGTAACAGCCAAGCGTGCGGAACCGGACGGATCGCTCAACCGGCACTTCGCCGGGGTGTAGCCGGAAGCGATCATCATCGACCATCAGCAGCATCCCGTCGCGCTCCACCGTGGGGCGCGGTGCGGCGAAATACAGCGGGACAATCTCAATGTTTTCAATCTGGATATATTGCCAGATATCCAGCTCGGTCCAGTTGGAGATCGGGAAAGCGCGGATGCTCTCGCCCTTGTGTTTGCGGGCATTGTACAGCCGCCACAGCTCGGGCCGCTGGTTTTTGGGGTCCCAGCGCTGGTGCGCGGACCGGAAACTGAAAATCCGTTCCTTGGCGCGCGATTTTTCCTCATCGCGGCGCGCGCCGCCAAATGCTGCATCAAAGCCGTGTTTTTCCAGCGCCTGTTTCAGCCCCTCGGTCTTCCACATATCGGTGTGGCGGCTGCCATGATCGAACGGGTTGATGCCCAGCGCCTTGGCCTCGGGGTTCTGGTGAACGATCAGCGACATGCCCGCCTCGGCCGCTGCACGCGCGCGCAGATCGTACATTGCCCGAAACTTCCAGGTGGTATCGACGTGGAGCAATGGGAAGGGCGGCGGGGCGGGGTAGAATGCCTTGCGCGCAAGATGCAGCATGACGGCTGAATCCTTGCCCACGGAATACAGCATGACCGGGTTAGTCGCCTCGGCAACAACCTCGCGCATGATGTGGATGCTCTCGGCCTCAAGCCGTTGCAAATGGGTGAGAGGGGCGTTCATGCCCGTTGAAATAGTCATCCGGCGCGCCGCCGCTACCAAGCAAAAATTGCGTCGCCGAAAGCTGGATCAATCTTCGGCTTGCCGATCAAGCGAATCGAGGATGCGCGCGCCTGCCATGAAAACGGCAATCGGGCAGACGGAAAACAGCAACCAGCCACCAAAGCCGGGATATTGCTGCAGATAGTGCACACCGCGCTCAATCGCCCCGGTGCCAAGCCCGTAGATCACGAGGAAGGCCTCGAACTTGGTCTTGATGACGAACAACTGGCCAATCTTGTGCAGCATGGCCTTTGTTAAGCAAGCGCCGGGCCAATCCCGGAAAAGCGCCAATCCGCGTTTACACCTATGGTAAACTGTCAATTAACCCGACAGATTCGGCGTGGGTAAGGCCGATCACCGGCATCAATGCGGCATATGCCTGCTCGATCTGGGCGATCAATGCGGGGTTGCCGATATCGGCTGGGTCAATCGCTTCGGGCCAATACGCCTCCACGACCGCGGCGATCTGATCAAGCCGCGCGTCGTCCACTAGAAAGCGCGGGTCGATGGTCGCAGGATCGGCCACTACGCGCAGCCGCAGGCACGCCGGGCCACCGCCATTGGCCATCGATTCGCGCACATTCACCACCTCAAGTCGGCGGATCGGGCCATTGCCGGCGATCATTGCCTGCAACCAGGCCCAGACGCGGGGGTTCGCGCGTGCTTCCTCGGGCAGGATCAGCGCCATGGCCCCACCGGGCAGCGTGACCAACTGCGCGTTGAACAGATAGGATGTAATCGCATCATCCAGGCTGACCGCATTGGCGGGCACCTCCACAATCTGCGCGGTTGGCATGCGATCATGCAGCGCGGCATAAAAGCCAGCTTTGTCCGCAAAGGCCTGTTCATGCGCGAACAGCACTGGCCCGTTCGCCACGGCGACAACGTCATTATGGAAAGCGCCAGCCGCAATCGCGGCCTCCGATTGCTCAACGAACAGCGTGCAGCCGGGGTCAAGCCGGTGGCTGCGCGCAACCGATTCGCTTGCCTCAATCCGCTGGCGCGCCGGAAAACTGCCACCGGAGACGCCGTAGACGAAAATCTCGATGCCGGGCGCATCATGGTGATCGGCCATGCGCATATGGTTCGCCGCACCCTCATCGCCGAACGGGGCGGGGACGGGGGCGTGAACGGAAAAGGCCGGGTTGGCAAAGATCAGCCGCAACTGCGCCAGCGTGCCCGGCCATTCATGGCTGCGGTGGGGCATCGTCACCAGATTGGCGACCGTCAGGTGGCAGCGCCCGTCATCGGTATCAGGGGCAGGTGAAACCGTCGCGGCGTTCGCGGCCCACATTGCCGATGCGGACAGCGCCTGCGCCTTCATCGGCAGCGGGGCGGCGGCGTAATCGGTATTTAGTGTGCGTAACCAGCGGTGATCGGGCCGGGGGTGCGGCAGCAAGATGCCCTGCGTCAGCCCCAGCGCCAGATTGGCGCGCATCTTGGCAATGCCCTGTAACGCAGCAGCGCGCGGGCGCGATGTGGCACCGGCGTTGCGTGTCGCGGCCAGATTGCCGTGGCTGAGGCCAGCATAGTTATGGCTGGGGCCGATCAGCCCGTCGAAATTAATCTCCACCATCGCCATTACCGTGCCACCCACCGGATCGCAGCCCCCGCGCCAATATCCAGCGTTGCCGCTGTGGCCGGGTCGATGGTCAGCGCCGCGTTGTCGCCGCCCGCATGGCCAAAGCAGCAGCGGAAATCGCTCATGGTGCCGGTGGCGATCAGGGCTGGCTCAGCGGTGATGTCTCCAACCGCCCCGACAATCCCTGGTTGCGCATCGCGGATGGAACGGACCTGATCAGTCTTGGCGGTCATCGTCGGCCCGCCGTCAAAAATATCGACATAGTTTTCGAACGCGAACCCCTCATTCTCCAGCATGCGCATCGCGGCACGGCCAGATGGATGCGGCAGGCCAATCGCGGCGCGCGCGGTTTCTGACAGCATCGCGGTGTAGACCGGGTGTTTGGGGAACAGATCGGCGATAAACTGGTGGCCGTGCGTTGCGTTGAAATAATCAGCGTCCTGGAAATTCATCCCGAAAAACCGCCCGGCTACGCCGTCCCAGAATGGCGATCCGCCAGCTTCGTCAATAATCCCGCGCAATTCGGCCAGAATGCGATCGGCAAAGCGCGCGCGGTGCATCGCGATGAACAGATAGCGGCTGCGCGCGAGCAGCAGCCCCAATCCGCCCGCGCGCTCGCCGGGGTGCAGGAACAGCCCACCAACTTCACATGCGCCCTCAAGATCTGTCGTTAACGCCAGCATATCGGCGCGAAATGTGCGGCCCAGTTCCTTGCTGTGCTGGGTCAACGCGCCAATACGATAGCTGTAAAACGGGTATTTCTGGCCCACCTTGGCGAAGATCTGGCACGTGCCGCGCACCTCACCCGTGGCGGCGTTTTCCAGCACCAGCAGGAACAGCTCATCCTCAATCCCGCCATCCGTGCGGGCATAGGCGGCATCGCTGCGATCCAGCTTGGCGCGCAACGCCGTGCGATCAGGTGGCAGGTTTGTGAAGCCGCCGCCGGTCAGCTTGGCCATTTCGTACAGCGATTGCAGGTCTTTGCCGCGCGCGGCCCGGATTCGAAACGTCATAAATGCCCCCGCTCGGCGATGCGCAAGATGGTAAGCGCGGATAGCGCCGCGCGCTCCGCCAGGCTGTCGACCAGCAAAAATTCGTCCGACGAATGGATCGCACCGCCGCGTGCGCCCATCGTGTCGACCACCGGTACGCCGCATGCCGCAATGTTGTTGCCGTCGCACACCCCGCCCGTCGCGCGCCACGCAATGTCCAGCCCCAGATCAGCGCCCGCCGCCTTCACCAGCGCAAACAGTTTGGCCGCGCCGGGATCAATCGGTTTGGGCGGGCGATTGAAGCCGCCATGTACCGTGACGTTAACGTCATGACGCTGCGCCACGGCCGCCACCACCATATCGATATGCGCCCGCGCGCGATCAATCTCTTCCGCCGACGCAGGGCGGAAATTGACCCGCAATATCGCCAGATCGGGCACCACATTGTTCGGCCCGCCGCCATCGATCCGCGCCGGGTTCACCGACAGCGTCGGGCTGCGCGCGGTGGTGAGCATCAGCGCGATGTCAGCCGCGGCGACCAGCGCGTTGCGGCCATCATCGGGGTTGCGCCCGGCATGCGCGCTGCGGCCGCGCACCACGATGGAAAAATTCCCCGTGCCGCCCCGCGCCCCGGCCAGCGTGCCATCGGGCAGCGCGGGTTCATAGGTGAGCGCGGCGATCTTGCCCCGCGCGGCCTGCGCGATCAGCGGGGCGGATGATAACGACCCGGTTTCCTCATCGGAATTGATCAGCACGTCATAGCCGATCCGGCTGGCCAGCGGGCTATCCTCCAGCGCGGTCAGCGAGGCGAGCATTAGCGCGAGGCCGCTTTTCATATCGGCAACACCGGGGCCGTTGATCGTCCCGTCGGGGCGGTGTTCCAGCGTCTGGAACGGGTGATCAACCGGAAACACCGTGTCCATATGCCCGGTCAGCAATATGCGCAGCGCCGCTTCGGGCCGGACGCACAGCTGCAAATGCTGGCCATGATCGAGCAGTTGAACCGTGCCATCATTGGTCACCGCCTCCACCGCAGGCGCATCAACCAGCGTCAGATCACCCGGCAGCGCCGAAAACGCATCCGCCAGTTCGCCCGCCACGGCGGCCAGCCCGGCCAGATTGCGCGTGCCCGAATTGATCGCCGCCCAGCGCTCAACCTGCGCGAGCATCGGCTGATCGGCAGCGACATCAATCAGGCGGTGTTCGACGGGGGAAAGCGAAATCATGCGGCTTGATAGCGGCTTGGATGCACTTGCTCCACCCATTTGCGGTCGCCGCGCCCGCTTGACCGGTCCGGGGACGGGCGGCAAGGCGTCACTGCACCCAGCTCGACAGGATGACGACCCGCATCATGGCCTATGACATCGCCAAGTTTCTGCACATTACCGGCATCGTCATGCTGATGGGCAACATCACCGCCACGGCGTTCTGGAAAGTGTTTGCCGATCGCACCGGTGACGCGCGGATTATCGGTTTCGCCCAACGACTGGTGACGATTACCGATTGGAGCCTGACCTTTTGGGGCATCGTGCTGACGATCGGCGGCGGATACGGCGCGGCGTGGATCGCCGGGTTGAACCCGTTCGGCTCATTCTGGCTAATCTGGAGCCAAGTGATGTTTGTAGCGGCTGGCCTGATCTGGCTCATCATTCTGGTGCCCATTCAGGTGCGGCAGGCGCGGGCGGCCAAGGGCTTTGCCAATGGTGGCGAGATACCGGACAGCTATCGCCGCGACAGCCTGAACTGGATTATCTGGGGATTGATCGGCACGGTGCCGCTGGTGGCTGCGGTTTGGCTTATGGTCGCCAAGCCTTATTAGGGCGGGGTGAGTTCAGATTGACTCGCCACCCAAACCGTTCGTGTCGAGCGAAGTCGAGACACCCCGCGCAGCGCTCGTGGCATGTTTCTCGACTTCGCTCGAAACGAACGGGTCAAAGTAAAGTCATCCAGCTCTAGGGCAGATGCGCCGATAGCGCCGCAAACACATCTTCGTACAGCTTGCGCTTGAACGGCACTGCCAGCGCAATCACGTCCGCCGGGCTGGCCCAGCGCCACGCGCGGAATTCCTGATGATCGGTGGCGATGTTCACGTCCGCATCGGTGCCGGTGAAGCGGTACAGGAACCAGCGCTGCCGCTGTCCGCGCCATTTGCCCTTCCAAACCTTGCCCACCAGATCATCGGGCAGATCGTAGAAATACTCGCCCGGTGCCTCTGCGATCAGCGTGACATGGCCGGGCGCAATGCCCGTTTCCTCGCCCAACTCGCGCAGCGCGGCGGCCTGCGCATCCTCGCCATCGTCAATCCCGCCCTGCGGCAGCTGCCAGGCCTCCGCTATGCTGTCGATCCGTTGCCCGACAAAGATCAGCCCGGCATCATTGATAATCATAATCCCCGCGCACGGGCGATAGGCCAGGTCGCTCACGCCTGCGCCGCCACTGCCTCAGCAATAATGGCCTTCAACACGCCCAGCGCGCCGTTCACTTCGACCTGTGCCGATGGGATGGCCTTACGCAGCGTCACAAATCCATGGATGTTGCCAATTGCCTCACGGTACGCCGTCGGCACACCCGCCGTGATCAGCGCGGCGGCATAGGCGCGGCCCTGATCGCGCAATGGATCAAGCCCGGCGGTGATGACCAGCGTTGGCGGCATGCCGCGATGATCGGCGTGCAGCGGCGCGGCGCGCCAATCGCCCGGCGTTGCGGCATAGGCTTCGTCGAACCACTTCATCCCGTCCTTGGTCAGCAACCGGCCCTCGCCAAACATCTCAAACGAACCATGCGCATCGGCGCGGTCGACGGTAGGGTAAATCGGGAATTGCGCGATGACCGGCACAGCGGCGGGCGCATCGCGCAGCGCCATGGCGGTTACGATGGTCAAATTGCCGCCGGCGCTATCGCCAGAAAGCACCAGCCCAGTGACTGTTAGCCCCAGTTCAGCCGGGCTGCCCGCCACCCAGCGTGCCGCCGCCTCACAATCGTCGGTCGCCGCTGGAAAGGGGTGTTCCGGGGCCAGCCGATAATCAACCGCGATCACCGGCATGTCGAGCTGACGGGCCATCTCCGCACAAATCCCGGCATGCGTATCAAGATCACCGATCACAAAGCCGCCGCCGTGGAAGAATACCACCGCCGGGCCAGCCGCCCGATCAGCGCGCGAATCGAACAGCCGCAGCGGGATTGGCCCCGCCGCGCCGGGTGCGGACAAATCCCGCATCACCGCCAGCTCGCCAATCGGCAGGTCGGCCACATCCTTGCTGGCGACATACATCGCTCGCGCCACTGCAGGCGGTTGTTCATGCGTTTTGGGGCCGGGCAGGGCGTTCAGAAAGGCAAGGAACATGGCCACATCGGGGTTGGTATAGTGATCAGTCATGGCAGGCTCCTGGACATCGTTGTTGTGCTGGCGCGGTGGCGCGTTGCGCCCTACCTAAGCGGCGTGTTCGCTGTCGTCCATCATCCCGATTATGTCGCCCCCGCGCCCAGCCGCAGCGGGTACCAATGGAACAAGAACGGGCTGGTGCGCGACTTGCTGGTGCAAAGCGGCGTCGCGATCGACTGGCATACGCCCGAGCCGATGCCCGTTGACTGGCTGGAGGCCGTTCACGATGCCGATTATGTGGCAGAGGTGATCGACGCCCGCGTGCCGGCCCATAAGGAACGGCGGATCGGCTTTCCCGTCACCCCGCAAGTCGCCCGCCGCGCACAGATTGTGCTGGGCGGCACATGGGCGGCGGCTAAGCTTGCGCTGGATCACGGTTTTGCCGCCAACAGCGCGGGTGGCAGCCACCACGCGCTGGGCGATACCGGGGCGGGGTTTTGCGTCTTCAACGATCTGGCAATCACCGCGGTTCGGCTGATTGAGGAGCGTCACGTGGCGCGGGTGTTGATTGTCGACTGCGATGTGCATCAGGGGGACGGCACAGCGGCGCTGACGGCGGGCAGGCCGGGGATTGCGACCTATTCCATCCATGCCGACAAGAATTTTCCAGTGCGCAAAGCGCGGTCGACGGTCGATGTGCCATTGCCCGACGGGGTGGGCGATGCGGCCTATCTGGAAACATTGGCGGCGACATTGGTGCCGTTGATCGATTCGTTTCGCCCCGAACTGATTCTGTATCAGGCGGGGGTTGATCCATATGAGGGGGATCGGTTGGGCAGGTTGAAGCTGACGGCGAACGGACTGGAACAGCGCGAGGATTTGATCGCCCACCTCGCCACGTCGCGCGGCCTGCCGCTCGCCAGCACGCTTGGCGGCGGTTATGGGCATGATGCGATGGAAGTGGCTGGCCGACACGTCGCTTCGATTATACGGCTGGGGGCCGCCTTCACCACCGCAAAATTGGCGGGGCAGGGGCATGCGCTGCGGACAACGCCGTCACGTCGCGCCGCCGGGGAGCAATAATGACGACAATCCTGTGGTTTCGCCGCGATTTGCGGCTGGCTGATCAAGCCGCGCTGATCGCGGCGGCGGCTGAAGGGCCGGTTATCCCGGTTTACATCCTGGACGACGAAACGCCCCGGCAGCGCCGCATGGGTGGTGCATCGCGCTGGTGGCTCCACCAGAGCATGACGTCGCTCGATGCCGCGCTGCGGGCCGGGGGATCGCGGTTGATCCTGCGGCGCGGCAAGAGCGATGATGTGCTGGCAGCGTTGGCGGTGGAGACGGGTGCCACCCGCATTCATGCGCTGCGCCATTACGAACCCTGGTGGCGCAATGCCCAGGCGGCAGTGGCAAAACAGCTCGATTTGGTGCTGCATGACGGCAATTATCTGGCCCCGGCAGGATCGATTACCACCGGCAGCGGCGGGCAGTATAAGATCTTCACGCCGTTCTGGCGCGCGCT
>JBBSCC010000114.1:0-9404 GCA_038250735.1 Sphingomonadales bacterium | reverse complement strand
TGCAGAAGCAATCCTGCCCGATACCGAAAGCGGGCTTGAGAAGTGGTTGGAAATCAACACGAAATTCTCTGCTGAATGGCCCAACATCACGCGCAAGCGCGAAGCGCCAGCCGACGCCGATGATTTCAAGGGTCGCGAAGGCAAGTTTGAAGAGCTGTTTTCGCCTGAACCCGGCCAGGGCGACTGATTTCACGCCACTGACATCGGCCCCGCGAATCGCAGGCAATAAGGGCCTGTGGACGTGTCGGTTTTGCGCACCGGCGTCGCTGGCGGGTTAGCCCAAGGCGATCACCGCGCGGCGGTAACGCGGCTGCGATGTCGTCCGGCTGGTATTTTTGTGACGACTGTGTTAAACAATGGGTGACGGAGGTGCCGATGCGCGCCGCCGCTACGGAGAATTGCACACACACCGCCCCCGCCGCGCCGACCGCCAAGGCCGCAAGCGCGCAATCCAGGGGCCACGATCACGGAAAGGCTCAACAGAATGGCTGCCAAGGCGCTGTCCTTCGACGTCGGTGACTATGTTGTTTATCCCAAGCACGGCGTTGGCCGTGTGATTGAACTGCAACGGCAGGAAATTGCCGGGATGCAGCTTGAACTATATGTGCTGCGCTTCGAAAAAGAACGCATGACGCTGCGCGTGCCCACCAATAAAGCCGAAAGTGTCGGCATGCGCAAATTGTCGTCAGACAAAACGCTGCGGGAGGCGCTTGATACGCTGACCGGCAAGCCCCGCGTGAAGCGCACCATGTGGTCGCGCCGTGCACAGGAATATGAAGCCAAGATCAATTCGGGCGACCTGGTGTCGATTGCCGAAGTGGTCCGCGATCTGTTCCGTGCCGATGATCAGCCCGAGCAGAGCTATTCCGAACGCCAGATCTTCGAAGCCGCCACCAGCCGCCTTGCGCGCGAACTGGCCGCGATGGAGCAGGTCGATGAGCCGACGGCACAGG
This sequence comes from Sphingomonadales bacterium, assembly GCA_038250735.1. Taxonomy (GTDB): domain Bacteria; phylum Pseudomonadota; class Alphaproteobacteria; order Sphingomonadales; family Sphingomonadaceae; genus Sphingomonas. The sequence goes on along the minus strand of JBBSCC010000114.1, from coordinate 8,451 downwards.
AAAAAATCCTGGAAATCCTGCGCAAGGCGGCCGCCATTCACAACAAGGCCAAGGAACCGGCCTAAACCGGGCAGGGGTCAACTCGGCATAAAGGGGCGGTCGGCAACGGCCGCCCCTTTTATTTGCCCCATTTCTGTTTGCGGCATGCGCGCTAGTGTGTTATTGTAACAATACACAATGAGGAAATGACCGATGCGCACGCCGATCCTGATGGCCCTTGTTCCTGCCCTTCTCCCGCTGGCCGCATGTTCGGGTGCGAGCTTCTTTGGCGGGGATGACGGCGTTGCCGCCACCGGCAGCGGATCGTCGCGCAGCTTTGCGGTTGCCGATTTCACCGGCGTTTCGCTGCGCGGATCAGACGATGTGTCGGTTACGCTCGCCGAAAAATTCAGCGTCCGTGCCGAGGGGCCGAGCGAAGTGCTCGACCGGCTGAAGATTGAGCGCGACGGCGATATGCTGAAAATTGGTCGTAAGTCTGATCCCAGCTTTAACTGGGGCAGCTACAAGGGCGCGAAAATCTTCGTCACCCTGCCGCGCCTGACCAGCGCCAATGTCGCCGGTTCGGGCGACATGACAGTGGCCGCCGCCGAAGGCGATAGTTTTGAGGCATCAAATGCGGGTTCCGGCAGCATCGCAATCGCCGCGCTGAAGGTGAAATCGGCGGATTTCAACATTGCCGGTTCAGGCGAAATCTCTGCAAAAGGCACCGCCGACAAGCTGAAGATCGCGATTGCCGGATCAGGCGATGTCGATGTCGCCGGGGTGAAGGCAAGCTCGGCAGATGCGTCCATCGCCGGATCGGGCAGCGTGCGCGCCGACATAAACGGCCCCGCGACGGTCCAGATTTTGGGGTCGGGCGATGTCGATATGGGCAGCAACGCCACCTGCACCACCAGCAAGCTGGGATCGGGCAGCGTTACCTGCGGCAAGTAATCCCGTCGCCGGGCTTGCCGGGCGGGGATGATCGGTGCGATGCACGGGCGATGGATTGTCGATTGATCTTGCTCGCGCTTATCACGGTGGCAGGGCTTGCCGCTGCACCGGCTCGCGCCGCCGACCGGAATTATTCGATCGGCAGTTTTGAACGCATTCGTGTTGACGGTGCGTTTGACGTGAGGCTGACCACCGGCAAATCGCCCGCAGCCCGCGCGACCGGTGATGAGCGCGCGTTGGATGCCGTGGTGCTGGCGGTTGAGGGGCAGACGCTGATCGTACGCGCGCGTCCGCTGCTGGTCGGGGAAGCGGCGCCCGCCGCCAAAATTGCGCTGGTGATCACCCTTTCCACCCCCGTTTTGCGGTCAGCCAATGTCAACGGCGGCGGGCGGCTGACGGTCATGCGGATGATCGGCCAGCGGATTGATGTGTCGGTAAACGGTGCCGGGGCGCTGAATGTGCAAGGGATGGGTGCGGACCAGCTTGTTGCGACGGTGATTGGTTCGGGCACGATAACGCTTGCCGGGCGCAGCGGTCGCGCGCGGTTTCAATTGTCCGGGCCGGGTACGGTCGACGCCACGGCGCTGGTCGCCAATGATGTGATCGCGCGATCAGAGGGTAATGGCGAACTGCGGCTCAACGCGCGCTACACCGCAGACCTTACCTCCACGGGGCTGGGCGCGATTACCGTTATCGGCAAGCCTGCCTGCAAAAACCATTCAACGGGTGGTGGCCCGATCCGCTGCGGTTCACAATAACGCCAGCGCCGCCAGCTTGCTCATCAGCGCGGGCGGCATCTGATCGACATCGGTTGCATCGCCGATCAGATCAACCGGCGCATCCGCCCCTTCCAGATAGCGCCAGCCCTGATGGGCGCGCTTGGGCACGGCGCGCACCAGCACCAGGTGCGGATCAAGGATGATGGCGACCTTGCCCCCTTCCGCCTCGCCAAAGCTGGTGATGGGGGAACGGGCGATCAGCTGGTGTTTGATGATCCAGAATAGCGACCCCCCCGCGCCAACGGGCCCTGCAATCTCTTCATGGCGCTTTGGCAGATACCGCGTCGTCAAAAACAACGGCCCCATCTCTGCGCGCGCGAGGAGTCTTTCGGCGAGGTGATCGGTACTGGTCGCGCCAAAGGCGACCTTTGTTAAGTGAAGCGGCATGATGCGCTGTGCGTGCGGCCCGTCCGCCGGATCGTCAAGTCAGCCGGTCAACCCGGTCAGCGTCGCCAGCCCCAGAAACGCGAAAAAGCCCATCGAATCGGTCGTCATCGTCACAAAGATGGAGGAGGAAACCGCCGGATCGGTCCGCATCCGATCTAGCGTCACGGGCACCAGCACACCCGCCAGCCCTGCGACCAGAATGTTGGTCATCATCGCCGCGGCGATCACCCCGCCAAGCTGGGCATTTTGAAAAACCACCGTCACGCCGATGCCAATCACCAGAGCAATCGTCGCACCGTTCAGCAACGCGACGCGGATCTCGCGCCGGATGGTGCGCCAGGTGTTCGAATCGGTCAGCTGGTTGGTCGCAATCGCGCGCACCGTTACCGCCATCGTCTGTGTGCCAGCATTGCCGCCAACGCCCGCAACAATCGGCATCAGCGTGGCCAGCGCCACCATGCGCGCAATCGTGCCTTCAAACAGCGCGATGATGCCGGAGGCGAGCAAGGCGGTGAACAAATTGGCGATCAGCCAGCGCACCCGTGTTTTATAGCTTTCAAACACGGGCTCGTTAATGTCGCCCTCACCCGCGCCGGACAGCCGCAATATGTCTTCGCCGGCTTCCTGGCTGATGATGTGGACGATATCATCCACCGTGATCATCCCGACCAGTCGACCATTGGTGTCGGTAACGGCCGCGGAGATCAGCGCATATTTCTGGAACCGCAGCGCGACCTCTTCCTGATCCATGTCGACCGGAATCAGCGTTTGTTCGCGCTTCATCACATCGGCCATCGCCACCAGTCGCGGCGTGCGCATGATCCACGATAGCTGGCAGGTGCCAACCGGCTTATGTGCTGGATCAACGACAAAAATTTCCCAGAAATCGGTCGTCAGATCATCATTGCCGCGCAGATAATCGAGCACATCGCCCACCGTCCAATGCTCCGGCACCGCGATCAGCTCGCGCTGCATCAGGCGGCCGGCGGATTCTTCCGGATAGGACAGCGCCTCTTCAATCGCGGCGCGATCATCGGGGTCGAGCGCGCGCAGCACGGCGCGCTGATCGCTCTCTTCCATATCCTCGATAATCGCGACGGCATCATCGGTATCGAGTTCGGCTGCAATCGTGGCGATCTGTGCGGGGTCGAGCGCATCGATCAACGCCTCGCGCACATAATCATTCATTTCGGCAAACACGTCGCCGTCGAGCAGATCGGTGATTGCCGTTGCCAGCGCGGCGCGCTGTTCGCCGGGCACCAGTTCGAACAGATCGGCAATGTCGGCGGGGTGCAGCGGCTCCACCAGCGCCCGCGCGCCCTCTGTATCGCCCTGGTCAACCGCATCGAGCACCGCGCGGACAAATTCAGGCTTTAGCAGATCGTCCGAATCGAGCTGGTTGCTGTCACCGGCCAATTCGGTTTGCGCCAGATCGGTCTCGCTCATGATTGACCTCCTGGGCGCTTGCTGATGAACCCCTGCGCTCTACCCATCTGCACCCCGATTGCCAATCCAATGCGCGACTTGGCCTGCCGCCATATCGATTTGCCAGCAGCGGCCAGCATCGCTAGGGCCGCGTCATCAATTTTCCCGCAATAAAGGATGCCCCGATGGCAGACGAATTCAACACGCTGACGATGACGCTGGAAACCGGCGATGTGATTATCAAGCTGCGCCACGATCTGGCGCCCGGCCATGTCGCGCGGATTGCAGCGCTGGCCAATGCCGGTTTTTATGACGGCGTCATCTTTCACCGCGTTATCTCAGGCTTCATGGCGCAGGGCGGCGACCCCACCGGCACCGGGATGGGCGGATCAGACGAGCCGGATCTGAAGGCCGAATTCAGCCGTGAACCGCATGTGCGTGGTGTCTGCTCGATGGCACGCAGTTCATCGCCAAACAGCGCCAACAGCCAGTTCTTCGTCTGCTTTGATGATGCGCGCTTCCTCGACGGCCAATATACCGTGTGGGGCGAAGTGATTGACGGCATGGATCATATCGATTCGCTGCCCAAGGGCGAACCACCACGCGCGCCCGGCAAGATCGTGACGATGCGCGCTGCTTGAATCGGGGCGATTGGGGGGAGAAATCGCTCCCCCCGTTCGGTCTGAGCCCGTCGAAGCCCTGCTTTTCTTTTCCGCCGTCGACAAGATAGGCAGCCCTTCGACAAGCGCAGGGCGAACGGGGGAAGCCATGTCGCATGCTAAGGCCGGCTATTCCCCCGGCGCGCCCAGCGCGTCGATCAGCCAGTCATGGAACAGCTTGACCGGGCGCTGTTGCAGCGCCCGGGGACGGCAGACGAACCAATAGCTGTAGGGGCTTTCCACCTCGACATCGAACAGCCGCGTTAACCGCGGGTCGTGCGCGTCGTTGAAATGATTGGCGTGCATGAAGGCAACGCCCAGCCCCTGCGCCACCGCCTCCAGCATCAATGCGCCCGAATCGAAATGGTCGATGGCGCGTGGTTCAAGCCCCGGCAGCCCGGCGGCGTTGCACCAGGTCGCAAATGTGTCGGGAATGTCGCGGTGAACCAGCGCGGTCAGCCCGGCGAGCTGGCGCGGATCGACAATCGGTGATGGCCCATCAATCAGCGTTTGCGCGCCGATGACATAGATGGTGTTGCGATCCAGCCGCCGCGCATACAGTGCCGGATCGACATCGCGCTGCAGCACAATGGCGGCATCCAGCCCCTCGCCCAGCCGGGTGGTGCCATGGCCGGCGGTATCGATATCCAGGTGCAAATCGGGGTGGAGCGCGCGCAGGCTACCCAGCTTGGGGAACAGCCGCTGGGTTGCAAACAGCGGCAACACGCCCAGCCGCAAGCGCCACACATCGCCGCTGGTGAGCGATTCGACGGCATCGGATAGAATGTCGAGCGCCGGGGCAATCTGGGCGATCATCCGTTCGCCGTCCGCGTTCAGCTCCATTGCCTGATGGCGGCGATCAAATAACGGGCGTCCGATAAAGCGTTCAAGCGCCTGGACCCGGCGGCTAAGGGCAGGGGCGGACAGCGCCAGTTCCTGCGCGGCGGCCTTTACAGACCCTAATCGTGCGACCTGAACAAACGCCTCAATCGCGGTTAGCGGTGGCAATCTGCGCAAAACGCCCCCTCCCTGGTGCGGTGCATCATGGAATATCCAGCGACATTCATATCATTACGGTTGCGTCTAACGCCATAACCAATTGCAAGAATCGCAATCGCGGTTTTTCTTTTCGCACTTGCACAATTTTCTGCTGCACTGCACATAGAGCAGGCCTTTCAGGCATCCTCTCCTAAAAACTTTCACGGCCGATCCCTTTGGGGTCGGCCTTTTTTTATGTCCGGTGGCTGGTGATCAGTCCGCCGCCGGTGCAGCGCCGTGGTCGTGCAGCCGGTACCAGGCGACCGCGAACATCACCAACAGCGCAAATCCGGCGATCAAATAGGGCAGCGGTTTGTAAAGTTCGTACAGCCCGACGCCAATCGACGGGCCAAGCACAAATGCCGCACCGTTGACTGATGTTACCTTGCCCGCCACCGATCCCTGGCCTTCGGGCCCAACGGCCAGCGACGCCCCGGCGGTAAAGCCCGGCCGGGTAAAGCCAAACCCTAGTGACGCCAGCGCAAATGACACCGCAATCCCGTACAGCGATGTTGCCATGCCCGTCAGCACGGTGCCGACAGCCGCGGTGACCAGCCCGATCAGGATCAGCCGGCGGGGATTGAGGTTGAGCAGGGGAATAATCCCCCATTGCGCCAGCAACGCAGCCCCTGCGCCCATGATCAGCACCAGCCCGGTTGGCTGCAAGGCATCGACCGGGGCAAGGCCCAGCCGGTCAATCACCAGAAACCCGATGGCCTGGCCCGTCATCGCCTGGGCGTGGCCCATCACCAGCCCGGCGATCATCCAGTTGCGGATACGCGGATCGCCAAAGGCGACATGTTCGGTATCGCGCGATGTGGCGACGGTGATGCTGGCGCCGCTGCTTTGCCCGGCGATGGAAGGATAGGCGTTGACGGCGGCGACATGATCGATCGGCTGGTCGCGATCATCGGGCAGCACGCGGTAAATCGCCACCACCATCGCCACGCCAAAGGCGGAGAAAATAAACGCAGGTCCCGCCAGCCCGACATGGACATGGCCGATCCATCCCAGGATCAGATACGGCGCGATTGCCGGCCCCAATATTGTTCCCAGTCCAAAGGCCGAACCCAGCAGCGTCAGCGCCTTGGTGCGTTCGTCGCGCGTGGTGCGTCCGGCGACTAGTGCCTGCACAGCGGGCGGCGCTGCCGAGCCAAAAGTGCCATAGATCAGCCGCCCGCCGATAAAGAGCAGGAACGCTGCCGTCCCGCTAATCCAGCCATTGATGCCCGCCATCAAAAACAGCCCGCACAGCCCCAACGACACCGCAAAACCAACCATGCCGAGCAATATCATCGCCCGCCGACCATGCCGGTCGGATCGTTTGGCCCAATAGGGCGCGGCAATGACCCATAACAGCGCCGATACCGAAAACGCCGCCGCAACCCCGCTATCCGCCACCTTCAGCGATCGGCCAAGCGCGGGCAAAATCGATTGCAGCGCGGTATTGCCCGCCGCAATCGTCAGCATCACCAGGAACATCAGCCCGAAATCGCGGTCGGTAACCTTGGGCAGGGTCATGCTGCTTCCCCGGCGCGGTGCCAGTCATAATCGCGCATCACCTCTGCCACCACCAGATCATATCGTTGATACCAGCGCGACCGGCCCAGATCACGGATCACCTTATGCTCAGGGTTGTCGCGCCACGCTTTGGCGCTGGCATCATCGGCCCAATAGCTGACGGTGATGCCCAGCCCGTCGGCGCCGCGCACGCTTTCCATGCCGCGATAACCCGGTTGTTCAGCGGCAAGCGCGTCCATCGCGGTGGCGGCCGCTGCATAACCCGCATGATCATCATCGGTGCGCACCGACAAAAAGATCACGGCAGTTTGGCCAAGGCGTTTATGCATGCGCCCCGATTAGGCAGTTCGCGCAGCGGTGCAACCCCGCAGGGCACGGCGCGCGCGCCTTATCTCCGGCGGTCGGGCCCGAAATTCAGCCCCTTGGTGACGTGATAATCGAGCACCGTCATCGCAAAAAACGCCACCGCTTGCTTGATCCGCATCCACCAGCTGGTGCGCGAACGGTACACGGCAGCGGTAATCCGTTCCGAATCGGCGACTTCGGCGTCGACATAGCCGCGGACATGGGCCGCGAACGCCGCATCCTCTATTCGCAGCATCATCTCCAGATTCAGATACAGGCCGCGCACGTCGTAATTGGCCGATCCGATATAGACGCAGTCGTCGACGACGAACAATTTGGTGTGCAATTTGGTTGGCTGATATTCGTAAATCTCAACCCGGTTGCGCAACAGCCCGGCATAGGTGAAGCGCGATGCCCAGATGGCCGCGCCGTGATCATTCTTGGACGCAAGCACAATCCGCACCCGCCCGCGCTTGCCCGCCGCATCAAGCCGTCGCAGCATTGCCGGGGTGGGGGCAAAATAGGCGGTGATAATGTCCAGCCGCTTTGCCCGTTCGATATCGCGCTTGATGGCGCGCGCCCAGGGCGACATCCGCCGGGTTGGCCCGCCAAATACCCAGCGGACCGGACCTTCAGGCTCGCTCCACCCCTGCAGGGCGCGGCGCAGCGCGCGCAAGGGCGGGCGGGGGCGTCGTGCCCAGCGCGCCAGGGCATCGAAATACCCGGTGATCCGCTGTGCGGCCGGGCCGTCTATTTCCAGCCCCAGGTCGCGCCATGCCTGTTCAGCAGGGGTGCCGAAATAGGAATCCTGCACATTAAACCCGCCGATAATGGCGCGCGCATCGGCATCCTCGCCGTCGGCCAGCGCCAGTTTTTGGTGATTGCGCAACAGGTAACGCCGCCCCCAGCGTGGCACAAACCGGCAAACATCGATGCCGGCATCGCGCATTGGATCAAAGAAATCATGCTGGTTTGCCGCTTCGCTCCCCAGCCCGTCGACAATCAGCACAACCTTTACGCCGCGCCGCGCCGCGCGGATCAGCGCGTCGCGCACGCGCGCGCCCGCGCTGTCATCAACATAAATGTAATAGATGATCCGCAGCGATTGCCGCGCGGAATCGATCAGGGCCAACAGCGCGTCCAGCCGCTGCGGCCCTTTGGTCAGCATCACCAGCCGATTGCCCCCGACGATCTGGGGGCTGCCATGGCCGTCGCCAGCGCTGTCAGGCGCGGTGGAGGGGGTGAGGGTGATCATGCAGCGCCGCTCATGCGGGTTCAACTCGACAGCGGCAAGGCGGTTTCCGCCCAGGTGAATTTTCGCATGCGGGCCATGCGTTCGCCGGGGCATTTCTTGACTCAACGGC
>JBBSCC010000113.1:0-9416 GCA_038250735.1 Sphingomonadales bacterium | reverse complement strand
TCAGAAACTCAGATGGCTGAAATTCGGCAATCCCCAGCCCGATCCAGCGCCGCGCGCCGTTATGTTCCACCCCGATGAACGGGACCACGGCCAGCAGCAGCAAAAACAGTGCCGCGCCGATCAAGGCCATTCGTCGTGCGAACGGCACCGGCAACATCGACACTACAAACATCACCGGCAACGAAACGCCAACCCACATCACCTGCCGCCAGAAATAATATAGCGGCGGAAAATGCACTTTCTCCCCGGAATAGCGCACTGCCGACGCCGGGCTCGCCGCCGCCACCGCCAACAGGCCAATCGCAATCAGCAACAGCGCGAGCGTCAGCAATACCCGGTCAATATCCCAGAACCACATCCCCAGCGGGCTGCGGTCGCCACGCCCACCGCGCGGCTTTACGCTGGCCCACAGGGCGCGGCGTTGATTGGCCCCGGCGCTGGCACTGGCTGTGGCTTCGGTCATGGCAGCGCCTCCACAGCAGCGCGAAAGGCATCACCCCGCGCCTCAAAATCACGAAATTGGTCGAATGACGCGCAGGCGGGCGACAGCAGCACGGTTTCGCCAGGTTGCGCGGCCCCCGCTGCCGCCATCACCGCCCGGTCCAGCGTTTCGCAATAGGAAACCGGCATGGTGCCCGTCAGCAGATCAGCAAACTGCGCACCCGCCGCACCAATGGTATAGGCGGCGCGAACATGCCCAAAGCCGGGGCGGCATGCATCAAGCGACGCCGATTTGGATTGCCCACCCAATATCCAGTGAATGCCATCAAATGCGGCCAGCGCGGGCGCGGCACTTTCCGGGTTGGTCGCCTTACTATCGTTCACGAAGCGCACGCCGCGCTTGGTCGCGACCGTTTCCATTCGGTGCGGCAGGCCGCGAAAACTCGCCAGCCCGGCATCAATCGCTGTGTTGGGGATGCCCAGCGCTTCGCAGGCATTGATCGCCGCGAGTGCGTTTTGCGCATTGTGTGGCCCCTGCAGCGATGGCCAGCGCGATTGATCCATGCAGAAACCCGGTGCGATTTTGGTCAGGTGCTCGCCGCGTGCGGAAAGCGAGCGCGCAATCGCTGCGGAGGGCGCATCGAAGATCGAAACGATGGCATAATGCTGCGGCGACTGCATCGCGAACAGCCGCGCCTTGGCTGCGGCATAGGCATCAAACCCGTCATAGCGATCGAGGTGATCGGGCGTGATGTTCAGCAGCACCGCAACATCGCAGTCGAGCGTCTGCGTCAGATCAATCTGATAGCTCGACAGTTCCAGCACATATACGCCGCCCTCAGCCAGCGGCGCCTGCTCCAGAATTGGCAACCCGATATTGCCGCCCATCAGCGTCGGCACGCCCGCTGTCTCAACGATATGCTTGATCAGCGCGGTGGTGGTCGATTTACCGTTGGTGCCGGTGATGCCCACCACTTTGTGCGGGGGCAATTCGGCGCGGGCTTGGGCGAAGAGTTCGATATCGCCGATAATGGGTACGCCCGCCGCGCGCGCCTTCGCCGCAATCGGGTGACGGTTAATCGGCACCCCGGGCGACACGACGAGGCCATCAAAGCCGGTCAGGTCAATCGTTGCAGGGTCGGCAAGCACCAGATCCTCCCCGGCACGGGGAGGGGGACCATTCGCCTCTTCCGGCGAATGGTGGAGGGGGAGTGCCCCGAGGGAGGCAGGTGCATGCTGCGCACCCCCTCCACCAGCTTCGCTGGTTCCCCTCCCCGTACCGGGGAGGATTGCAGCACGCCGTCCCGCATCGCTATCCCACGCAACCACTTCCGCCCCGCTCGCCACCAGCGCACGCACCGTTGCCGCGCCCGAACGCGCCAGCCCCAGCACTGCAAAGCGTTTGCCGCGCCAGAGCTCGCTGGTGATCACCGCAGTTTCAACGTCGCCAGGCCGGCCAGCGCCAGCACAATCGCAATAATCCAGAACCGGATCACCACCGTCGCCTCTGCCCAGCCCAATTGTTCGAAATGATGATGGATCGGCGCCATTTTGAACACGCGCTTGCCGGTGCGTTTATAGAAAAACACCTGGATGATCACGCTCATCGCCTCAACCACAAACAGCCCGCCGATGATGCCCAGCACAATTTCATGATGCGCGACGACCGAAATCGCGCCCAGTGCGCCGCCCAGCGCCAGGCTGCCCGTATCGCCCATGAACACCGCCGCCGGGGGCGCGTTAAACCACAGGAACGCCAGCCCCGCGCCCACCATCGCCCCGCAGAAAATCGCCATGTCGCCGGCGCGCGGCACATGCGGAATGCCCAGATATTCGGCAAACTTCGCGTTACCCGCCAGATAGGCAATGATCATAAACGCGACGGCGGCGATAATCACCGGCATCGTTGCCAGCCCGTCCAGCCCGTCGGTCAGGTTCACCGCATTGCCGAACGCCACAATCGTAAAGGCGGCAAACAGGATATAGAAATAGCCAAGGTCGATCACCGACCCGCTGTAAAATGGCAGGTAAAGTTCAGTGCCGTTCTGCTGCGTGATGATCCAGCTGGCGACGCCTGCAATCGCGAATTCACCCAACAACCGCACCCGTCCCGAAATGCCCTTGGTGCTCGCCTTGCGAACCTTGTCGTAATCATCAAGGAACCCGATCGCCCCGAACCCCAATGTGACGAACAGGCACGCCCAGACGAACGGGTTGGTCAAATCCATCCAGAGCAGGATCGAGATTGCCAGACTGGTCAGGATCATCAGCCCGCCCATCGTCGGCGTACCGCGCTTGGCAAGGTGGGTTTGCGGGCCGTCGCTGCGGATCGGCTGGCCCTTGCCCTGCCGCACCCGCAACCAGCCGATGAATTTCGGGCCGATGATCAGGCCGATCACCAGCGCCGTCGCCACCGCCCCACCGCTGCGAAAGCTAAGGTAGCGCACCAGGTTCAGCGCGCCGGGAAAGCCAAGATATTCCGCAATAAAATACAGCATTATGGTTTTTCGCCCCCCAGCGCCGCGACGACCGCCGCCAGCCCCACGAAATTCGATCCCTTGATGAGTACCGCGTCACCCGCCGACAGCACCGATTGCAGGTGCGCCAGCGCGGCCGCAGCATGGGGCACATGGACGAATTCCACCTGCCCCTCAAGCGCGATTCCCAGCGGAATCATGCCGTTTCCGACCAAAATTGCCAAATTAACGCCCGAATTCGTGACAAAACTCGCCAAACCGGTGTGAAAAGCGGCACTTTCCGCCCCCAATTCGCCCATTTCGCCCAACAAAGCGATCTTGCGCGGGGCAGGATCAGCGGCCAGCACCGCCAGCGTGGCGCGCATCGATGCCGGGTTGGCGTTATAGCTTTCGTCGATCACCAACGCCGTGCCGCCGCCCGGCAAACTGGTGAGGAAACGCGCGCCACGCCCCGGCAAACCGCCCAAATCAGCCAGCGCCAGCCCCGCCAGCGCCACATCGCCGCCCGCCGCTTCCACCGCCGCCAGCACCGCCAGCGCATTGGAAACCAGGTGCGCGCCCGGCTGGCCAATCGTGAAGCTCAGCTCGCGCGACACCAGCTGCGCCGTCACAAAAGTGCCCCCAGTCGGCGTGCGCATCGTTTCCAATATCCGAACACCGGCCCCTGCCCCGCTGCCGAACGACACCACGCGCGCGCCCTGCGCTATGGCGGCCGCGTACAACCGTGGATGATGGACAGAATCGAATGGGATAATCGCGGTGCCGCCGTCCTCAAGCCCTTGAAAAATCTCGGCCTTGGCATCGGCGATGCCCGCTTCATCCTTGAAAAATTCAATATGAACCGGGCCAACATTGGTGATGATCGCCACATGCGGCCGCACAAACCGGGTCAGCGCCGCCAGCTCGCCGGCATGGTTCATGCCCATTTCCAGCACGCCGTAACGGCAGCCAGCGGGCATCCGCGCCAGGCTAAGCGGTACGCCGGTGTGGTTGTTATAGCTTTTTACCGAACGGTGAACCCGCCCCGCCGCGCCGCGATCAAGGGCGGCAAACAGCATTTCCTTCGTGCCGGTTTTGCCAACCGATCCGGTGACGCCGATGATCGTCGCGTCGGTGCGCGCGCGCGATGCGATGCCCATTGCCTCCAGTGCAATCATCGTGTCGCCCACCAGCACATGCGGATGCGCGCACGGCGTACTGACAATCGCGCCTGCGGCACCACGCGCAAAGGCCTGATCAAGGAATAAATGCCCGTCGCTCGCCGCCCCCTTCAGCGCAATGAACAAGTCGCCGGGGCCCACTTCGCGCGAGTCAAACGTCACGCCCGTCGCGTCAAACGCCATAGAGGCCGTGCCGCCCGTAGCTGCGGCAATCGCCGCCGATGTCCACAACGGCGCGGTCATACCACACATTCCCGCGCGACGCTTACATCGTCAAACGGCAGCACCATATCGCCGATAATCTGGCCCTGTTCATGGCCCTTGCCGGTCAACAGCACGATATCGCCCGCGCCCGCCGCTGCAATTGCCGCCGCAATCGCGTCGCGCCGCCCGGCAATCTCGGTGGCGCCCGGCGCCCCCGCCATCACTGGCGCGCGAATGGCGGCGGGGTCTTCGCTGCGGGGGTTATCGTCCGTCACGATCACGAGATCGGCAAGCCGCGCTGCAACCTCGCCCATCGGCGCGCGCTTGCCCGAATCACGGTCTCCGCCTGCGCCAATCAGCACGATCAGCTTGCCCGTGGTATGCGGTTTTAGCGCAGCAATCGCGGCTTCAATCGCATCGGGGGTGTGTGCATAATCGACATAGACCGGCGCGCCCTGCTGGTTGATCACCGCGCGCTCCAGCCGCCCGCGCACCGGCTGCAACCGGGATAATGCCGCCAGCGTTTCATCAGCGCCAGCGCCCGTGGCAATCACCAGCCCCGCCGCCGTCAGCGCGTTGGCGGCCTGGTAAGCCCCGATCAGCGGCAGGTTCACCTTATGCTGCCTGCCGTCCGCCTCTATCGTCAGCCCCTGCCCCAACAGGCTTGGTTCGCGCGCCACAAGCCGCAGTGTTTCGCCCTGCTCGCCGACCGTGATCACCCGATTGCCGCGTTCGCGCGCCAGATCAATCACGCGCGGCGAATATTCGTCATCGGCCCACACCACCGCCGCGCCATCGGGTGCCAGAATGTCGGTAAACAACCGCATTTTGGCGGTGAAGTAATCCGCCATGTCACGGTGATAATCCAGGTGATCGCGGCTCAGGTTCGTGAACGCCGCCGCCTGCACCGCCAGCCCTTCGGTGCGATATTGCGACAGGCCGTGGCTTGATGCCTCAAACGCCAGATGGGTCACCCCCTCGCGCGCCAGCCCGCCGACATTCGACAGAAACGTCACAATGTCTGGCGTCGTCAGCCCGGTCGTCACGCTGTCATTCGCGGTGGTGACACCGAGCGTGCCGATGGACGCCGCGTGATGGCCCAGCATCCGCCAAATCTGGCGTGTCATTTCAACCGTGGACGTCTTGCCGTTGGTGCCCGTTACCGCAACCGCTGTGCCGGGAAAGGGCGCAAAAAATTTTGCGGCAAGCGCTGCAAAGGCCGCGCGCGGATTATCGGCTGCAATGTGAACGGCACCCGCCACGGCCACCTCAGCCCGCGCCACCACCGCAATCGCCCCGCCCGCAATCGCCGCGTCGATGAAATCCTCACCATTCACGCGCATGCCCTCAAACGCGCCAAACACGGTGCCCGGTGCCACCTTGCGGTGATCAATAGCAAAGCCCGTCACGGTCAAGCCATCGTCGCCACCGGTCAGCGCCCCCAGCTTCATTGCGGATCAGTCGCGGATTCGCCCGGCGCGTGCCACAGCAGCGGGGTGAGTTCAGACACATCAACGTCGCGGTTCATATCAGGCATCACGCCCAGCATCTGCCCGGTGCGCGCGATCACGCGGCTGACGACGGGCGCCACCGTCCACGCCGCCGTGGTCTGCCCGGCGGACTGGGCATTGGCGATGGGCGAATCGAGCATGGCGATCACCACGTAACGGGGCGCATCCATGGGAAAGGCAGCGGCGAAGGTTGATACATTGCGACTCCGCGAATAGCCGGTCTTCATTGCAATTTCAGCAGTGCCGGTTTTTCCGCCAACACGGTATCCGGGCGCTTCGCCTTTGCGACCCGTGCCGTCGAGCACCACCAGCCGCAGCAATTGCCGCATCCGATCACTGGTTGATTGCGACAACACCCGCCGACCTGCACTTGCCTTGCCCGGGGCGACCCGCAACATCGTCGCTGGCCGCCAGATGCCGCCATTGACGAGTGCGGCATAGGCGCTCGCCAGATGCAGCGGCGTTACCGCAATGCCGTGGCCGTAGCCGCTGGTCATCACCGATACGCGTGCCCAATATGCCGGCCATAGCGGGCGCTGTTTTTCGCGCAGTTCAATGTCCGGGCGGGTATCAAAGCCCAGCCGCCGGAACATGGCCTGCATCCGCGCTGCGCCCAGTTCATCGGCGATTCGCGCGGTGACGATGTTGGACGAATGCACCAGCGTTTCGGGAATATCGAGATAGCGTTTCTGCGGGTGATCATCCTTGATCTGGAACCGCCCGATTTTCAGCGGCGCACGCGCATCAAACCGCCGCGACATGGATGTCACCACGCCGCTATCAATCGCGGCGGCCATCGTGATTGGCTTGAATGTTGATCCCAGTTCATACACCGACTGGGTCACATTGTTGCGCATCCCGTCCTGCGTGGCACCGCGCAGCTGATTGGGATTATACATCGGCAGCGACACCATTGCGATCACTTCGCCCGTGCGCGCATCCAGCATAACGCCCGCTGCCCCCCGCGCCTTGAACGACAGCATCGCGTTACCGAGTTCGCTTTCGAACGCAGACTGCACGCGGGCATCGATGGAAAGCGCGACGGGGGTTGATCGCTCAATCGGATTGGTCAGCCGGGCGTTCAGCACCCGCTCCATGCCGCTGACGCCGATGCCGTTGGAATCAAGAAAGCCAATCGCATGCGCGCCCATGCTGGATTGCGGATACAGCCGTTCCGGTTCGCGCGCGAAATCCACCGCCGGTTCACCCAGCGCGTTCACGGCCTTGACCAGTTCGGGCATGGCGCGGCGCTGCAGGTACACAAAATTCGTGCCCGACCGCAGCTTGGCAAGATACCAGCCGCTGTCGTGTTCGGGCATCAGCGCGGCCAGCTTGGGTGCCAGATCCTCGGGATCATTGACGAGCTTATTGGGGTGAATGCCGATCGACCAGGCATCAATGGTGCGCGCCAGCGGCGATCCGTTGCGATCAACGATATCACCGCGCAATGGCACCAACGCGGCGGCTCCGTCGCGCGTCGTGGCAGGTTCTGCAAACATCGCCAGAAAGGTCAGCCGCAACAAAATCATCATCACGCCCGCTGCAATCAACAGCATCAGGATCATCAGGCGCACAGGCGCAATGACGGCCATTGGATGGCGCGCGCCAGTCAGCCTTTTCTGGGGGCCGGGGCGGGCGACGAGAACGGTCAACGGTTGCCCACCGCTTCAGCGCGCGCGCTGTTCATCAGGTCGCCGATGGTGGAATCGCTCAACAGCTTGCGATCAAGCATCGCAATCGTCGCGCCGCGCTGCCCAGCCGGATGGGCCTGCACCGCCGCTGCGCTGGCCAGCACCGCGCGCACCGGGCGAAGGGCGGGCTGTTCAGGTTGTGCCACGGGCTGCGCAGCGACAGGCTGTGGGGCCGGGGCGATCACATCAACAGCGCGCGGGGCAGCGGGCACGATATAGGATGCCGTCTGAACGCGCTCGCCAGGTGCCTGCGGTGCGTTCAGATCAATCGAGGCAAGCGTCGCCTCATCCGCCACGAACTGGTCCGATGCCGGGGCGGTCAGCGCGAACACATCACCATTCCAGCGCTCCAGCTGGGCCAGGTTGGCGCGGGTATCAAATTCGGTTTCGAGCGCGCGAATTTCGCGCTTGGCGAGCAGGATCTTGCGATCCATGTCGACCACCTTCTTGCGTTCTGCCGCCACCTGAAGTGAGACGAGATAAAAGCCGAGCACAACGATAACGCCGCTCAAAAACCAGCCCAACCCCCGCAACCGATACGCCGCTGTCATCACGCTTCTCCTACTGGCCAGGGCGCGGCAGATGTTCGCTGCGCCACCCGCAAAGTTGCTGAACGCGCCCGTGGATTGCGGGCAATTTCATCATCCCCGGCGCGCACCGCGCGGCCGATTGTCTCAAAACTGGGGGCCGCCTTTGCCGCCACTTGCGGCAAGTGCCGCGATCCGCCGGGCAGGCCGCCGCTGCGTTCGCGAAAGAAACGCTTCACCAGCCGGTCCTCCAGGCTGTGGAACGTCACCACCGCCAGCCGACCACCGGGCTTCAGCACGCGCTCTGCCGCCGCCAACCCATCCGCCAGTTCACCCAGTTCACGGTTCAGGTGGATGCGGATCGCCTGAAAGGTGCGCGTGGACGGGTCTTTTTTGTCATGCGGGCGATAGCCCAGCGCGCGCCGCACCACGGTGGCAAGCTCCAGCGTGGTCGTCAGCGGGCGGGCAGCGACGATGGCGCGCGCCACCCGGCGGGCGCGCGGCTCCTCGCCAAATTCATGCAGCACATCGGCGATTTCCGCCTCATCGGCTTCGTTCAAAAACTCTGCGGCGCTGGTGCCCGACTGGCTCATCCGCATGTCGAGCGGCCCTTCCGATTGAAACGAAAAACCGCGCGCAGGCTGATCAAGCTGCATCGACGATACGCCGATATCCATCACCACGCCGTCCACCGGCACGGCCTCGCGCTGCTCCAGCTCCGCCTCAATCGCGGAAAACACCGCGTGAATCAGCCGCAGCGCCCCGGCGGATTGCTCAACCAGCGGCGCGCCCCCGGCAATCGCATCAGGATCACGATCAAACGCAATCACCTGCGCCCCACCGGCCAGCATCGCGCGGGTATAGCCGCCCGCGCCAAAAGTGGCGTCGACATGAACCGCACCCGGCGCAATCGCCAACGCGTCAATCACTTCGTTGAGCAAGACGGGCACATGCGGCGCGCTCACAGGGTTTCGCCCCGCTCTTCCAGGAAATGCAGCACCATTTCGCGCATCGTTTCGTCGGTGCGCGAGCTGGCCAGCACTTGCGCGGGGTCCCAGATTTCGAAATGGCTGCCCAGCCCGTAGAAAAAGGCATAGCGGCCAATCTTGGCGCGCTTGCGCGGGAAGGTGGGGAAAATAAAGCGCCCGCTGGAATCAAACGGCAGCGTATCCCACGCCATGCCGCGCCGCAGAATTTCGTCATTCAACGCGCCGTCCGGCCCGGCATATTCCTTGGCGCGCAGCTCAAGCGCGGCAAAGCGTTCCTCGCGTTGCGGCACGTCATAACCGACCAAACAGGTATCGCTTTCATGCTGCGCGATTACGATCTGCGCGGCATCCTTTGGATCCATATTGCAGGCGCTACGGGCGACCAGGGTTGCGCGCAGCGACGATGGAATCGCGAC
>JBBSCC010000112.1:0-9514 GCA_038250735.1 Sphingomonadales bacterium | reverse complement strand
GTCATGGTCGACGCGCAATCACAGTCGGCAGCCGATCGGATCGATCGTGCCCTTGCCCGAATCGAGGCGGCCTTAGTTGACCGTCCTGAAGCCGAACGCCCGGTTTCAGACGACAGCCTGGCAAAGCGCCATGCTGCGCTAAGGCACAGCATGGGTGAGGCTGTGCGGGCGCTTGATGGCGTCCTGGCGTCGCAGGCTGATTGATGGGCGAAGTTGTCCTCTCAATCGGCAATCGCCAACACCGCATCCCCTGCAAGGATGGGACGGAGGATAGCTTTCGGCGGATCGCGACCAAGCTTGATTCGCGCTGGGCCGCGGCAGAGCGCGCATCGGGCGGCATGAATGCCGAACGATCGATGCTGTACGTGGCGCTGATGCTTGCCGACGCGCTGGATGAGGCCGAACGGGGAGCCGCACCCCCGCCGTCTGCGCCCGCCCCCGAATCCGCTCCTGCCCTACCCGATCTTGACCAGTTGGCTGATCGGCTAGAGGCGATTGCAGCTGCCCTTGAGAAACCGGCATAAAGCGCCTAAATAGGCAAGTGGTGGGTACTGCCCGGTACGAGCTTCACGAACATCCCTGAGGCGATTATTCTTCCTAGGGGGCTGTCCCTTCACGGATCCTGGTCCGGGAACATGGTCCCCACCTGACGTTACTGGCGTCAGAGGATATTCAGGCAAACGGCCATGGTGGTCCCGCCACTCCTCCCGGCCGGGGAACGATATGGCGCAAACCGACAAGCAAGGCTTGCGAGACAGGATGCGCACTCAGCGTCTTGCCTATAGCGCCGTTGCCCCGCCAATCATGCCGCCCCGCCCCTTTGTTGACCGGCTTCATCCCGCCGGGGTGATTGCCAGCTATATCGCGATGCCTGGTGAGGCCGATCCTGTGTTGCTGGCCAATGCTGCCCATGAGCTGGGCTGGCAGATCGCGCTGCCCTATGTCACCGATCGCGCCAACCCGATGCGGTTTCTGGCCTGGCAGCCGGGCGATCCACTGGTGGCCGGCCCGTTTGGGTTGCGCCAGCCCGCCGCCACTGCGCCCGAACTAAAGCCGGACATCGTGTTAACGCCGCTGCTCGCGTTCGATTCGGCGCTAAACCGGCTTGGCCAAGGGGCTGGCTATTATGACCGTGCGTTTCATGGGCTGGAGCCGGTATTGAGGATCGGCGTCGCCTGGTCCATTCAGCGCGTTCCGGCGCTGCCGGTCGATCCGTGGGACGTTCCCCTCCACGGCATCATCGACGAATATGGCTGGAACGAACCGGAGCAAACCGCATGACCCCAAGCTGGCGCAAACCCGCAGGCGCGCTGATCATGATCGCATCGATCACCATCTGGGCGGTGGCCATTGCCAGCGCGTCCAGCGTGATTTCAGGCTGGCCACTGGTGGTGCAAATGCTGTTCTATGCCGTTGCCGGGATCATCTGGATCATGCCGATGAAGCCGCTGCTACGCTGGATGGAAACCGGCAATTTTCGGTAAACCCGGCAATATTCGCTAAACGATGTGGCGCTGAAACAGCGCTATGGCGCGAGTGACGGGGCTCGAACCCGCGACCTCCGGCGTGACAGGCCGGCGCTCTAACCAACTGAGCTACACCCGCTTGTAAAGCGTGAGGCGCGGCAACTAGTTTAGGTGCCCGGCAGTGTCAACCATTCAGGCAGCCATCACGAAAGACGCTCAACCAGACGGGGTCTGCGCGGCGCGTTCGTCTCGCCGCCGTTGTTGATCCAGCGTGCCTTGTTCGAACAAAAAGCCCGCAATATCTGGTTGGCCAGCCGCCCCAATCACGGTTTGCAGGATGATGAGCAGCGGCACCGCGAGCAACGCGCCCGGTGTACCCCACACCCAGCCCCAGAAACTGAGTGAAATCAGGATCATGATCGGGCTGATCGTCAGCCTATGGCCCACGATTAACGGGGTGATTGCGTTTGCCTCAATCAAATGCGCGCCGATCAGGATGAAGGCCGGCACCATCGCCACCCAGATATCGCTGAACACCATCAACCCGCCCAGCGCGAGCAACAGCGCCGCGACAATCGGCCCGAAATACGGCACATAATTGAGCAGCGCGACAATCCCGCCCCACATTAGCGGGAACGGCATGCCCATAATCCACAGCGCAAACGCGACAAACAGCCCCAGCGACAGGTTGATGACGGTAATCGTGCCCAGATAGGATGACGTATCGTCAACCACATCCTGAATCACCCGCGCCGTGGCCATCGCGCCATCAAAGCTTGACCGGCTGGTGATCGTGCGCCGCCGCAGCCGGGTCCAGCCCGACAGGAAGAAAAAAACCACCAGCGCGCCAAAAAATATCTGGATGAACACCGTTGGCGCGGCACTGGCCACCAATTCGATCAATGATCGCGGCGGCACCTGCGTGGACTGTGCGACATTGGCCATCGTTTCCGCCCCGCCCGCAGCCAACCGCGCCGCTGTATCGTCGACATATTTGTTCAGGCTGGAATACAGGTCGACCAGCGGCTTAATATTCATTTGAATCTGGCCGATTTTCTCGGGCAAGGTACGAAAAAACTGCGCGGCCGGCACAATGATTGCCGCCAGCGCAATATTCGCCGCCGCCAGAAAGAACAGCACGCACAACAGTGCCGCAAACGCCGCGGGCACGCGACGCCGTTCCAGCCATTCCAGCACGGGCACCAGCGCCACCGCAATCACCAACGCCGCCGTTACCGGCAGGAAAAACTCCGCCCCCGCCTTCAGCGCAAAGGGCAATGCCAGCGCCAGCCCCAGCCCGGCGATCAGCGTCAGCGACGCCAGCAGCCGATCCCGCCGCTGCGCCGCAACGTCCATCACGCCTGCCGCTGCATCGCCCACCATGCCGGGCACTGCCAAGCCAAACGCGCCGACCGGCGGGCGCGGCGCAGGTGCTGCGCCAGCGCTGGGTGCCGCAGGCGCATCATTGTCGGGGTGTTCGATCGGGCCGGGCGTTTCTTCCATGCCCCTTCTCTAGCGGCATTCCACTCGCTTGTAATCCCGGCTAGCATCACCCGCCATGACAGACCTTATCCTTGTAATCGACGAGGGCACGACCTCAACCCGCGCCATGTTGTTCCGCCCTGATGGGCAGTGCACCGCCACCCAGGCGATGGAATTGACGCAGCATTACCCCCAACCCGGCTGGGTGGAGCATGACGCTGCCGAGATCTGGGATCGCACCCTGGCGGTTACCCGCGCGGTGATCGATCAGGCGGGCGGCGCGGCGCGCATCGCCGCCATTGGCATCACCAACCAGCGTGAGACGGTAGTCTTCTGGGACAAGACAACCGGTGAGCCGCTCGCCCCCGCCATCGTCTGGCAAGACCGGCGCACCGCCGCGATCTGTCGCGACTTGAAGGAGGCGGGGCATGAAGACGCGGTGCAGGCCAAAACCGGGCTGCTGCTCGACCCCTATTTCAGCGGCAGCAAAATCGGCTGGGCGATGGCCAACTGGCCGCAACTTGCCGAGGCGGGGGACCGACTCGCGATCGGCACGGTGGAAAGCTGGCTGGTGTGGAAACTGACCGCCAATCAAAACCGGGGCGGCCTCCACATTACAGACGCCACCAACGCCAGCCGCACCGCGCTGATGGCCATTGGAAGCGGCGGGTGGGATGACGGGCTGATCGACCTGTTCGGCGTGCCCCGCGCCGCCCTGCCCGAGATTGTCGACTGCGCCGGGCGCTTTGGCGAGACGACGCTGTTTGGCCCCGCCATCCCGATTTGCGGCATGGCGGGCGACCAGCAGGCGGCGACCATCGGCCAGTCGTGCCTTGCCCCCGGCCAGACCAAGGCGACCTTTGGCACCGGCGCGTTCATCCTGACACAGGCGGGCCCCACCCCGCCCGTATCGCGGCACCGGCTGCTATCCACCGTTGCGTGGCAACTGGGCGGCAAGCGCGCCTATGCGCTGGAAGGATCGGTGTTCGTCGCGGGCAGCCTGATCAAGTGGCTGCGCGATTCGATTGGGCTGATCGGCACTGCGGCGGAGACCGAGGCACTGGCGCGCAGCGTGGCCGATAATGGCGGCGTCTATCTGGTCCCGGCGCTATCCGGGCTGGGCGCGCCGTGGTGGCAGCCGGAGGCGCGCGCGAGCCTATCCGGCCTCAGCTTCACCAACACCCGCGCGCACATCGTCCGCGCCGCACTGGAGGCGATGGCGCACCAGGCACACGACCTGAAAACGGCGTTTGCCGCCGACGGCACCGACTGGCAGGCGCTGCGCATCGACGGCGGCATGGTGCGCAACGACTGGATGGCGCAGGACATGGCGGACATGCTGGGCATCACCGTGGAACGCCCCGCCTTCGCCGAAACAACCGCGCTGGGCGCAGCAATGCTGGCAGGCGTGGGGAGCGGCCTGTTCACCGGGCTGGAGGAAGCCAGCGTGATGCGCGGCGCGGTGGAGGTGTTCGCCCCGAGCATGGACGCCGGGGTGCGAGAAGCGCGGCTGGCGGGCTGGCAGCGCGCGGTGGAGAGCGTGGTGGCGCTGGCTGGGGGGTGAGTTTGCAGAGGTGAAGTTGCGGAAGTTGCGGGTTGCCAGCGGTTTTGCGCGGATGGGCGCGGTGCGAGGGTGATGGGGCCGTTTGGGGGTGGCCAAAGGTTATAAAGGTTATGACCTATTGGAAAAATCGGTCGCATATGGGGTGCAGGCACTACGACACGCAAATCGTGGCGATCGTCAGAGGGGAGAGCGACGGTGAGAAAGAGCGCAGCACAAACCCAAAACGTGCGGATTTGCACGGTATCAAAATGAGGAATTGTAGGAAAGGTTAGTTGTTTGGTCGGTGCAAGTGATCAGGCCAATTAGTATTTTACTCCGCGACTTGGTTTAATTTTCTCAAAGGCATTAATACCCTTTCATGAGACATCAAATTAAGATCAAGCATCTGCTAAAATCGCTGGCGGCGTTCGGGATATTAGCTAGTATTGTCTTATGATATTTGACCCCCTTGCCGCCCGTCAGGATCGTTCTCTCGATCTTAATACTCCAGATGCTCTCGATCGTGGGCCTTTTGTGAACAATCTGGTTCGCGCGCTGGTGCATGTTGATCAAGATCAGGCTGGGAATAAGCGCGTTCGTGCCACAGGTTTTACCGTAGGACTTTCCGGAAAATGGGGCTCTGGAAAATCTAGTATTCTCTACCTGCTTAGCGAGGAACTCGGTCGTATGGATCGCGTCGTCGTAAGCACTTTCAATCCTTGGCTTTTCAAGGGACGAGACGAGTTGGTACAGGCCTACTTCAATGGGCTGCGAGCCGCGCTCGGGCGCAGCCCGAGTGACGAGATAAAAGCGCTTCAGAACGGCTTGGATCGCTATCGAACGGCGATTGACTTCGCTGGCGGAACGATCGCTCTCTACGCCGATCTGAGCGGTGCATCCGGCACCGCATCAAGAAGTTGGCAGGCCGTAAAGAACTGGCTG
Organism: Sphingomonadales bacterium; assembly: GCA_038250735.1. Classification (GTDB taxonomy): domain Bacteria; phylum Pseudomonadota; class Alphaproteobacteria; order Sphingomonadales; family Sphingomonadaceae; genus Sphingomonas. Next base: position 4,081 of record JBBSCC010000112.1, on the reverse strand, counting down.
ACGCCCAAACCCACGAGCCCGGACGAGGAGCGTGTGAGCCTCGAAGCTAAACTTCGGAAGGCAAATATCGCGGTAGTGGTACTAATTGACGAGCTTGATCGCATCGAAGACGAAGAAGTGCGTGCGGTAGCCCAACTTGTGAAGGCCGTCGGCGACATCAGGGGTATTAGCTATCTTGTGGCCTACGATCATGAGCGAGTCGCTGATGCGCTCGGTCGTGGCAGTGATCCTAAAGAGCGACTCCGCACTGGCAGCGCCTACCTCGAAAAGATTATCCAATTTGCAGTTCCGATCCGCCCCTTGCTCAGCGAAGATGTGTCACGCCTTCTAAAAGATGCACTTGAACGCTTCGGCATATCGCTTTCCTCCACCAGCAGAGAACATGAAATTGCAATCATAAACGGCTTGGTGGCTGTCTTAAAAACGCCGCGCGAGATCAAACGTCTCGTTGGCGCTTTCGCGGTATACGAGGAAGTCATACGCGGCGAAATCTGCCCGTATGACGTCCTGGCATATAGCTGGCTAGCAACCCAACTGCCTGCGATGCGGCAACGGATTGCCGATGAGCCAGATATCGTCGTTGACGACCCTAATCCATCTGAGCAGCTTCGACGGTTGGGTTCGATTACTGACCGGCCTAACAAAGAGCAGCTGTTCGACAGAGCAATAGGTGCGGTCCCAAGCGAACAACGACACCTTCTGAGGTTACTGTTCCCTATTTTTCAGGAACGCAGCGCATTTGTGGACGGCGACCGGCTTTCGAAGCGACGAAACCTCGTGCGGCTCTTATATTTAGGCGATCCTCCGGGATCTATTTCAAGACGCGAAATTGAAGAGGTTTGGTTCCTTCCATCGGCCGAAGCGGTGATGGAAGGACTTAAGCCTTTTCGTGACACTGAGAGACTGCGTGATTTCCTCCAACGTCTTGGTGACCTGTTACCTAGTCTCCATCAACAGGGAGATCAGCATTTCTGGTGTGGTTTATCTCGCTCACTGCTCCGCTCCCATGACTGGATCGATACCGCAGAAAGCCTTGGTGATGCCGCCGAAGACGCTGGCCAAATACTATGGGGTCTTGGTACTTCGGGCAAAGAACAGCGAACCCGCGTTCATACGATAATGGGACAACTTGCTCGTGACGGCGACCTCTTAATTGTTCCCTTTTTGATTCGGCGCAGCTTCCACGCACTTGGTATGAGTGTAAATAGCACAGGGGGTTCAGAAAATTCGTTATTGAGTCGAGAAGAGGCATCTATTGCTCTGGAGAACCAAGAACTTGCGTTTCGCGCAGCGATTTCTAGTGGTTATTGGCTCCGACGCGTACCCGACACTGAATTGCTATACTTACTCCACAACATCAGCCGTTGGGATGCAAACCTTCGGGCCAGTTTAACGGACTTACTCGTTCACATGAGAGCCATAGCGACGTTCGCAGTTCTTACCACACGTCCAGGATATGTTAGCTCATATGAATCGATGAATGAATTGCTCGATGCCAACACAGTAACTTCTCGCATTACTGAAATCGTTCATGCGGAAGGCGTTCCAGCCGACCCTTATTTGGCAATATCGGTTCGTCGCCTCCAAGCGACGCTAAGCAAAATTGATCCCCACTGGGTTGATAATGGTTCTCGACGCGACATCGCCGAGATTGATCGCGTTCTGTTCCCCAGAAATGTTAGCATAAACGGCGAATGAAAAGACTGGTGATGGAAATTCAAGCGATCTAAATGACAAGCAGATATGGAGTTTGTGAACGAGCGCCCCGAATGGCGGAGAAAGGCGCTTATGTTCCTCCCTAAGCAGCCACCCCCACCCTATCCTCAAACAACACCTTCAAATCCTTCTTCAAAATCTTGCCGTTCGCGTTGCGGGGCAGCGTTTCCTTCACGAACCGGATCGCCACCGGCGTCTTGAAGATCGCCAGCCGCGCTTTTACCCACGCCTGCAGTTCTGCCTCGGTCGCCTCCATCCCCGGTGCCAGATGCACCACGGCGGCGGGTTCTTCGCCCAGGGTGCGGTGCGGGATGCCGATCAGCGCGCAATCGGTGACGGCGGGGTGTTCGTACAGGACGTTTTCGACCTCGCTTGAATAGATATTTTCACCGCCGCGGATGATCATGTCCTTGGCGCGATCAACGATATAGACGAACCCTTCGTCATCCAGCCGCGCCAGATCGCCCGTGCGCACCCAGCCGTTGATGAAGGTCGCCGCCGTCGCCTCTGGCTTGTTCCAATATCCCTTCACCACCATGGGCCCGCGCGCCCATAGCTCGCCGACATCACCCACCGGCAGCTCGTTTTCGCCATTTTCGTCCATGATTTTCAGGTCCGCCACCGCCACGGCTGGCCCGGCGCTGGTGGGGCGGTTCAGGTAATCCTCGGCGCTATGGCCGGTCACGGTCGCCATTGTTTCGGTCATGCCCCAGCCATTGCCGGGCAGCGCGCCGAATTCGGTATAGATGCGCTTGACGAGTTCGGGCGCGGACGGCGCGCCGCCATAGGAAATCGCCTCCAGCGACGACAGATCATAGTTGGGGCGATCGGGGTGCTCCAGCAATTGCCACGCGACGGTGGGGACGCCGCCGGTCGCATGGACTTTTTCGCGCTGAATAATTTCCATCGCGCGCACGACATCCCATTTGCGCATGAAGATCATCGTGCTGCCCGCCGCGAGCACCCCCATCAACGCCGCACTGCACGCGGTGACGTGGAACAGCGGGATGACGGTGAGCAGGGTTTTGGGGGTTGGCGGCGGAATCTCCTCGCCGCGCCGCATCAAGGTGCGCGCCGCACCGAATCCGCTGGAGAAGATGTTGGTCAGCAAGTTGCGGTGGCTGCCCAGCGCCCCCTTGGGGTTGCCGGTGGTACCGCTGGTGTAGAAAATCGTCGCATCATCCTCTGGCCCGATGGCGACTTGCGGGAAGGGCAGTTCGGGCAGCGTTGCCCAATCATGCGGGGTGCCGATGATCGATTCGAGCGATCCGACCTTGCCGCCAAGCGGCGCGTTGGCGCGTGCGACCAGAATCGATTCGACAGCGGGCAGCGCGCCGTAATGTTCGGCCATGCGCTGGTGGCGCTCATCATCCAGGATCAGCAGCTTTGCGCCCGAATCGTTGATGCCATATTCCAGCTCGCCCGCCGTCCACCAGGCGTTCAGCGGCACAATAATCGCCCCGATGCTGACCGCGGCAAAGAACACCACCGGCCATTCGGGCATATTGCGCATGGCCAGCGCGATGCGGTCACCCTTGGCAATGCCCATCGCCTGCAACCGCGTGGCGAGCGTGGCGACGGCGCGGTACTGCGCTTCATAGGTTACGCGCTCATCCTCATGGATGGTGAATTCACGCGTCCCGTGTGCCCGCGCCATCTGCACCAGCAGCGCCAGATTGGGCGGTGCGTTTTTCCAGGTGCGGGTGGGCACGCCGCCAATCTCGACGGTCTCCATTTCAAACCGCGCGCCGGGTGCTGTCAGAATCGCATCCACCTGCGCCATCGGCATTTTGGGCCAGGCCGGATCAAGGGCGATAAGGGGCTCGTTCTGCGCAATATTCGGCCCTGAGTTTGACAATGCTTCTCTCCAGCACTTGAATTTCGGGTTTGGCTTATCTGCCATTTTGACCAAGGTTAGTGTTGATTCGTGCGCCACTCAAGGCAATAGGGGTGCGAAAGTTTCGAAGCAGGGGTATGGCGCAGGGTATGGAACAGGCATGAACATCGCCAAGCCAGAGTCGCATGGTCTAGATTCGGTGCGCCTGGCACGGATCGATACCCTTTTGCGCGACCGTTATGTCGCGCCCAGCAAGCTGCCCAACGCACAAATCCTGATCGCGCATGACGGCGAAATCGTCCATTTCTCCAGCCAGGGTTCGGCACGCGAAGGCGGCGCTGACATTGACGAGACATCGCTGTTCCGCATCGCCAGCATGACCAAGCCTGTCACATCCATCGCGTTCATGATGCTGGTCGAACAGGGGCTGGTCGCGGTGGACACGCCGGTTCATCACGTGCTGCCTGAATTCAAGGGGTTGGGCGTGTATAATGGCGGCGGGGCGGGCGTGCCCTTCCTCACCAAATC
>JBBSCC010000111.1:0-9525 GCA_038250735.1 Sphingomonadales bacterium | reverse complement strand
CCCAGATCAATGCGCAGGTTGGCGCGCAGGATGAATGCCTCTGACAGCCCGGTATAGGCCGCCATCTGCCTGGCGACCGCCTGCGCTTCGCCAGGCGTTATCGTGTCGCCCTTGGCAAGGGCGGCGGCATAGGCACCGCTGACGAAACCGCGCACCTCCACCAGAAAGCTGGCCAGATCGGCGGGGCGATTGGCGAGGCGCTGGTGATACCAGGCGGTTGCGGCATAGCCGGGGAACAGCACCATGTAATTCTGGTCATAGCCCGGCTGGCGCACGCCGTAATTCATGATGGTGGAAAACAGCACGATCCCGCTGAGGCTGACCCCGCGGTCTTCAAGCAGTGCAGCGACCGCGCCGGAGCGCAGCGTGCCATAGCTTTCACCGAACAGGAATTTGGGCGAGGTCCAGCGGTTATTCTTGTCGAGATAACGCGTGATGGCGCGGGCAAAGGCGTCCGCATCCTGATCAACCCCCCAGAAATCCTTGCCGGTCTTGTCGCCCAGCGGCCGCGACCAGCCCGCGCCAATGGCATCGATGAATACCATATCGGTTTTGTCGATCAGCGATTCGGGGTTGGGGCCAAAGCTGTAGGGGGCCGGGCGGACATAATCAGGCGTGGTGGTGTTGACGCGCACCGGCGCAAAACTGCCCATGTGCAGCCAGATCGTCGGCGAACCGGGGCCGCCATTATAAAAGAAGGTGACGGGCCGGTTGCCGCCGCCATCCCTGGTATAGGCGGTGTAGAACAGGCTGGCGGTGGGCTTTGCGTCATTGTCCTTGATCGTCAGCGTGCCGGCGGTCGCGGTATAGGCGATGCGTTCGCCCTTCACCGTCACCGTGCCGCGCGACACAGCGGCGGCTTCGTCGACCGGGGGCTTGGCCCAGTTGGCCTCCACCTCAGCGACCATCGCGTCCTTGTGCGATTTGGCCGGTGCCTTGTCTTGCGCCGAGATAGGCGCAGCGATGGCGAGCATCAGAACGGCGGACAATAAGCGCATTTGGTAACTTCCCCTGACTTCAGGGGCGAAATGTGCCGCGACCGGAATGATTGCGCAAGCCGTGTCGCGCTTATCGCTCGCTGAGGTAATAGCGCTCAATCTCCGCCAGCCCGTCGTCAAGCTGATAGACGATTGGCTGGCCGGTGGGGATTTCCAGATGGGTAATCTCATCATCGGCAATGCCCGACAGATGCTTCACCAGCGCGCGCAGCGAATTGCCGTGCGCGGATATCAGCACGCGCTGGCCGCCCTTCAGCGCAGGCGCGATGCGGGCGTCCCAATAGGGCAGCACGCGGGCGATGGTGTCCTTCAGGCTTTCGGTCGCGGGCACGGTGATGCCGGCATAGCGGCGATCGCCCGACAGATCATAGGCGCTGCCGGGTTCCAGCGGCGGGGGCGGGATGTCGAAACTGCGCCGCCAGATTTTAACCTGATCATCGCCGTGCTTGGCCGCTGTTTCGGCCTTGTCGAGCCCGGTCAGCCCGCCATAATGGCGTTCGTTCAACTGCCAGTTTTTCTCCACCGGCAGCCACAGCCGCCCCATCTCCTCCAGCGCGAGATTGAGTGTCTTGATCGCGCGGGTTTGCAGCGACGTGAAACACTGGTCGAAATCCAGCCCCTTGTCGCGCATCAGCCGCCCGGCAGCGCGCGCCTCGGCAACGCCCTTGTCGGTCACGTCGACATCCCACCAGCCGGTGAAACGGTTTTCCAGGTTCCAGGTGGATTGGCCGTGGCGGATCAGGACGAGGGTGGGCATCGAAAGTCACTCTTCTCTATCATCGTCATGCCAGCGAACGCTGGCATCTCAAACGGCTTGACGCGCCGTCGCTTGAGACCCCGGCTTTCGCCGGGGTGACAGGGTTGAACGGGGCACTAGATCAATATCCGTCGATCTGCTGCCCCAGTACCTCCAGGCAGCTATGCGCCAATTTGCGGCAGCGTTCGGGGGACCAGCCGTGGACGGGATCGGGGTTGGTATCATGATCCTTGAACGGCATTTCCAGCGTCATCGCGACCGCGCCGAAACGTTCGGCAAGCTGGTTGGTCGACATCGTCAGGTTCGCCTTGCCGGGGGCGGATTTGTGATAGCCCAACTTGGTTTGGAAATCGGGCGTATGCGCGGCAAGGGCATCGCGAAAGGCGTAGAATTTGTCGCCCTGCGCATCGGTCCAGCTTGGGATGCCTTCAAAACCGGCGATGAAATTGGCGGGGATCGCCTCATCCCCGTGCACGTCCATGGCAAAGGTGACGCCGGTTATGTCCATCGCGCCCCGGATCGCGAGAACCTCCGGGCTTTTGTCCAGCGACGGCGTTTTCCATTCGCGGTTCAGGTTCATGCCAGCGGCATTAGTACGCAAATGCCCGCGCGATGATCCGTCGGGATTGGCATTGGGCACGATATGGAATGTCGCCTTGGCCAGCAGCGCGGCGGTTACCGGATCGGCGGTATCGGTCAGCCGCTCCAGCGCGCCCTCCATCCAATATTCGGCCATCGTCTCACCGGGATGTTGGCGGGCATACAGCCAGACAGGCTTGGGGCCATGGCCGATGGTCAGGCAATCAATTGGCTGGCCATCAATTGATCGGCCAAGTTCACGGTGCGCGACCCCCGGCATCGCCGCATAACGCGCGATCAGCGCATTGTGCCGCTCAATCGTATAGGGTGCGAAATAGGCGAACCACACCAGATCGCCCGCCGCCTGGTGCGTGATCGTCAGCACACCGTCTGCATAGTCAGTGGCATCGGCGAGTAGCCAGCTATCGCGATCATTGCTCACCCGCGCGCGGTAGCCGGGCCAGCCGAGCGGATAGGCCGAGCCACCCGCATTCATGATACGCAATTTCAGCGTGCGGCCCTTTGCGCCTGCGACGCGGAAGTAAAACCACTGATAGAAATCGGAATCGCGATCCTTCACGATTTCCAGATCGGCGCTGGCGCCGTCGATGTGCAGGACGTGGATGTTGCCGCCATCAAAGGCGGCGCTGATGCTGATGGTCATTTGACCGTGATAGTGCGCCCGGATTCTCCCGGAAACCCCCGGAACAGCGCGCGGGCCAGTTTTTCGCTCATCACACCGGGCTGTGCATCCTTGGCCTTGGCGTTCGCCGCCATCACCGCACGTCCTTCCCAAATTGCCGCACCGTCGCTGCGCTGGCGCAACTGCACGAATAATTCGGTGGTATAAAAGGTGCGGGTCGCGCGCTTGCCGACGCCAAAGCCGACGCTGAGGCCACCGCCGACTCCGCCCCCAACGCCGCCACCGCCCAGCCCGATGGTGACAGGCGGGCGCGCGGCGGTTTCGTCGCGGGTCGTGCGGGTAAAGCGCACCGTGGCGACCAGCGGCGCGGGCGCATCCGCAGCGGCAGGCGCAAAGCCTAATCGGGCCATTTCAGCCGCGACGGCCCCTGCAAATTGCTGCTGCTCCAGGCTTTGCGGATCGCTGCCGGTGCCGGGCTGGATGGCGACCGCGCCGGGCACAATCGCGGTGCCCAGGTGAAAGCGCGTTACCTTGACGGGGGTGGCCACGGCAACCGGGGCCAGCACAACTGCCGCAAGCGTCGCGGCGATGATGGCCGCAGCATTATTCAATCGCATATCAGGCTCCACATCCCCGTTTCGTGTGACTATCAACGCCCCAATGTGGATATGGGGTGCAATTGGGGCACTGACGAGGCCGGATCGTTTGGGCCACTAGCCTATACCCAGATCGCTTGACTTGCGGGCGACCGGCCTATAGGCGCACCCCCTTTCCAGCTCACCAGAATTACGAGAAGCGAATCGATCATGAAGATCCGCAATTCCCTGAAGTCGCTCAAGGGCCGTCACCGCGATAACCGCGTGATCCGTCGTCGTGGTCGCACCTATGTGATCAACAAGACGAACCGCCGGTTCAAGGCGCGCCAGGGCTGATTGCCCGGCCGTGGGAAGTAATTTCCCGCGCCCTACCGCCGTCATTTTTGATGTCGGTAACGTTCTTTTCGATTGGAACCTTCGGTTCCTGTACGAGCGCCTGATCGACGATGATCAGGCGCTTGATGTGTTTTTGCGCGATATCGTGACGACGCAATGGCACCTGCAGCATGATGCGGGCCGCCCTTTTGCGGAGACATCGGCCGAACTGATCGCCCAGCACCCGGAACACGCCGCGCTGATCGCCGCGCTTGGGCCCCGGTTTAATGAAACGATTGGCGGCATGATTCCCGGCATGGCGGCGCTGGTGGCTGATCTGGCTGCAGCCGGCGTGCCGATGTTTGCGATCACCAATTTTTCGGGCGAGTTCTGGCGCCCCTTTCGCGCCGCGCATGCTGGCGTGTTCGACCGGTTTGGGGGTATTGTGGTGTCAGGCGATGAAGACCTGATGAAGCCCGATCCGGCGATCTATGCGCTGGCGCTCGACCGGTTCGGGCTGGCGGCGGGCGACGCGGTGTTTTTCGACGACAGCCCGGCCAATGTGGCAGGCGCAGCGGCAATGGGCATCGCGGCGCGGTTGTTTACAGATGCCAAGGCGTGCCGGGCCGATTTGGTGGCGGTGGGGACTTTGGCCGGGTAGCAATGCTGACCCGAAAAATGTTCGTCACCCATGGCATGTCGGGGGCCTGACCCGTGCAATCATGGACCGCTTTGTTGTGCTCCCGCGAAGGCGGGAGCCCAGTCTGGACCCCCGCCTTCGCGGGGGAACAGTTTGCGGTAGGGGTGGGGCTTATAAATCGGCTGGAAGCGGGGCGCTTATGTTGGCACCTCCCCTTCAATCCTTATAACCCTTCAGCTCGTCGCCGATAATGCGCACCACGTGCAGAACATTGGTTGATCCCGGCGTGCCGAAGGGAACGCCCGCCATCACGATCACCCGGTCGCCTGCCTTGGCGATGTGATGGCGCAGCGCCATGCGTTTTGCCTTGGCGACCATATCCTCAAACGATGCCACGTCGCGGGTCAGCACGGCGTGCGTGCCCCATAACAGCCCCATGCGCCGCGCGGTCGCCTGATTGGGGGTGAGCACCAGGATCGGCACCGCCGGGCGTTCCCGGGCGATGCGGCGGGCGGTTGAACCCGATGTGGTGAAGCAGATGATCGCGCACGCGCCCGCTGTCTGCGCAATCGTGGTTGCCGCCTCGGCAAGCGCGTCTGCCGTGGTGGGATCGGGGCGGGTGATGGTGAAATGCACCCGGTCGCCGTGCATCGGATCGCGCTCAACCGCCTCGGCGATCGAATTCATCATCGCCACCGATTCGATTGGCCAGGCACCGGCCGCACTTTCGGCGGACAGCATGATCGCATCGGCCCCGTCATACACCGCGGTTGCCACGTCGGACACTTCGGCGCGGGTGGGCGACGGCGAGGTGATCATCGATTCGAGCATCTGGGTTGCCACCACCACCGGGCGCCCCAGCCGCCGTGACACCTCAACAATGCGCTTTTGCAGCGGCGGCACCGATTCGGGCGGCAATTCCACCCCCAGATCGCCGCGCGCGACCATGACGCCGTCGCACTGCTCGATAATCTCCTCCAGCCGATCAATCGCCGATGGCTTTTCGATTTTGGCGAGCAGCGCGGCACGGCCTTGAATCAGCAACCGGGCTTCGGCCAGATCTTCAGGCCGCTGCACAAACGACAGCGCGATCCAGTCAACATTTTGATCAAGCGCAAAGGTCAGGTCGCGGCGATCCTTGTCGGTCAGCGCCGCCATCGGCACCACGACATCGGGCACGTTCAGCCCCTTGTTGTTCGACAGCGCACCGCCGACCACCACCTTGGTTTCAATCCAGTCATCGCCGTTATCCGTGACGCGCAACACCAGCTTGCCATCATCGAGCAGCAACCGCGCGCCTTCCTCAATCGCGATAAAGATTTCGCGGTGGGGCAGCTCGACACGGGTTTCATCGCCGGGGGTGGGATCACGGTCGAGCCGGAAATTCGCACCCGTTTTCAACATCACCTTGCCGTCGGCAAATTTGCCGATGCGCAGTTTTGGCCCCTGAAGATCGGCGAGGATTGTGGAGGGCCGCCCGGTGCGCTTTTCAAGCTTCCGGATCGCCTCAATCAGCGGGATTTTCGATTCCTGATCGCCGTGGCTCATATTGATGCGAAACGCGTCGGCACCGGCTAGGAACAGCTTTTCGATCATCTCGGACGTGCTGCTTGCCGGGCCCAGCGTGGCCAATACGCGCACCTTGCGCATCCGAGGGCTCGTTGCCTTGCTCATTGAAACGCTCCTGATGCTTTGCGCGGTTAGCCTCTAGCCACTATCTGCGCTGGATAAAATGAGGAGAATTCGTATGCAGACGATTGACGACCTGAATGACGCGGTCGCCGCCGCCGCTTTTCGCCGGTTGGTGACGCATTTGCGCCACCGCAGCGACGCGCAGAATGTCGACCTGATGGGGCTGGCGGGTTTTTGTCGCAATTGCCTGGGCGATTGGGTGGCAGACGCGTCGGACGGCGCGCTCGACAAGGCGGCGGGGCGCGAGCTGGTTTACGGCATGCCCTATGCGCAGTGGAAGGCCGAGCATCAGGCAGAGGCGAGCCCGGCGCAATTGGCCCGGATGCAGGAAAGTGTGGCGCGCAACGCGTGATGCCGGTGTTTCAGGCGGTGCGGCGTAACGCTGCACCGCGCCGTCATTGCGAGCGCAGCGCGGCAATCCAGCCTCACCACGCGCGGCACGCTGGATTGCTTCGCTGCGCTCGCAGTGACAATTCGCAATGACGATTAATGTTCACAATAAGCGCGCTAGGCGTTGGACGGTGGGGGATTCCCCGATAGGCTGGCGAAAAACCCCGGTGAGGGTTGATGGATTGAAGGGGGATGCAATGCGCGCGACGTTTTTGAACACGGTTGGGTTTGTGGCGGCTGGCATGGTCGCGGTGGCGAGTGCATCTGCCCAAACTGCGCCCGCGCCCGCGCCTGTACCTGTGTCGGTCACCACCTATATCCACGCCGGCAAGTTGCTCGACCGGCCCGGCCAGCCCCCGCGCGATAAAGCCACCATCGTCATCCGCGACGGTAAGGTGGTGGAGGTGCGCGACGGCTTTGCGGTGCCTGAAGCAGGCGCTGCGCTGATCGATTTGAAGGACCGGTTCGTCCTGCCCGGCATGATCGACATGCATGTGCATTTATGGGGGATTGCGGGCGAACCGCTGAAGGCGCGGCTTGGCGAGCTGACCCGTGACCGGTTTGACGACATGGTGGAGGCGCAGAAAAATGCGCGCGCCGATCTTTTGGCGGGCTTTACCACGGTGCGCGATCTGGGCGGTGATCCGCGCGGCATCCGGGCGCTGCGTGATGCGATTGCGGCGGGCGAAATCGAAGGGCCGACGATCGTTAACGCCGGGCAGATGGTCTCTGTCACCGGCGGGCACGGCGATGGCGGCAATGGCCTGGCCGAGGAATTTGCCGATGCGGTGCATGCGCACCAGATCAACACCTGCGACGGGCCGGACGATTGCCGCCGTGCGGTGCGCGCGCAAATCGGTTTGGGGGCACAGGTGATCAAATTTGCGGCCACGGGCGGTGTCCTGTCGAACGTGGCGGGTGGCCTGGGGCGACAAATGACGCCTGAGGAGATGAAGGCGATCATCGATACAGCGCACAGCTTTGGCCGCAAGGTGGCGGCGCACAGCCATGCCGCCGAAGGGACCAAGGCGGCGCTGGCGGCAGGCGTTGACACGATCGATCATGGCAGCTTTCTGGATGATGAGGCGGTGGCGCTGTTCAAAACCAAAAATGCGTGGCTGGTGCCGACAATGATCGCGCCCGTTGCCGCGCTGGCGCAGGCGCGCGCCGGGCAATTGCCGCCCGCCACGATTCCCAAGGCAGAGGCTGCGGGCGCGGCGATGCTCGCCAGCCACAAGCGCGCAATTGCGGCGGGCGTGAAGATCGCGTTCGGCACCGATACCGGCGTGTCGAAACACGGCGAGAATGCCCGCGAATTCGCGCTGATGGTGGGCGCGGGGATGACGCCTGCGGGAGCGATTCGCGCCGCCACCATTGATGCAGCAGACGCGCTGGGCCGCAAGGACCAGATCGGCTCGCTGGAACCCGGCAAGGCGGCGGACATCATCGCGGTGGCCGGCGATCCGCTTGTCGATGTGACCCGGTTGGAGAGCGTGGATTTCGTGATGCGCGGCGGCGCCACGGTAAAGCTGGGCGGCAAGCATCAGGCGTTTCCGGCGAATTGAAACGACGGGCGTGCGGCGAAGGTTGAGCGCGGGCGATTGTTGGCCTAGACGACCGCGCTTACCCGATCATTTTCTTCATGCCCTACACGGAGCCAATTCCCCATGACCGACAATATCTCGGCCGAGCAGCTACGCCTTTTGATCGAGCGCATCGAGCGGCTTGAGGAAGAGAAAAAGGCGATGGCTGATGACATCAAGGATGTTTATGGCGAGGCCAAGGCGACCGGTTTTGACACCAAGACGATGCGGACGATCGTTCGGCTGCGAAAGATGGAAAAGCACCACCGCGACGAAGCAGAAATGCTGCTCGACACCTATAAGGCGGCGCTGGGGCTGGCATAAGCCGCTGGCGCTGTTCCCGCGATTGATAGAGACGAATTATGGCAGGCCATTCCAAGTTCAAGAACATCATGCACCGCAAGGGTGCGCAGGATAAAAAGCGATCATCGCTGTTTTCCAAGCTGAGCCGCGAAATCACCGTCGCGGCCAAGATGGGCCTGCCCGATCCGGATATGAACCCCCGGCTGCGCATGGCGGTGAACGCGGCCAAGGCGGCGTCGTTGCCGAAGGACAATATCCAGCGATCGATCGACAAGGCAACGCGCAGCGATGCCGAAACCTATGAGGAAATCCGCTATGAAGGCTTTGGCCCCGGCGGCGTTTCACTGATCATTGAGGCGCTGACCGATAACCGCAACCGCACCGCGACCAATGTGCGCGTCGCGGTATCAAAAAACGGCGGCAACCTGGGCGCGAGTGGCTCTGTCAGCCATGCGTTCGACCGGGTGGGGCTGATCAATTACCCCACCAGCGCGGGCGATGCCGAAAAGGTTTTTGAGGCGGCGCTGGATGCCGGCGCGGAGGACGTGACGTCAAGCGAGGACGGCCATGAGATATGGACGGCACAAGCATCGCTCCACGAAGTCGTCAAGGCGCTTACCGCCGTGCTGGGCGAACCAGACGGCGCAAAGCTTGCCTGGCGTCCGCAAACCACGGTCGATCTGGGCGAGGATGATGCGGGGCTGCTGTTCAAGCTGATCGACACGCTGGACGATGATGATGACGTGCAGACCGTGTGGGGCAATTACGAAGTGTCTGATGCGGTGATGGAAAAGCTAGGGTGAGCTTGGGCTGGGTCGCGGCTGATAAGCCGGTGATCAAGGCAGGTTGGTTCACGCGGAGGCGCGGAGACGCGGAGAAGAACGTTTTTGTTCGCGCAGAGGCGCAGAGGACGCAGAGACGATGCTCCCAGTTCTCCCGTCTCGCGTTGGCGAGCCCTTCAATATCCTTCGGGATCCCTAGCGCGACCGGCTTCCCAGCCACGACAGCATCTCTGCGTCCTCTGCGCCT
>JBBSCC010000110.1:0-9622 GCA_038250735.1 Sphingomonadales bacterium | reverse complement strand
GCGATCAAATCGGGGATCGGGATGCCCGACACCGTCGAATATTGGATCACCGGCACCATCGTGTCGCCGTGGCCGCCCAGCACAAAGCTGGTGACGTCCTTCACCGACACCTTGAATTCATCGGCGAGGAAGTGGCTGAACCGCGCGCTGTCGAGCACGCCCGCCATGCCGACCACCTTGTGATGCGGCAGGCCTGAAAATTCATGCAGCGCCCATACCATCGCGTCGAGCGGGTTGGTGATGCAGATCACAAACGCATCAGGTGCGTTCGCTGCAATGCCCTGGCCAACCGCCTTCATCACTTTCAGATTGATGCCAAGCAGATCGTCACGGCTCATGCCCGGCTTGCGCGCAACACCGGCGGTGACGATGATCACGTCGGCACCGGCGATATCGGCATAATCATTGGTGCCCGTAATCGTCGCGTCAAAGCCCTCAACCGGGCCGCACTGCGACAAATCGAGCGCCTTGCCCTGCGGCACCCCCTCTACCACGTCGAACAACACGATATCGCCAAGCCCCTTCAGGGCGGCAAGGTGGGCGAGCGTGCCACCAATATTCCCTGCACCGATCAACGCGATTTTTTTGCGGGCCATCTTCATCCTCCGGTGACGGGCGGGTGCAGACAAGTCCCGCAAAGCGAGAGCGGCTTAGGCGCTTTGCGCCAATGCCGCAACAGGGCAAATAACCGAAAACGCCAGCTTAATGATAACGCTTCTCAATTGCGAAGCGCGCACGCTCAATGTGCACCATGCCCCTTGGCAAGATATAGATCGGACTGCATTTCTTCCAGCCGCGACACCGTCCGCTCGAATTCAAATGCACCGTCACCCGTGGTGTAAAGCGCGCCTGGCGCGGCGTCGGCCGCCGCAATCAGCTTCACGCTGTTTTCGTAAAGCGCATCGATCAACGTTACAAAACGGGCGGCTTCGTTGCGGTTTTCAGGCCCCAATTGCGGGATGCCGACGATCATCACGGTATGGAACCGGCGCGCAATAGCGAGGTAATCGGCCGCCCCGCGCGGCTCCCCGCACAGCCGTTTAAAAGAGAATACCGCCACCCCTTTGAGACTTTTAGGCACATGTAACGTCCGCGCGCCCTGCACCGGGATATCCTCGGTCGGCACATGCGCGCGGTCTTCAGGCGGATAGTCCGTCAGCCGGAAAAACGCGCTCGACAACGCTTTGGTCGATGCCGCGCCGTTTGGCACCAACCACATATCCATATGGCCCAGCCGGTCGCGGCGATAATCAATCGGCCCGTTCAAGCCGATCACCTGTGCGCGTTCGTGGATCAGATCGATAAAGGGCAAAAACAGGCTGCGGTTCAACCCGTCCTTGTACAAATCCTGCGGCGGGCGATTGGACGTTGCCACCACCGTCAGCCCGCGCGCCCACATCGCGGTGAACAGCCGCGACAGGATGGCGGCGTCGGCGGTATTGTTCACCACCATTTCGTCAAACGCGATCAGCCGCGCCTCCCCCACCATCGCGGTGGCGACGGGGACGATCGGGTCGCCGGCTTCCTTCTTGCGCTCCTCCGCCAGGCGCTGATGCACTTCGAGCATGAATTCGTGGAAATGGACGCGGCGTTTGCGGCGGATATCCACACAGCTGAAGAACAAATCCATCAGCATTGATTTGCCGCGCCCGACACCGCCCCACAGATACACGCCGCGCGGTGGCTCTGGCGGGCGGCGCAGCGCACGCCACAGCACAGAACCCCGCTTGGGCGCTGACTCCAGATCGGTGGCAAGCGCCGCCAGCGTCAGCACCGCCGACTGCTGTTCCCGGTCGGGGCGCAACTCACCCGCCTTTAGCAACTGGTTGTAGCGATCGAGGACAAAGGTCATGCGGCCACCGGCCTAGGCCCGGTTGGCTTACGGATCGTGCCGGAGAAGGCGGCAATCCGCTCGTCACTGTCAGCCTGAACAATCAACCCGCGCAGAAACAACAGGCGGCCGGTTTCCTTGAGCAATTCAACCTGCGCTTCAAGCGGCGTATCGGCGGAACCCGCCCCGATAAACTGCGTCGAAAGATCAAGCGTCACCGCCGTGCCCGCCTCAATCAAGCCAAAACCGCGCGACGCCGCGAACAGCGCGATATCAATAAAGCCCAACAGCGCGCCGCCGTGGATGCGCCCGGACAAATTGGTGTGCACATGCGCGGGCTGCATGCGGACGCGGGCGATTTTCCCCTCAACCTTCAGCAGGAACGGCCCGAAAAGGCTGTTGAACCGCGTGGGATCGTTCAGCGTCCATGTCATCCAGCCGGGGTGATCGGTGGATTGCTGGTAGATGAAATGGGGAGAGGAATTCACCAGCTAACTTTCCCAACTGCCCCCGCTGTGGCGGGGTTCAAGAGTCGCAGGCTATCCCGCTGACGCCCCCTGGCCCCCGCAGGTACGGGGGGAATATGAATTGCGCGCGATCACGCCGATCACACCACCCGTTCGACTTCCATCTTCTTAATCTCGGCAATCGCCTTGGCCGGGTTCAGGCCCTTGGGGCACACATTCGCGCAGTTCATGATCGTGTGGCAGCGATAGAGGCGGAACGGATCCTCCAGCTCATCCAGCCGCTCACCCGTCATCTCGTCACGACTATCAGCCAGCCAGCGATACGCCTGGAGCAGAATTGCCGGCCCCAGAAACTTATCGGCATTCCACCAATAGCTGGGGCAGCTGGTGGAGCAGCAGGCGCACAAAATACATTCATACAGCCCGTCCAGCTTTGCCCGGTCAGCCGGCGACTGGAGCCGCTCCTTGCCCGATGGCGGCGGCGTTACCGTCTGCAGCCACGGCTTGATGGAGGCATATTGCGCATAGAAATGCGTGAAATCAGGCACCAGATCCTTGATGACCGACATGGCGGGCAGCGGCGTGATCTGAACATCGCCCTTCACTTCATCAATCGCCTTGGTGCAGGCGAGCGTGTTGGTGCCATCGATATTCATCGAGCAGGAGCCGCAAATCCCCTCACGACACGACCGGCGGAACGTGAGCGACGAATCCTGCTCCGCCTTCATCTTGATCAGCGCGTCGAGCACCATCGGACCGCAATCGTCGAGATTAATCTCAAACGTGTCAAAATGCGGGTTCTGGCCGCTATCGGGATCATAACGATAGACTTTGAACTTCTTAATCCGCGTCGCTTCGCTGCCGTCGGCCGATTTGGCAGCTTTATGAACCTTGCCCTGCGGCTTGATCTTGCTGTTTTTCGGCAGGAAAAATTCGGCCATTGCTCAACTCGTCCTATCAGTAGCGCGGGGCGATACCGGCCCCTGCCGACAGGCGATACATGAGCGCGCGCGGCCCCGCAAATGTTTGTGCGGTGTAATTGGATTTGTTTATCCATTCCAATTTTTGCTTGGTGCAACCCAATTGACGCCACTGTCTGCCGCCCCATCTTTACCGCAGACGCCGACGGACGATCACCCCGAAGCGCAGATCGAAAGGGAAAAGGCAGATGAGCAACAGATTGGACGGCAAAAAGGCAATCGTCACCGGCGGATCGCGCGGGATAGGCGCTGCAATCGCCAAGCGGCTGGCGGCAGACGGTGCCGATGTCGTGATCACCTATGCGGGCAATGAAGCCGCCGCCAGCCAAACCGTTGCCGCCATTGCCGCCACTGGGCGCAAAGGCGCCGCCGTTCAGGCCAATGCCGCCGATGCAAAGGCCACCGCCGCCGCCATCGCCCAGGCGGTCGAAACGCTGGGCGGGCTTGATATCCTGATCCACAACGCCGGGGTCGCCGATTTCGCCCCCATCGCCAACGACACGCAGGATAACTTTGACAGAACCTTTGCCGTCAATGTCGAAGGGGTATTTGCGGGCACCAAGGCCGCCGTACCGCTGATAAATGATGGTGGACGAATCCTGATCATCGGCAGCATCAATGCCCATTCGATGCCGATGCAGGGCGGCGCGGTGTATGGCGCGACCAAAGCGGCGGTCGCTGGACTGGCGCGGGGCTGGGCCCGCGACTTGGGCCCACGCGGCATTTTGGTCAACGTCATTCAGCCTGGCCCCATCGATACTGATCTGAACCCCGCCGACGGGCCATATGCGGCCGCGCTGACCCCGCATGTTGCGCTTGGCCGCTATGGCAAAGTGGATGAAGTCGCCGCCCTCGCCGCCTTCCTGGCCAGCGATGAGGCAAGCTACATCACCGGCGCTGCCATCGACATCGATGGCGGGTTTACCATCTGACCACTTGATGATCCCGGTCGAGCCGACTAGCCACCCGCAATGCGGCTCGACCAATGTCATAACATCGATGATTTCCGGCGGCTCGCCAAGGCGCGGCTGCCGGGGCCGGTGTTCCATTATATTGACGGGGCAGCCGATGACGAGGTGACCCGGCGGCGCAACACCGCTGCGTATGAAAGCTGCGACCTTGTTCCCAACGTGCTGGCCGGTGTGGAGCAGATCGACACACGGGTAACGGTAATGGGCAAGCAGATCGCGATGCCGCTGTTCCTGTCGCCCACCGCGCTGCAACGCCTGTTCCATTGGCGCGGCGAGCGCGCGGTGGCAGCGGCGGCGGAGAAGTTTGACACTTGGTTCGGCATTTCATCGCTTGCCACCGTCAGCATCGAAGAAATTGGCCGCA
Organism: Sphingomonadales bacterium; assembly: GCA_038250735.1. Taxonomy (GTDB): domain Bacteria; phylum Pseudomonadota; class Alphaproteobacteria; order Sphingomonadales; family Sphingomonadaceae; genus Sphingomonas. The sequence continues at coordinate 5,009 of JBBSCC010000110.1, read as the reverse complement.
CAATCGCCAGCCCCAAGCTGTTCCAGCTTTACGTGCACAAAGACAAGGGGTTGAACGCGGCAATGATCGCCGCGTGCAAGGCCGCGAAGTTCGACGCAATCGCGCTGACGGTGGACACAATCGTCGGAGGCAACCGTGAGCGGTGCCTGCGCACCGGTTTCACCTCGCCGCCCCGGATCACCCCTGCTTCCGCGCTCAGCTTTGCGATGCACCCGCGCTGGACGCTCGACTATCTGCTGCGCGAGCCTTTTGAGCTGTCGAACCTGAAGGATCACCTCGACGAGGGATCGCGCAAATCCATGTCGGTTGGGGAATATTTCACCAATATGCTCGATCAGTCGCTCGACTGGAAAACGGCCGAGGCGATCCGCGCCGATTGGGGCGGGCAGTTTTGCCTGAAGGGCATCATGTCTGTCGAAGATGCGCGGCGCGCGGTGGATATTGGCGCGACCGCGATCATGGTTTCCAACCATGGTGGGCGGCAATTGGACGGTGCCCGAGCACCTTTTGACCAACTTGCCGAGATTGTCGACGCGGTGGGCGACCGGATTGATGTGATCTGCGACGGCGGCATCACCCGGGGCAGCCATGTGCTGAAGGCGCTGAGCGTGGGTGCAAAAGCCTGCTCAGGCGGGCGGCTGTATCTTTATGCGCTCGCCGCTGCGGGCCAGGCCGGGGTGGAACGCGCGCTGGGCAATCTACAAGCCGAAATCGTCCGCGACATGAAACTGATGGGCGCGAAATCAGTGGCGGACCTGGGGCGCGGTAATCTGCGGTGGCGGTAAGGGGACTGGCCAGAAAAGCTGAATTAACCTGCCGCTTGGCTGAATGCCGTTGCATCCGTAAAGACCGCTAAACAGCGACTTAACACCGTGCCATATCCTCCTGGCGGAATTGTTCTCCCGCGAAGGCGGGAGCCCAGACTGGGCCCCCGGCTTCGTGGGGACACAAGGACGCAGTGGAGGGCGGCTCAGGTTGCCCGCCGCCAGCCCCTAACGTCTGCTCAGCAGCTCAATCGCTGGCCTGCCAACCGGGGCCGTCGCTGCGCTGGGCGTGCGGCGATCTAACGCCGCCAGCCATACCGAAGCCTTGTCGCCAATGATCGCTTGCGGCAGCGAAGGTTTCAGCCGCCCGTCACTTTCCCATTTCGCCACCAGCGCCGTTGCCTCTCCACTTGCCGCCTTTAATGGTTGCGCCTTGCGCAGCGCGTGATTGATCAGCGCGTCACCGTAAAACGTCCAGTCATTGTCCGATTGGCAGCCAAAGGATGATCGGTCGCCGGACGACGCCGTCAAAACCGCCGTATCCGCGTCGGCCAGGGCCGGCACAAAGACCCCGGCATAACAGGCGCTGACAATCACCAGTCGCCGCGCAATCCCCAGCGCACCCAGCATCGCGGCCAGCCGATCGGGCGAGATCGCGCCGAACCCCTGATCGGCATCGTTATACACAATCCCAATCGGCGCGCCGTGGCTGGTGGTGTAGAGCACCAACACGTCTTCTTGCGGATCAAAAACCTCGGCAATGCGCGCCAGCGCAAGGCTCAGATGATCGGGGCTACCGCGCGGCAAATCGCTTGGCGCGGTGCCATCAGTCCCCGCCAGCACAATCGTGCGGCCCACCGCGTCGTACCGTCGGGAGAGCACCTTGCCCGCCTCGCGCGCTTCACGCCCGAACACCGGATCGCTATCAAGCGCAATCGCCACGACATAGGCATCAACGACGCCCTTTCGCTGCGGCAGCAACCCGCCCAGCGCGCGCGCTATCCGGCGGTGTTCGGCCAGAATATCATCGGGTGCACGGTCCCGTTCAATCTGCATGCCGCCATTGGCATAGGCGACAAAATCCGCCTCATTCGCCCCAATCGCTGGCGGCGGGCGCGTATGCTGGGGTGCACGATAGGGCAGCGATTGCTGCGCGGTAGACGCGCTGGTCGCGAGCAGCGCAAGCCCGATTGCCGCAAATTTGATCAATCCAAGCCTGTCCACGCGCCGCCCCAAAACGCCATTGTTCGGCCCGGCGGGCGAAGAGTCAACGCAAGGGTTCACTACCAGCGGGTGCTCGACCAAGGGCCCCACTACAGCGCCGGCCCGGCCATCAACGCGCTGACCTGCAGTCGTTCCTGCGGCGTAAGCTCAGGGCGCCAGACGTCGAAGATCAGAACGACGCGGTTTTCGCGGCTATCGTTCCAGGCTTCATGCTCAATGCTATCGTCAAAGATGATGAGCTTGCCAACCTGCCATTCGCGCTCCTCGTTCCCCACGCGAAACCGGCAATCCGACGGCACAACCAACGGCAAATGGCAAATCAGCCGCGTATTGAACATGCCAGTATGCGGGATGATGCGCGCGCCCGGGCGCAGCAGTGAGAACATCACCGTTGGCGCGTTGAACATGTTGAGCAGGGGCACGCCCCGCAACGCAGCCCAGGTTTTCGGGCATCGGGCAATCGCGGCCGCATTTACCTGCCCATTCTCACACAGGAAAAGCGCGCTCCAATCAGGACTGTCGAGCAGCTGGTTCTGGTCCATGCGGGGCTTGTTGGCATCGCCTTGAAGATAGGGCCTGAAATCGCCCGTCCCCGCCGCCAGCAGATCGACCAGTTCGGCACGAATCGCATCGGTTTGGGCTTCCAGCGCGGGCACCCAATCGAAATCAGCGGTGTCGAAATACTGGATCGGGGGCAAACCGGGCAGGTAATAACCGCTTGGTTCCTGGACGAAAATTTTCTTGTGCCCCGCCAGGATATCCAGCGACTGCTGGAACCGGGGGCTGCGCTTTTCCGCCGGGAAGCCCTTGGCGGTCAGCGTGTCGTCGCGCTGGCGGGCAACCCGAGCCTGCGTCTCGGCGATGATGGAGGTGGCGCGGCGTACTTCGGCGGCCAGATCAGGCGGCAGTTGCTGGCTTTCCGCGTGAAGCAGCGCGCTTTCATAAAATGCCAATGCCGCCCGTTCATCCCCCGCACGCGCCCTGCAATCGGCCTTCATGATGTGACCGCGAACAGTCCGTGACTCGATGCCAAGCAGCTGATCGAGCGCCATTTCCTCGGCAACAGCCTCCTCTGCGGCGCGGCAGGCCGTTGCCAGCAACAACCAGATCTGCGCATTCGCCCGCCCGGTGCGCGTAATCGTTTCAAAAAACTGTCGCGCCGCTTGCGGTTGCCCCTTTTGCAATGCCGCCACGCCTTGTTCGACCAACCGCCGCGCATCTTCATTAGAAATCGACATCGCTGCTCCTCGATCGGCAGCTGGCCATCACCTCATGTCGGTTGCAGCCGCCGGTACGGCGCGTGCCGGCACGCCCCCCACCATCTCGCGGTGCCTGCCCCCTCAATACACCCGCTTCTTCGGCTTAATGTACTCGATGTCGTCCGTCAGCGTGTAATCATGGACTGGGCGGTAATCGATTGCCACCGCACCGCCCTTTCCGCCCCAGCCTTCAAACGTGGCGATGGTGTGTTTCATCCAGCCGGCGTCATCACGATTGGGGAAGTCTTCGTTCACATGCGCGCCGCGTGATTCCTCGCGGTTGGCGGCGGAATGCACCGTCACCACCGCCTGCGCGATCAGGTTATCGAGTTCCAGCGTTTCCACCAGATCGGTGTTCCAGATGAGCGAGCGATCATTGATGCCCACATCGCTCATCGATGCGTATATCTCACCAATCTTTTGCTTGCCCTCTGCCAGCAGCGCGTTGTCGCGGAAGACGGCGCAGTTTTTCTGCATCGTGCGCTGCATTGCGCCGCGAATCTTGGCGGTGGGCGTGGCACCCTTGGCGTTCCGGAAGTGATCAAGCCGACCCAGCGCCATTTCCGCCGCCGCTGCGGGCAGCGGGTTGTGCGGGGTGCCGGGCTTCAGCGTATCCTTGATGCGCAGGCCGGTTGCACGGCCAAACACCACCAGATCGATCAGCGAGTTCGAGCCCAGGCGGTTGGCACCGTGAACGGAAACACACGCCGCTTCGCCAACCGCGAACAGGCCGGGGACGACGCTGTCGGGGTTGCCGTCCTTCAGGTTCACGACTTCCCCGTGGAAGTTACAGGGGATGCCGCCCATGTTGTAATGCACCGTCGGCGCAACGGGCAAAGGCTGGCGCGTCAGATCGACGCCGGCGAAAATCTTGCCGGTTTCGGTGATGCCCGGCAGGCGCTCTGCCAGCACCTTGGGATCGATATGATCGAGGTGGAGGTAGATGTGATCCTTTTCCTTGCCCACGCCGCGCCCTTCGCGGATTTCCATCGCCATTGAGCGTGAGACGACATCGCGCGAGGCCAAGTCCTTGGCGGACGGGGCATAACGCTCCATGAAGCGCTCGCCCTCGCTGTTGGTCAGGTAACCACCCTCGCCGCGCGCGCCCTCGGTAATCAGCACGCCCGCGCCGTAAATGCCGGTGGGGTGGAACTGCACGAATTCCATGTCCTGCAACGGCAATCCGGCGCGCAGCACCATCCCGCCGCCGTCGCCGGTGCAGGTATGCGCGGAGGTGGCGGAGAAATAGCAGCGGCCATAGCCACCCGTTGCCAGCACGGTCTGGTGGCTGCGGAACCGGTGGATGGAGCCATCATCCATGCACAAAGCGATCACGCCCCGGCACACGCCGTTTTCCATGATCAGGTCGAGCGCGAAATATTCGATGAAAAAGTCCGTGTCGTACTTCAGGCTCTGTTGATACAGCGCATGGAGCATCGCATGGCCGGTGCGATCAGCAGCGGCGCAGGTGCGCTGGGCGGGTGGCCCCTCGCCCATATTCTGCATCATACCGCCGAACGGGCGCTGATAAATCTTGCCCTCTTCGGTGCGGCTGAACGGTACGCCTGCATGCTCAAGCTCGTACACCGCAGCAGGGGCTTCGCGGCACAGATATTCGATTGCGTCCTGATCACCCAGCCAGTCAGATCCCTTGACGGTATCATACATGTGCCAGGTCCAGTGATCCGGCCCCATATTACCAAGCGAGGCCGCAATGCCGCCCTGTGCAGCGACGGTATGGCTGCGCGTCGGGAACACCTTG
>JBBSCC010000109.1:0-9643 GCA_038250735.1 Sphingomonadales bacterium | reverse complement strand
TTCGCGGGGGAACAAGAAACTTGGCGTTTACATGGCAGTGACGGGCTTCCCTGGCCAACGGGAATAACTGCCAAACAAGTTAAGGGTGGCGGCTTTTGAGCTGATCAGGCGGCGCGCGCCCGCAACGCCCGGACCTCGCCCAGTTGCCACAGCAATATCCCCGGCACCCCCACCGCGATATCGCGCGCCCGCTTGACGAGCGACAGCGCGAGCGCCGCGCTGGGGGGCAGGCCGAATAGCGGGCCGATCAGCAGATACGCTGCCTCCTGCACGCCAACCCCGCCGGGAATCGCAAACGCGACGGTGCGCAGCGTGAAGATCAGCGCCTCGATTGTCAGGACAGAGCTGAGCGGCAAATCGGTGCCCATGAAGCGCAGCGCCATCCACGCGCCCGCAGCGCTGAACACCCAGGCGAGCAAATGGAGCAAAAACGCCGCAATCACGCGCGCGCGGTGCGCATAGATCGCGTCAAGCTCCGCCGTCAGCGCCGCCATCGTCGCCACCGATTGCGGCAGCAGCCGCCCGGCCAGCCCTTGCGCCATTTTCAGCACCGGGCGCTGGCCAAACGCGAACAGCGCCATAATCCCCGCCATCAACGCCAGCCCGCCCAGCACCAGCGGCAGCACGCCTGTCGCAACCGGCTGGTTCATCAGCACCAGCGCGAGCATCACCACCCCGAACATCGTGAACATCAATTGCGCGGCAAGCTCAGTTGTCTGGTCGGCGATCAACGATGCATAAACGAGCGAATCGCGGATGCCCCCCGCAATCGCGGTGCGCGCGCCCACCACCAGCCCGCCAAATTGGGAAAAGGGCAATATATCGGTCGCCGCCTCCCGCGTGGTGCGCGCCCAGGCGAAGGTGCCGAGTTGGTTGCGCGGAATGCCGGGGGCCACCGCCAGCCACGCCGCGCCGAGGATCGTCAGGTTCACGCCCGTCCAGCCCATCAGCGTCAGAAAACCGATCACGCCGATGCTGGAAACCCCAGCAATCACCTGTTGCCAACCAGTCGCGCCGATCAGCCAGACGGCGGCGGCAAGACCGATAACGGTCAGGATCAGGGCGAGATATCTCAGCATGGGTCACCCCGCGCGGATAGGCTGGATTGCTTCCCCCGGCCCAAGGCCGGGGTCGCAATGACGGATGCTTTAAGCAGCTTAGCCGTCTGACCTATGCCGCTTCGGTATTGCGGTTTTTCAGGAAGTCGAAAAACTCCACACCCTCGCGCAGGCGGCGCTTCAGCATCGTCGGGCTGGTCGCCATTTCCGCGACGATCGAACCAACCTTTGATGGGCGGAAATAGAATTTCTTGTAAAACTCGGCCACCGCCTCGAAAATCTCGTCGCTGGCGAGATGCGGGTAGGTGAGCTGGGCGATCTGGCCGCCGCCGTCTGCCACCAGATGATCGGTGCCGTCGAACCAGTCATTCTCAATCGCCTGCTTGTACAGGAAGGTGCCCGGATAGGGTGCCGCCAGCGAGACCTGAATGGTGTGCGGGTTCACTTCCTTGGCATAGGCGATCGTTTCCTGGATCGTTTCCTTGGTCTCCCCCGGCAGGCCCATGATGAAGGTGCCGTGGATCTTGATGCCCAGCTTGCGGCAATCCTTGGCGAATTGCTTGGCAGTCTCGATCAACAGGCCCTTTTTGATGTTGTGCAGAATCTGCTGATTGCCGCTTTCATAGCCGACGAGCAGCAGGCGCAGGCCATTGTCACGCATGATCTTCAGCGTTTCAAACGGAACATTCGCCTTGGCATTGCACGACCAGGTGACGCCCAACTTGCCAAGTTCCACGGCCAGTTCCTGTACGCGCGGCAGATTATCCGTCAGCGTATCATCATCGAAGAACAATTCCTGCATTTGCGGGAATTCCTTCAGCACATATTTCACTTCCTCAATCACATGCGCGATTGATCGGACGCGGTAATTATGCCCGCCCACCGTCTGCGGCCACAGGCAGAACGTGCAGCGGCTCTTGCATCCGCGCCCGGTGTAAAAGCTGACATAGGGGTGCTTCAGATAGCCGATGAAGTAATTTTCCATCACCAAATCGCGCTTGTAGATCGGCGAGACGAATGGCAGCGAATCCATATCCATCAGAACCTCACGGTCCACATTATGGACGACCACGCCGTCATCATTGCGGTAACTGATGCCCTTGATGTCAGCGAAGGGAATTTCGTTCGCCACATCCAGAATCGTGAAATCGAATTCGTTGCGCGCGACGAAATCGACAGTCGGGGCATGTTCCATCGCCCATGCTGCGTCGACCGCAACGGTTGCGCCGATAAAGCCGACTTTCAGCTTCGGGTTCAGTTCCTTCATCATCCCGGCGACCTTCACGTCCTGCTTGAAGCCCGGCGTGGAGGTGTGGATGATCAGCAGGTCGCGCTCCAGCGCCTCATGCTTGATGTCGTCAAAGCTCAGGTCGTGCGCGGGCGCATCAATCAGTTTGGAACCGGGCACCAGAGCGGCAGGCTGCGCTAGCCAGGTGGGATACCAGAAAGATTTGATCTCACGCTTGGCCTGATAGCGCGATCCGGCACCGCCGTCATAGCCGTCGAACGAAGGCGCCTGAAGGAAAAGCGTGCGCATCATAGCCGTGGAACCTTTATCACGATTGTAATCTTCCGTCGCGCGTTACCCGGAATTGCGAGCCTCGCCAATCGACTTTGTGAACGAAGAATGTGGCACAAAACAAGGCGAAAGACAGCAGGTCTCGAAATGGCACCAACCATAGCGGGCCAGAGACAGTGCCCGACGCCCGGTCCATCCGCCATTTGACGAACCCGCGCGAGGCGAACGCCGCGCCAAGCACCGCTAAGCCGGCGACCGAAAAGCCGCTTATCACCGCGCCTATCAACGCAATCGCCAGCGTATGCACCACGATACTGCCCGCAAACCCCGCCGGATCGATTCGGAAGATCGTTACCGTCCAGCGCATTTCATGCCGCACCAGCGCGCGCAGGCTCGATTCGGAACAACCATGGGTGATGTAAAAGGGCGGCAGCACCGTGCGCAGCCCGAGCCCGCGCACCGCCGCGCCCATTTCATAATCATCGGCCAGCACATCGGCAAACGCCGCGAATCCGCCGATTCGCTCCAGTGTTTCGCGCGTAAACGCCATGGTTGGCCCCAAAGTCGGCTTGGCCATGCCGAGCGCGACCCCCATCAACACATTGGGCATGAAGCGGTACGACAAATCCATTGCCGCCATCCGCGACCAGAACCCCGCATCGCCGCGCCCGACATGGAGGCAGCTCGCCAGCCCAATCGCCGGGTCAGCAAGCGCCCCTGCCAGCCGCCGTAAGCTATCGGGTGCCCAGTCGACATCACTATCGGCGATGACGACCAATGGGTGCCGCCCGGCTTCGTCCATGTTCGCCAGATTCGATAATTTGTTGTTCGCCCCCCAGCGCCGGTCGCTGACGACGATGTCGATATCGGCGGTTGGATTGGCTTTGCGCGCGGCAGCGATCACCGCCAGCGCGGGATCATCGGCATTGCGCGTGCCAAAGATGATCTGGACCGCGCCGGGATAATCCTGCGCGAACAACGCCGCCAGATTGCCAGCAAGCGCGGGTTCGGTGCCGTGGACAGGCTTCAGCACCGTGATCGCGGGCCAATCGGCCAGATCAGGTGCGCGATCAGGCGCGCGGATGGCAATCGCGCTGGCGACATTGAACAGCGCGCCGATAAGGGCGACGGCCAGAACGATGATCGAGATGATGGTGAGGACCATTTCAGTCCGTATGCTCCGTTCGTACCCCCCAACCCGCCCCGTTCGGGCCGAGCCTGTCGAAGCCCTGCCTTTCTTTTCTGCCGTTGAATAGAAGGCCTGCCCTTCGACAAGCTCAGGGCAAACGGTTTATGGGGACAAAATGGGGTATTCAGTCGACGGTCTGAGCGGGTGCTAATGGATTTTACGGGCCTTACAGTGCTGGTGACGGGCGCGAGTGGTTTTGTCGGGTCTGCCGTCGCGCGGGCTTTGGCGGCGCGCGGGGCGGATTTGCGGCTGCTGGTGCGGCGCGACAGTGACCGCACGAACCTGACCGCGCTGAACGCCAAAGTGATTGAGGGCGATATCCGCGACGAGGAATCGGTGCTGCGCGCCGCGACGGGCGCGCGCTATCTGTTCCACGTCGCCGCCGATTACCGGCTTTGGGCGCCCGACCCCGAGGATATTGTGCGCAACAACCGCGCGGGTACGCTGGCGGTGATGAATGCCGCGCGCGCGGCGGGGGTGGAGCGGATCGTCTATACCTCCAGCGTTGCAACCCTGCTGCCCGATGATCACGGCGCGGCGGACGAAACCCGCCCGGCCACCCCCGAACAGGCGGTGGGCGCGTATAAACGCAGCAAGGTGGTCGCCGAACGGCTGGTCGAGGCGATGGTGGCGGATGGCCTGCCTGCCGTGATCGTCAACCCCTCCACCCCCATTGGCCCGCGCGATGTAAAGCCCACCCCCACCGGGCGAATCGTCGTGGAGGCCGCCAATGGCAAAATGCCCGCCTTTGTCGAAAGCGGGCTGAACCTGGTCCATGTCGATGATGTCGCCGATGGGCATCTGCGCGCGATGGAATTGGGGCGGATCGGCGAGCGTTATGTGCTTGGCGGGCAGGACGTGACGTTGCGCGCGATGCTGGCCGAGATTGCCCGCATCATGGGCAGAAAGCCGCCGACGATCAGCATCCCGCGCGGGCTGCTATTCCCGATGGCCTATGCCAATGAAGCGCTGGCCCGGTTAACCGGGGGCGACCCGTTCCTGACGGTCGATTCGCTGAAAATGGCGGCGCACAACATGTATTACGCATCGACCAAGGCCGAAACCGAGCTTGGCTACCGCGCCCGCCCTTACCCTGAGGCGCTGGCGGATGCGATTGCGTGGTTTCGTGCAGCGGGGAGGATTGCGTGATCGGGGTTGTCGCAGGCGGCATCGCGCTGGCGGTATGGCTGGTGCTGGTGTTTGCGCGGCATGGCTTCTGGCGGACGGCGGAACGTGACACGCGGCGGTTGCCCGCCGAACCAGCGCATTGGCCCGCCGTTACCGCTGTAGTCCCTGCCCGTGATGAGGCAGACGTGATCGCGGCATCCATCGGCAGTTTGTTGGCGCAGGATTATCCCGGGGATTTCCGGGTGATTCTGGTCGACGATAATTCGAGTGATGGGACGGCGGAGATTGCGCGCGGGCTTGAACCGTCAAACCGGCTGACCATCCTCTCCGGCCAACCGCTCGCCCCCGGCTGGACGGGCAAATTATGGGCGGTATCGCAAGGCATTGCCGCCGCGGGCGATACGCCCGACTATCTCTGGCTGACCGATGCCGATATCGCGCATGCACCCGACACGTTGCGCACGCTTGTCTCCCGCGCGGTGGGTGAAAAGCGCGTTCTTGTGTCGTTAATGGCGCGTTTGCGCTGTAAAAGTGTCGCAGAACGCGCGTTAATTCCGGCTTTTGTCTGGTTTTTTCAACTTTTGTACCCGTTTGGCGCGGTAAATCGACCAAACGGCGTCGGTGCAGCGGCGGGCGGGTGCATGCTCGCCAACCGGGTCGCGCTGGAGCGGGCGGGCGGCATTGCGGCGGTGCGCGGCGCGCTGATCGATGATTGTGCATTTGGGGCGCTGATGAAGCGGCAGGGGCCGGTATGGCTGGGGCTGACCGACCGATCGGTGAGCATCCGGGTGTACGACACCTGGGGCTCGGTTGCGGCGATGATATCGCGGTCTGCCTATGCCCAGCTTGGCTATTCGCCATTCCTGCTGATCGGCACGTTGTTTGGGCTGGCGCTGATTTACCTTGGCCCGGTCTTGCTGACACTGGCCGGGCAAGGCTATGCGCAGATGCTTGGATTAGGGGCTTGGGCATTGATGGCAATCGCGTTTCAACCGATGCTGCGCTTCTACGCTCGATCGCCCTTATGGGGGGTCGCGCTGCCGGGTATCGCGCTGTTTTATGCGGGCTGCACCTTTGCGTCGGCCTGGGCGCATTGGCGCGGGCGGGGCGGCATGTGGAAGGGCCGCGCGCAAGCGGCGATTGGCGCATGACGGCATCTGCTGCCACACTCGCATCCGGCAAGGGGCATAAGGACGAGAATTTTCCCGTCGCCAGCTTCATGCTGAAGCGCGAACACCGCGCGCCCGTGATGGCATTCTACCATTTCGCCCGCGCGGCCGATGATGTGGCGGACAATGAACAGGCCCCTGCCGCCGAACGGCTGGCTATGCTGGGCGCGATGCGATCAACGCTGGCGGGCACCAGCGACACCAATGCAGAGGCGCTGGCGCTGCGCGGGGTGCTGGCCGATTACAAGCTTTCACCCCAGCACGGGCTGGACCTGCTGACCGCGTTTGAGCAGGACTGCACCGTCAACCGCTGCGCGACCTGGGATGCGCTGATCGATTATTGCCGCGTATCGGCGATGCCGGTGGGGCGATATGTGCTGGATGTGCATCATGAGGATCGCAGCACCTGGGCGGCATCAGACGCGCTGTGTGCGGCGTTGCAGGTGATCAACCATCTGCAGGATTGCGGCAAGGATTACCGGGCGATTGACCGGGTCTATGTGCCAATGGACATGCTGGCGGCGGCGGGGGCTGATGTGACCGAACTGGGCGAGGCAGTATCCTCCCCGGCGCTGCGATCGGTGATCGTGGCGATGGCCGAACGGACGCTGGATTTGCTGAAGCAGTCATCGGTTTTCTCCGCGCAAATTCGCGATAAGCGTCTGGCGGTTGAAGTCGCGATTATCCAGCGGCTCGCCGAAAGCCTGACCCGGCGACTGATCAGCCATGATCCGCTGAGCGAGCGCGTTCACCACCAAAAGGCCGAAATGGCCGGGCTGGCGGCATGGGCCGCGCTGAAAGCGCTTGGGAAAAGGCTGGCGGCATGAACCCGGACAACACCCCCGCCGCGTTGCAAGCGCAAGTATCGGGCAGCAGCTTTTACGCCGGCATGCGCGTGCTGCCCAAGGCAGAGCGTGAGGCGATGTATGCCGTGTACGGATTCTGCCGGATCGTCGACGACATCGCCGATGACGAGGACGGTGCCCGCGCAGACCGTGCCGCCGCGCTCGACCTGTGGCGCGGTGATATCGAGTCGCTCTACGCTGGCGGCGATCCGGGCCGCGCGGCTTTGGTGGCGGAAGCCGTGCGCCGCTTCGGCCTCGACAAGGCCGATTTTCTGGCCGTGATCGACGGGATGGCGACCGATATCGCCGATTTCGTCCGCTATCCCAGTTTTGAAGAGCTTGACCTTTATTGTGACCGGGTGGCCTCTGCCGTCGGGCGGTTATCGGTCAAGATTTTCGGGATGGATGATGCCGAAGGGATTGCGCTGGCGCATCATTTGGGCCGCGCGCTGCAATTCACCAACATCCTGCGCGATATCGATGAGGATGCCGCGATTGGCCGGGTGTATCTGGCGCGCGAGCATCTGGCCGCGGCAGGCGTCGACATGAGCAGCCCGGAAAGCGTGGCGCGCGATGTAGATATCGATCCGGCCTGCCGTGATCTCGCCGCGCTGGCGGAAAAACACTATCTTGCGGCTGAGGCGATATTGAAGCGCAAGCCCAAGGGACATTTGATCGCGCCCCGGCTGATGGCGGCGGTGTATCACAAGATTTTGGGCCGGATGGAAGCCGTGGGCTGGGCCCCGCCACGCGAGCGCATCAAGGTCAACAAGGCCGCGCTGATCTTCACCGTTGGGAAATTGTGGCTGTTCCGGTGAAGGCGCATGTGATTGGCGCGGGGATGGCTGGCCTTTCTGCTGCTGTCGAGTTGGCGCGCGCAAGGGTCATCGTCGACGTGACAGACGGTGCCGCGCAGGCGGGCGGGCGTTGCCGCAGCTATCACGATCCACAGCTTGGCCGGGTTATCGATAACGGCAATCATCTGGTGCTGGCGGGCAATGGCGCGGTGATGGCGTATCTGACCACCATCGGCGCGCGCGACCGGCTGAGCGGGCCGGACCATGCCGATTTCGATTTTGCCGATCTGGCGAGCGGCGATCGCTGGACCTTTCGCCCCAATGACAGCGCGGTGCCGTGGTGGTTGTTCGACAAAAGCCGCCGCGTGCCGGGCGTTGGCGTGGGCGCGCATCTCGCCCTTGGGCGGCTGCTGCTGGGGGGCAGGGCCGATACCGTCGCAAACCGGATCGAAACCAACGGCGTGCTGTGGGATCGGCTGCTTGAACCGGTGCTGTTGTCGGCACTGAACACCGATCCGCGGGAGGGATCGGCAACGCTGGCAGCCGCTGTGGTACGCGGATCGCTGGCGCGCGGGGGGCTGGCCACACGGCCCCGCATTGCCGAACCCACACTCGCCGCCGCGTTTGTCGATCCGGCGATTGATTGGCTTCGCGCGCGGGGCGGGGCGGTGACGACTGGCAAGCGGCTTCGTGGACTGGTTTTTGACGGTGACCGCGTTGGAGCATTAGATTTTGGCGATGGCGCACAACCGGTAACAGGCCCGGTGGTGCTCGCGGTGCCGCCCTGGGTGGCGGCAACACTGGTGCCCGATCTGGTTGTGCCCACCGAATTTCGGGCCATCGTCAACGCCCATTTCGCCTTTGTGCCGCCACCGGGCACGCCAGCCATGATCGGGGTTATCGGCGGGACGACCGAGTGGATTTTTGCGTTTGAGGATCGGCTGTCAATCACGGTCAGCGGTGCAGACCGGCTGGTCGATACCGACCGGGCCGAACTGGCGGCGCTGTTCTGGGGCGAGATTTGCGCGGTCCACGGCTTCACCGCGCCGATGCCCGCCTGGCAGGTGGTGAAGGAAAAGCGCGCCACTTTTGCCGCGACGCCTGAACAGGATGCGTTGCGACCGGGCACCAAAACCCGCTGGCGCAACCTGTTTCTGGCGGGTGACTGGACGCAAACCGGGCTGCCCGCGACGATTGAGGGAGCGATCAGGTCAGGCGTCAGCGCGGCAGGGTTGGCGATGCGTTAGGCTTATCGCTCCCCGTTCGGGCTGAGCTCGAACGGATATTTTGAAACTCCAGCAACCCAAGCTAAGTCCAGAACAATGACCGACACCGCAACGATCACAGACCCCCTCGCCGCCATCGACGCTTGCACTGATCGTGCGGCTGCCGCCTTGTCGCAGGCGCAGCGCGACGATGGCCATTGGGTGTTCGAGCTTGAAGCCGACGCGACCATTCCGGCGGAGTTCGTGCTGCTGAAACATTATCTGGGCGAGCCGCGCGATGCCGCGCTTGAGGCCAAGATTGGCGTGTATCTGCGCCGCATCCAATCCGCCGAGCATCATGGCTGGCCGCTGTTCCACGGCGGCGCGTTTGATACCAGCGCCAGCGTAAAGGCCTATTACGCGCTGAAGATGATCGGCGATGATGTGGACGCGCCGCACATGACCCGCGCCCGCGACGCTATCCACAAGGCGGGCGGTGCTGCGGCGGTGAATGTGTTCACACGCATCCAGCTGGCGCTGTTCGGGGCGGGCAGCTGGGCGGTGGTGCCGACGATGCCGGTTGAGCTGATTCTGTTCCCGCGCTGGTTTCCGGTGCATCTGTCGAAAATGTCCTATTGGGCGCGCACGGTGATTGTGCCGCTGCTGGTGCTGGCCGCCAAGCAACCGGTGGCGAAGAACCCGTCGGGCGTGAAGGTGGATGAACTCTACACGC
>JBBSCC010000108.1:0-9744 GCA_038250735.1 Sphingomonadales bacterium | reverse complement strand
TGCGTTGTCGGGTTCAGCGACCAGCGCATAGCGGCCGTTCGATTCGGTGTATTCATGCGCGCAATAGACGGTTGTTTCGTCGGGCAATGTCGACAGGCGCTGCATATTGGCGAACATCTGTTCGGCTGTCCCTTCAAACAGTCGGCCACAGCCCATCGCGAACAGCGTGTCGCCGGTAAAGGCGATGGCATCATCCGCAAAATGGAACGTGATATGCCCGGCGGTATGCGCCGGTGTTTCCAGTACGGTGGCGATGTGTGCCCCCAGCCGCACGATATCACCCTCCGCCAGGTGCACGTCTAGCGTCGGAATGCGCGCCGCCTCCGCTGCGGGGCCATACACCGTCGCGCCGGTCGCCGCCTTGATCGCTGCATTGCCGCCAGTGTGATCGGGGTGCCAATGGGTGTTCCAGATCGCGGTAATCGTCCACCCGCGCGCCGCCGCCGCGTCCAGCACCGGTTCGGCAATCGCAGGGTCAACCACCATCGTCTCGTCCGATACAGCATCATGCACCAGCCAGATGTAATTATCGCTCAGCACCGGAATGCGGATGACGTCCAACGCCATCACCAATGGCCCGTGTTCGGCATGGATGCCCAGGGCTCGGCGGGCGGCAGATGGCCGTCCTGCAGCAGTTCGATGGAGATGTTGTCGGGGCTGCGGACAAACGCCATATGGCCGTCGCGCGGCGGGCGGTTGATCGTGACGCCCGCGTCCATCAGCCGCTGGCAGGTCTCGTAGATATTATCGACGCGGTAGGCGAGGTGGCCAAAATTGCGCCCCTCGCCATACTCCTCCGGGTCCCAATTATGGGTCAGTTCCACTTGTGCCTTTTCATCACCAGGCGCGGCAAGGAAGATCAGCGTGAAGCGGCCCTGCTCACTGTCAAAGCGCTTTATTTCCTCCAGCCCCAGCAGGTTGAAGAATTTTACCGTCGCATCGGGGTCGCTCACCCGGATCATCGTGTGGAGATAGTGCATCGTCGCGCTCCAAAGGTTTTGATTATGTCGCTCTGCCCAGCGGAATAGGAGGCGGCGGGGTGGTTTGCCAGCAATTCTAGGGCTGGGGCGGGTCAGCGAATTGTTTCAGGGCGTCGCGCGCATTTGCGGCGGCTTCGCTGGAGGGGGCAACGCGCGCGGCATCATTCCATGCCGATTTCGCGCCATCGGCATCACCGCTAAGCGCGGCAATATTGCCAATTTCCAGATAGACGGATGGATCGTCGGATGACCGGCGAAATGCCTCGGCAATATCCTTTCGCGCGCGGGGCAGATCATCCATCCGCCGCGCCAGCGTGGCCGATGCCAGCCAGATCAACGGGTCTTCCCCCGCCAAATTCAGCGCCTGATCAATGTCATTGCGCGCGCCCTCCAGCTCGCCTGCGGCAACCATCGCGCGGGCACGATCAAACTGCGCTTCGCCGCGCTCCAAACCCACCAGCGTGCCCGCCGCCAATGCGGCATCCAGCGCGGCACGGGCCTTTGCTATATCGCCCGCTGCCAGCCGGGCATTGCCCGCTTGCGCCCAAAACTGTGCGGCCTTGGTGTTGCGGGCAACCTCAGCCTCTTGCGCTGCTGCTTCAAATTCCGCGGCGGCGGGGGTCCATTTGGCCTGGTTGGCATAGGCGATGCCGATGCATTGCCGCGCGAAAAATCCCCCGCCGGTTGCGCGCCACTGCGTTCCCTCAACCACGCCTTCGGGCGGGTTAACCGTGGCGAGATCGACGCAGCGATCATAGCGCGCCTCCACCGTGTCGGCGGCAGGCGGCAGCGGTGCGGGAAGCGGTGCGGGGAGGGGCGTTACCGCCTGGGCAATCAGCATCAGGAACATCATGGCAGGTCGATCACTTCCTCCACTGCGCGGATCAGCAGGGCGATATCGCTGTCCCGCGACAGGCGGTGATCGCCATCCTTGATGATGTTAAGCTGCACGTCGGCTGAACGGATCAGCTCGGTCAGCCGGATCGCGCGGGCGATTGGCACATCACTGTCGCGCAGGCCGTGCAGCAGCCGCACAGGCGTATCGATGGCGATGACGCCGTGCATCAGCCGGTTGGCCTCGCCCGAACTCCAAAAGGCGCGGGTATATAGTGTCGGCTGGTCGCTATAGGGAGAGGGTCGCTCAATCCGCCCCTCGCTCAGCAGCGCCAGCTTTTCGTCGGTTGAAAAGCCCCAATCGGTGAAATCGGCCGCGGCGGCAACGCCCACCAGCGCCTTTACCCGGCCCGGCCGGGCCAGCGTGGCGAGCAGCATCAGCCAGCCGCCCATCGATGATCCCACCAGCACCACCGGCGCGGGCGCGACCAGATCGATCATCGCCAGCACATCATCGCGCCAGCCTGCCAGCGTCTGTTCGTCGAACGCGCCCTCGCTTTGCCCGCAGCCGCCATAATCGAACCGCAGGAACGCGCGGCCTGCACCGCGCGCCCAGCTTTCCAGCGCCAGCGCCTTGGCGCCGTTCATGTCAGACGCATAGCCTGGCAGAAAGATCGTCACCGGGCCACCCGCCGGGCCAGTGCCCGCTGTCAGGTGATAGGCAAGCGCGGGGCGTGGCAGGGGATCGGACATCTGGGCGGTTTAGGCGTGGACGCCCGGCTTGGGAAGCAAAGCGCGCTAGAGCGAGGTGAGTTTAGATTGACTCACCACCCAAACCGTTCGTGTCGAGCGAAGTCGAGACACCGTACGCAGCGCTCGTGGCAGGTTTCTCGACTTCGGCCTTGCAGGCCGAAGCCTGTCCTGAGCGGCTGGCTTGCCAGCCAGTCGAAGGGCTCGAAACGAACGGGTCAAGCTAAAGTCATCAGACTCTAAAACCCCATGATCGTCCGTGATTCGGGCTTGGCACCCTTGCAGATCGATTTCAGCGCAGCCCATTGTTCGGCATCCAGCGCGGGGCGATCGCCTTCGCTGCCAGCGGCGGCACGCTCAAACCGTTCCGCCCGCACGGCGGATACCGGGTGCGATGAAATATAAGCCAGCACCGATGCTGCGCCGGATTTGTCGACCGGCGTCTTGCCGCCCAGCCGCCGAAAGAACGCCGCGGTATCGCGCGTGGAAATCTTGCTCTGCTTCAGCGCATCAATCGCGAAATCATCGGCGCGGCTTTCGGCACTGCGCGAATAGGCGGTTGAAAGCACCATGTTGGTATAGCCGCTGATATTGCCGTCCAGCCCGCCCAGCAGCACGCTTAGCCCTAATTGCCGCAGCAGCGATTCGAGCACGTCGCGATTGGCGACATGGCCCAGTTCGTGCCCCAATACGCCGGCAATCTCGTCGGGCGATTTTGCGTCCTTCAACAGCCCGTTGAACAGGATGATGCGCCCCCCGGGCAGCGTGATGGCGTTGTTCATCGCAATATTGGCAACGCTGATGTCGCTATCAGCATAGGCAGGGCCCAGCCGCGCCTTCAGCGCATCAATCGCCGCTTCCCCTGCCGGATCGCTGCACAGCCGCCCGCCGAAATCGCCGATCATCGCATCGCCCAGCCGGCGCTCCACCGCAGGCGGCACCAGCTTGGCGACCAGCGCGGGGGTTTGCGCAAGAAAATAGAGCGCGACGGCGGCGATCACCGCAAACAGCGCCGCCATTGGCCACAGGCCCAACCGGTCGATCAGGCCACCATAACGGATCAGCGGCGGTAGTTGATAGGCGATGGCGGTGGGCGGGTCGTCCGTCAGGGTGATCGACCAACCGGCGTGGCGCTTCATCCCGAACACGCGCTGCCCGCCCACCGGTTCGCGCGCGACCAGATCAGCAAATGCCCAGGGGCCGCTGCCTGCCGCGCCGTCCCCTTCTGTCAGGGTGAAATGCGCGCCGTCTGCAACCAGCATCACGCTGCGCCGCCGGGCGACCTGCCCGTCGAAATGCCAGACGCGCACCGTTTCAGCCATCAGAATGCGCCAACATCAAACGCGTCGAGCAGCCCTTCACCCTGGCCGGGCTCCCGCGTGGTCGATTGCGTCAGCGCATCAATCCGCACATCGCCGTAAGCGCGCATGTGCCGGACAAAGAATGTCCAGTTGCGATAGCCGATGAAAATCTGGCCAATCCCCAGCGTCACCACCACCAGCAACAGGCTGCCCAGCGCCAGCTTCAGCCAGTCCCATGTGGTTGCGGTAAATTCAAACGACAGCTCACCCAGAGTCAGATTGCCGATCACTTCGCGAAAATAGGCGGCGTAAAACACGAGTGCTATCAATCCTAGCACCACGAAAAACATCAGATAGGCGAGGATCGCGATCACGATGACCTGTTGTTGCATGGTGGCGGGCGTCGGCGCCAGCTTGCCGGGCGCCGGAAACATTCCCCAATAGGCCAGCAGACCAAGCAGCACCAAAATGAAGATGGGGGAGAGGTAAAATAACAGGAACCGCCCAAATATTGGCGCCACGCGCGCGTTCGAATCGAACTGCATCGGGCCAAAGCTCATCGAGTCCCACCGCTTGTTCCACAGCGATACCATCGACCAGGGGATCAGCAGCCCCAGCAGCAACGACCCGGCAATCGTGCGCCACACATAGCTGAACCCAAAGCGCAAACCCTGTTCATGGCTGCCGCCGCGAATGCCGCGCCAAAAGGTGCGGCTGAGCCGATATCGCAGCGCCCGAAAAATCGCGATGCCAACCAGATAGAGCAAGCCGAAATACAAGACGATGCCGGTTATCCCCGCATAGCCCGGGTATCCGCGCAGGATCATCGCCTGCAGCCCGAATTGCAGCGCCGCGACTGGCAGGCCGAACAGCACGATCGCCAGCACATAGCCGATCATCAATTCCAGCCCGGTGCCCGTCCATTCGAGCTGATCGTCAATGAAGCGCGTCTGGCTCCACAAATATCGCCGTTCGCGGGTGCGGGCCCAAAATGTGTAGATACCAAGCGTAACAATACACAGCAGCAGGTTGGTAAAAGCGATCGGCGCAAATTCTCGCCAATTGCTGTTGAAACCAAACGCACCCTGTTCATCACCGCTCGACATCATCTTTCCCCCGGCCCCGCTCCCTGTGTGGAGCCGAGCGGCGCGCCGGGGTCAATTGGTTCGTGCGGCGATTGTGCAGTTTCAACCGGTTAATCGGATCATTTCGGACCAAGAAAGGCGTTTAGCGCCTGTTCGAACGCCGCTGGCTGATCGAGCATGATGAAATGCCAGCTGTCTGCGATTGGCACCAGCGTGGCGGGCGACCCGGCATAGCCCAGCTCCCATAGCTGCTTGGCCTGCGGCCCCGCGCCGGTCGCGTACAGCACGGTGAAGGGCTTGGCGGATATTTTTGCCAGTTCGGGGCGCAGATCGGTGGTCATCACCTCATAGATTGCCTGGGCAGAGACGCGCGGATCAGCCTTGCCACTCCAATTGGCAACCTTGATCCGGCCGGCGGGCGTGTTTGACCAGATACCGCCAGGATCGCTGGTAACGGGTTCGGTTGGTACAGGCGTTGCCAGGGTACGAGCCCGCGCCTGTTCGGCGAAGGGCTTGGCCGCCTCCACCGTTGCGGTTGGGCCGAATAACAGGCTGAAGAATGGCAGGCTGTCGACCACCAGCACACTACCGGTTGACTGCGGATAGCGTGCGCCCATCATCATCGCGAGCAGGCCGCCCATCGAATGCCCGGCAATCGCGGGGTTCTTGATCTTGTTGGCGACGATATAGCCGTTCAGGTCAGCGGCAATCCCGTCGAGCAGCCCAGCCTTGGCATTTTCGCCAATATCGCCCCCGGCAAAGCCGTTGACCTCAACCAGGTACACCCGGTGCGTCTTGGCGAGATTGGCGACCACCCCGTCCCACACTGCGCGCGGGGAGGCGAGGCCGGGGATCAGGAACACCGCCGGTCCTTTACCCGTCGTGGCGATGCTGATGTGCGGCAATTGCGTGATGACGGGCTCAAGCGCGGGCGCAGGGGCTGCGTCTGCCGCGGTGGGTGCCGGTGCCGTGCGGCAATGGGCAGCATCTGGATGCAGGATGGCGATCGAGGCCAGCACGGCAACGGCAAGACGAAGGGCAATGTACTTCATTTCTCACGACTCCTTGGATGGACTGACGAAAATGGATTCAATTGGAAGATCAAACAGTTCGGCGATGCGAAACGCGAGCGGCAGCGATGGATCATACCGCCCGGTCTCAATCGCGTTGACGCTTTGGCGGGATACTTCGAGCCGGTCGGCCAGATCGCCCTGGCTCCATTCGCGTTCGGCACGCAGCACGCGGAGGCGGTTTTTCATGCGCCGCGTACCGGGATGAGGCGATTGACGCAGCTGCCCAGGCCAAGGCCGCCGAACCAGATAACCGCGATATAATAGGAATCGACATGGCCGACGACTTCGAAGCTTTCCATAAAGCCCCAGATCGTCGCGGTAGAAAGCGCAAAGCCCGTTGCGATTAAGGTCTTTCGCACTTCGAGCATGCGAACATATTCGTCGCTTTCCTCCATCAGATAACGCGCAATGGCAGCAAACATGCCGACAATCGGCAGGGCGGGAAGCGCGGCGACCATTGCCGCAAGCCCTCCGGATACAAGCTGATGCTTGAACGCGTAAATCGCGCCGACAAGGGCCGCGGCATAAATAAGACTCAATGCTAAGACGGTGCGGTTGTACCGCGTAATTGCGCGCTTCATTGCCATGACAAGCTACCTTTCGAATCAGTGAAGGAAGCTTTACATTTGTGCGGTACAAACGTCAAGGGTGCTTTCCACAATGGAGCGCCAGCTTGTCTTTGCTGCCGGGCATTGGTGGCTGAATTCTGCGTTTGCGGTTGTTGGGGTTGGATTTTCGACCGGGCAATAATTCGCGCCGGCGTTCTCCATCCTCCCGCCACTGCGGGCGCCGCTATGCGCCGGTCGCAGTGGCGAGACTCGACCTCGGGTAATTCAAATTGTTGCCCGGGCTGAACGCCAGGCCGGCCCGCCAATTTCGCGGGCTGGGCCTTTCGCCGCCGCTACTTGCCCGGCTTGCCCCCCGGTTTCCAGGTTGGCGCATAATCGCTGCTGGCCAGCCAGCGCATTGGTTCGATCAGCGATTGGATGGCGGCGGTCATGAAAGCGATGTCGATGTTTTCCACGGTGTCGTTGGGGGAGTGATAGGTGGGCACGACCGCCCAGCCCGAAACCGTGTGCGCGACCACGCCCTGCAGCGCGAGCGCATAATTATCTGATCGCTGGAAGAAATTTTGTTCAGGGTACGGGTCTGCGGTCACCAGCGCGCCGTGGCTTTTCAGCGTTTCGCCAAAGGTGGATCGGTCATACCCGGTCATCATCATCACGCCCTTGGGCAATTTGGGATCTTGCGCGCCGATCATCTCAATTTCCAGATTGGCGACGATTTGGTTCAGCGGCACCGGGGGGTGATCGACGAAATATTTCGCGCCAAAGCCGCCGGCTTCTTCGCTGCCATAGGCCACGAACAATATGCCGCGCTTCATGGGTTTGCCCGCCGCCAGCGCACGGGCGAGTTCGATAACGGCGGTGGTGCCCGACGCATCGTCATTGGCACCCGGCATCACCACGCCGTCACCGCGCACGCCGATATGGTCGAGATGCGCAGACAGCAGCAGCACCCCGGCTTTGGGGTCCGTGCCCGGCAGATAACCGACCGCGTTGGTGGTGGGGCCTGTGCTCAGCACCACTTCAGGCAGGGCCAGCGCGATCACAGAACCCGGCGCGGCGGCGAGCTTTTCAATTGCGGCATCGGGCAGGCTGGCGAGTGCTGCGCGCGGGGGTGGCGCTGCCCCTTCGGCATAAAGCGGCAATTGCGGATCGCCCCCGCTCATCGCGGCGCGCGCGCGCGTCTGGTCGGTTTCGGGGATGATCAGCAGCTTCACCTTCTTGGCGGTCGCCGCGCGCAGCAGCGCAAAGCCATTGGCCTTGGTGGAGGTGGCCAGCACGACATCGGCCGTCGGCAAATCCTTTGCATCGTCGCCTGCAAACACGGTCAGCGCGCCGCGCACGCCTTGCCCGCTGGCAATCAACAGCGATGCTCCCGCCAAGGGCGCCCCGCCTGCGCTCAGCACGGCACGGCCATTCAGCCGCATCCGGGTGATGTTGGTGGTTTGCAGATAACCGGTCATCCCCGGCGCGGGCTTTAGCCCGAAACCCCGGAATTGCGCCGCAACATAGGCCGCGGCAATCGCCTCATCCCGGGTTGCGCTGCCGCGCCCCTGCAGTTCGGGTCCGGCAAGGAATGTCTCATGCGCCAGCACCCATTCGGGCTTCACCGTCCAGCGCGGCTTTTGTCGCGCGGGCGCGGCGCCGGGGGTGACAAGCGCCAGCGCGGTTAGCGCCGCGATCAAGTGCCGTGTGATCGTCATCATTCTGCTCCCGTAAAATTGCGCCATCACACCACCATCCCGAACGGCACCAGCTTGTTCTGCACATCATGGCCGATATCGGCAGGCCCCAGATAGGGCACGCCCAAATCCCGTGCCCAGCGTGTGATCATCACCTCCAGCGGCTCGCCCCAGGGCGGATCATTGGGCTGCACATCGGCAATCCGACCCAGGCGAATGCCAGCCACACCCTTTAGCTGCGTTGCCTGTGCCAGCTGAAACAACATCCGGTCGATGCGGTAGAGCGGTTCGGATACATCCTCGATCATCAGGATATGATCGGTCAGATCGGGCAGCCACGGGGTGCCGATCAGCGTGGTCAGGATGGCCAGGTTGAATGCCGCCACCGGCTGCGCGGCGATGCTCGGCTCAAGCCCGGCCTTGTCGCGCTTCACCAGCCAGCCCAGCGCGCGCGCCACCGCTGCGTCACCGCCGCTGCGGGCCATATCCATCACCAGCGGCCCGTGGACGGGCCGCCCGATCCGCCGGGCATAGAGCGCGCCGAGCAGAAACCCCATGTCGGAATAGCCAAGATACGTCTTGTTCGCGGCGGCATCGGTCAGTGCGGGCATGACGGCTGACAAAATCCGGTTCGATCCATAGCCACCGCGCGCAAACCAGATCGCGTCAATCGCCGGATCATTGGCATAATCCAGAAAAGCCGCTGCGCGCGCCGAATCCGGCCCGGCAAAATGCCCGTCAGATAAAAAGCATTGCGGGTGGATCACCAGCTCCACCTGGGGAAAGCTGATCGCGGCAAATGCCTGCACTTCTGCTGCAACCGCCCGGTCCAGCAGTTTCGCCGGTGCGACAATCCCGATCCGCATCACTTGCTCCCGTTTCCGCGGCTTGCCCCGCTGCGCAAATCCCGCGATAGCGCGGGGCCATGAGTACAGGCAAATCCTACTTCTTCATCGGCATTGGCGGCAGTGGCATGATGCCGCTGGCAATGATCCTTGCCGGGCAAGGCGCACGCGTCGCAGGTTCTGATCGCAGCCTTGATCAGGCACGGCTGCCCGCCAAATTTGATCAGCTCCGCGCGCTGGGCATCGGCCTGTTCCCGCAGGATGGCAGCGGCATCACCAGCGCTGACCAGATCGTCATCGCCTCTGCCGCCATTGAAGCCACCGTGCCTGACATGATCGCCGCCGCCCGCGTGGGGGCCGTGCAGATGAGCCGGGCGGAATTGCTCAGCAGCCTGTTCAATGCAGCGCCCCAGGCGATTGGGGTGGCGGGCACCAGTGGCAAATCGACCGTGACGGGCATGATCGGCTGGATGCTTCACGCGCTGGGCCGTGACCCGACGGTGATGAACGGCGCGGTGATGAAGAATTTTGCTGCGCCCGATGCGCCCTTTGCCAGCGCACTAGTGGGGGCAGGCAATGTGTTCGTCAGCGAAGTGGACGAAAGCGATGGATCGATCGCGCTATACCG
>JBBSCC010000107.1:0-9882 GCA_038250735.1 Sphingomonadales bacterium | reverse complement strand
GTTGCCGGTATAGGGTGCCAGCCCATTGCGCCGCTTAAGATCGCGCGAATCATCGGCAAAGGCGATCACGTGCACGCGTTGGCGCGTCGACAGAAACCGGACGATGTTGAACCCGCGAATCTTGTCGCCCCGGTCGGGCGGATATGGGATGCGGTGGGTGAGGAACAGGATGTCGCCCATCAGCCAAGTCCCCGGGCAATCACAGGGCCCAACCGGTTCGCTGCCCATAAAGGCAGCTTGCGCCACGCCGCGACCTGCAGCCGGTAGCGCGGGCTCATCGGGTTAATCTCGCGGGGTTGCTGGCCGACGGGCGCGCGCTTGGCATAGCGCAGCGGCGTGCCTTCAAAACCCCAGTTTTTCTTGAACGCGGCAGGCCCGGTGCCCGCCTTGGATCGGCCAAAATCAAACCGGGTGCAGCCGCGCGCGCGCGCATGGCCCATCAGCGCGAAATACATCACATCATTGGCGCGCAAGCCCCGCGCAGCTGGCGTGCCACCGCCCCAATAGGGATAGACAGTGCCGTTCATATACACGCTCAACACACTCGCCACTGGATGGTCCCCATCGGAAACGACAAGGATATCGGCTGATTCACCAAATTCGCGTAAAATTTCGCGGAACAAATGTTTGGGGAAAACGGGCGTCCCCAGATTGCGCACTGATTCCGAATAGGTAGCGTAGTGCGCGTCCAAGACTTTATCATGACATCCAGTGGTGATGTCCAGCCCGGCGGCAAGCCCTTTGCGAACTTCGGCGCGCTGTTTGCGGGGAATGGCGGTCAGCTCTGCCTCATCGCTGGCGGCAAGGTCGCGCGCGAAGCCCAGATAGGTTGTTTCATCGACCTGCCAATTGCCGACGGGCACCGGGCCACCGCGCAATTCCATCGTCGGGCAGCGCAGCCGCTCCGCGAGTGCCCAGCCAGCCTCGCCCAAAGCGGTCAAAGCCTCGTCATTTGTCGCCAAAATGCCGCCATTAACGCCAAAACCGGTCGAAACCAGCGCGCGACCGAACAAAAACGAGCCAATTTCGGTCAAAGGCAGCACACCAACAACCTCGCCATTGGCACGTTCAGCGACCAGGCAATGCGCCCGCTGGCCACATCCGCGCGCCACCGCGATGTTCCATTCGGGCAAATGAAACGGCGTTGCCTGCGGGTGCGCGCGCACGAAAGCGGCGATCCGGGCGCGATCAAGCGCGTCGTGCAAATCGGCAGCGCGAAGGCCCAGCGGCATGGTAAGCAACGGCAGGGTCATGGCAGCCGCGCCGCCTCTACCGCAACAACCGCGTCCACGCGGCCCCAATGATGTGCGGCCATCAGCGTGCGCAACTTGCCCGCCATCGCACCCAAGCGACTGTAATGCCGCAGCTTTGATTTCAACGGCGCATTGGCGACGCGCGGCTGGCCGGGGTCGATTTCCCACGGGTGGAAATAGAACACGGCGGGGCGATGATCCTCTGCATTGGCCGTGCGGACGGCCCGGTACGTGATCGCGCCCGGAAACAGCCGAAAGAAACCCCCGCCCGTCGTCATTTCCCGCCCGGCGATGCGCGCAATGGTGATGGGCAGTTCAATCAGGCTGGCATCGGCAAGCGGGCGGTAAGCGCGGCGCGGCGCATCTGGCCAGCCATAATGGTCGTGCGCGATCGGTGCGACGCTGGATGAATAGGCATAGCCAGCCTCTGCCAACACGCTGTGCGCCCAGGGCGTGCGCTGATCGATGGAAAAGCTTGGTGCGCGGTATCCCGTGACGGCGACACCCGCGGCATCCTCTATGGCATTGCGCGCGACCAGCAAATCAGCGCGGAATGCATCGGCGGTCATCGTAAAGACGCGCTGATGATCCCAGCCATGGCTGGCAATTTCGTGCCCGGCATCAACGATCCGGCGGATCAGCGCAGGGTTACGCGCCGCCACCCAGCCCAGCGTGAAAAACGTGGCTTTAGTGCCGGTTTCGGCAAACAAAGCGAGCACGGCATCGGTGTTCCGTTCAACCCTTGACTCAAGGTTGGACCAATCAGCCTTATCGATCACGCCTTCAAACGCGCCAACCTGAAACCAGTCCTCCACATCAACCGACATCGCGTTGCACACGCGCGTATCTGCGCACGGGGTGGCCGGTGAAAAGGCGGTAAGCGCGTTCATGCAGCAGGACTGCGCAACAGCGACAAATCGGGCCGCTGGCTATCGCTTTCGACCCAGTCGATCAGCAGCGTCAGCACCCGGCGCAGCGCAAGCTCCTGCTCAGCCATCTGCGCCTCAAGCGCCGTGACCCGCGCGGTCAGCGCCGCACTATGTTGGTCACCGGCATCAGCGGCTGGGCCGGGCGGCTGCCAGGCCGCGTTGTGGCGCATCGGCAACGGCTCGGGCATGGCGACCGCAACAGGCACCTCAGGCGCCACCGGCGGGGTCATTTCCGCAACCGGTGCTGGTGAGAATGCGGGCGAATCCCCGGCGATATCGGCAATCACCGCCTCAACAGCGCGCGCATCAATGGTGTCGATCTGCTCAATGGCACCAAATAACAACACCCGCCCGGCCAATTGGTTAAGGCGGCGCGGAACGCCGTCTGATCCCCGAAACAGCGCGGCAATCGCATCCGGTGTGAATTGCGGGCGCCCCTGCCAGCCGACCACTGCGAGGCGGTGGCGCATATAGGGTTCGATTTCCTGCGGCCCCATCGGATCCAGATGGTGCATCGCGATGACACGTTGGCGCAGCTGCTCCAGCCCCGCCGCGCCCTGCAATTGGCGGCGAAATTCGGGCTGGCCGAGCAGGAATATCTGCAGCAGCGCGTGCCCGCCCGCCTGAAAGTTTGACAACATGCGCAATTCTTCAAGCGCCGATACCGGCAGCGCTTGCGCTTCATCGACGATCAGCAATGTCCGTCGCCCGCTGCGCGCCACCGCATGCAGCCCGCGCTCAATCGCCGTCAGCAATTGCGCCTTCACCAGCGTCGACGGATCGATATCCAGCCCGCTGGCGACCATTCGCAACAGATCATCGGCCTCGATCTGGCTCGACACGATCTTGATTGCATGGAGCCGTTCACGGTCGATTGTCGCCATCAAATGGCCAACCAACGTCGTCTTGCCCGCCCCGATATCCCCGGTGACGACGATGAACCCCTCACCCTGGCTCAGCCCATAGCCCAGATAGGCCATCGCCTTTTTGTGCGTGGCCGATTCGAACCAGAACCGTGGATCGGGCGTCAGCTGGAACGGCCTCCCGCTCAATCCATAATGATCATCGTACATTCATCGTCATCCCAATCAGGCCGCTATCCGTTCATCATCAGAACGAATAGCGCGCCCCCAGCAACGCCTGCACTGATAATGTGGTGTCCTGCCCCTGCTGGCCAAAACTGTAAACGCCGACTGAAGCCTGTGTTCCTATCCGACCAAAGCGCTTGCTGAACGTGCCCGTGGCACCAACGCCATATACGTCGGTCGCGTTAAGAAGGTTGCTCTTATAGTAATTGGCGAAAGCGGTCGCATCGATTGACGTGCTGCTGTCCAGCGCGCGCGAGATAAAGGCCTGCGCGTAATAGCTTTCGTCCGTGATTCCGCTCACCGTCAGCCCTGCCGCGCCGTTGGCCGACTGGAACTCGCGGTTGGCATAGCCTGCCCCTGCACCAAAGGTGAGCGGCCCACGGCTGACCGAAATCAGCGCATCCACGCCGCGCGCGCGATAGGCGGAGGTGGAGATTGATTGCAGCGCACCGTTCAGGCAATTGCCCGCTGCCCCGCCTTCCGCGCCAAAGACGCAGCCGTTAAACTCTCCACCCAAGCCGCCTGGCCGGCCAGCGTTGAAGCTGGTGCCGACATTGGCGAGCCCCGCTTGAAGCTGGCGACCAAATGTCTGGATGCCATCATACACGCCAATCCGGATCGCGACGGCCTGGGTCGGCGCATAGCTGAACGATCCTGTGAAGCTACTGGTGCCATAGCGTTTGCCCACCCGCACTTCCAACTGGGTGCGCTTGCTGGGGCGCCAGACAACGCCTGCGTCGTAATAAATGCCGTCAAAGCTGTACGCGATGCGCGCTGGACTGGCCGGGTCGGTCTGGAACCGGCCATTGCCATCAACGACGGGCTGGCCGCCGACGCCTAACAGCGCATCCCGCTGCGTTACCTGAATATTTTCATACCCCGCACCGCCAACAATCGCGAGCGATCCACCAACGGGCAGCAACAGATCGGCGCGGGCATATTTGCCCTCATATTTCTGGCCAAGCTGGGTTGCATCATCGCGTTCCCACGCGCCGCTTACTGTAACGCCAACCGGCAATACCGTGCCCGATTTCAGGTTCAGACTGGCCTGCGCCACTTGGCTGCGTGAACTGTCAAACGCATCCAGCCGCGGCTGGCCAGCAGCGACACCGGTTGAGCTGACGGCTTCAGCCTTGGTATAGCCATATCGATAACTTGCACTGATCCCCAGATCGCCCACGTGCGTGCCAACCGTCGGCCCCGCATAAACCGAATAGACTTGGGCGATATTGGCGACATTGCCCACCAGCACACCGGGATTGGCGCCGCGCACATCAGACCGGGCCCGCGTGGCGATTGCCCCGCCCTCTATGCTGACGCCCGGCGCAACGCGCACGGCGGCACGGGCAAGGCCGCTATGCACGTCGCTGTCGTCGATCCGGTCCTGATAGCCAATGCGGCGTTCATAGCGATAGCTGATCTGCGCTTCGACCCGGCGGGTGGAAATAGAGGCATCAACCCCCACCGCGACGGTTGAATAGGTCAACACATCCTTGGTGTTAAGGTCAGCCGCAACCACCTGGCCGATCTCGATATAGGGCGTGATCTCCCGCTTGCGGGCATTGGCGGGCGTGGCCGCAATCGCGGTAACGCCTAATGTGGTGATGATGATCGCAAACCGCGTCATTTGGGCTCCTCCAAGCCATAATAGCTTCCAAAGCGGCGCCCCCCGGGCGCATAGGATACTGAATTGAGAACAAGCTGAATTTCGGCACAGCCACCCAGCAGGCCAACCGCCTCACGCAGATCGCCGTCGTTGGTGCGATCAGCCCGCACGACCATCATCACCTGCCCAACATGCTGGGCCAGCGTGGCGGCGGGCGATGCAGCAAGCGCGGGCGGCGAATCGAAAATCACCATCCGGCGCGGATTGGCGTCGAGCAATTGCTGGATCAGCACTGATGTGCGCTCGCTGGCGAGCAGTTCGGTGTCCTGGTTACTCTTGGCCCCCGCTGGCAACAGGCACAGCTGCGGCACATCAGTACGGATGACACAGGATTCGATATCGATTGCAGGATTGGCGAGCGCATCAAGCAGCCCGTTGCCTTCTGCCAGCCCCAGCCGTGCCATCACATCCGGCTTGGCGAAATCGGCATCGACCAGCAACACTTCGGTATCCCGCTCCGCCGCCAGCGACAGCGCCAGGTTGAGCGAGCAATAGGTTTTGCCTTCATTGGGATTGGCCGAGCAGACCAGGATCGTGCGTGATCGATCCCCCTGCGCCGCCTTTACCGCGCGCGCGGTCAGCAGCAACTGGCGTTTGACCAGCCGAAACTCTTCGGCAAGCACACCCACCGGGGCACCGGGGACGAGCAAGCCTTGCGCGGTCAGCAAGGCGCGATCGATGACGCCCCGGCCAGTGGCGGGCCGCACAACGGGTGCTTCGGGGGTGGCAATGGCGATGCTTGGCTGAACAAAAGTCGGGGGTGGTGCAACGTCAACGACTGGTACGGGCGTGCCAGCAGCAGGGGTAGCCGCGCGGAAATCGGCTTGAAAATCGTAAACCGCCGCCGCCCGTTCGAGCAACGAACCGCCCGACGGGGAAGCAGCACGGATGGGGCGCATCTCGCTCATGCCGCCAACCCCCGCTGCAGAAATTCGACTCCGATCAGCGCGACATAGGCAGCCATTAATCCGCCAGTGCCGCCGACAAAATAGGTCAACCGCTTACGGATCAGCGTGCGCTGCGCCTCGGTTACCATCTCGCCGATCGATCCGATCACTTGCATGCCAGTTGCCCTCTCCAGGCGGCTGGCAGTGGGAAACGTGGTCCGCAACTGGCCAAGCGCGAACGCTGCACCAATGCCTGCACCAAGCCCGGCGATAAGCACACCGGTCAACAGCATGGGCCGGTTGGGCGCGGTGGGCGCGCGTGGTGCAGTGGGTGGATCGATCACGCTGAATTTGATCGCGTCGGTCTGGTTCTGCACCTGTCCGCGCAGCTTGATATCCTCACGGTCGCCCAGCAGCTTGTCATACTGGTCTTTCAGCACCTGATAATCGCGTTCCAACTGTGCCTGTTCCGCCGCCACGCCGGGATCACCGCTCAGCTTTGACTGAAGCTGATCAAGATCATTCTGCAGCTGCCCCTTGCGCGCGGAAAGCGAGGCGACCCGCGCCTGCTTTTCAGCGCGCAACGACTGGAATGACAGGAAGGCGGGGTTGCCCGATGCTGCCCCGCCCGCGCTGAGCGGCTCATTGCGGGCAACGCCCTGCGCCTGCGCAAGCTGGCTTTTCAGCGCGACGATATCAGGGTGTGATTCGGTAAAACCACGCCCGCGTGCTTCCGCCAACTGCCCCTGGATCGCGTTCACCCGCGCCCGAGCCGGACCAGCCACGCCGCCGCCGCCGCCAGCAAGGCTGGGTGAAACCCCGGCCATTTGCGCGGTGATGATCCCCAACTCGCTTTGCGCCGCCGCCAAATCGGCATCCACCTGCGCCATCTGGTTGCGCGCACTGCCGATGCGATCATTCAGCGTGCCCGTGCCGGGCAAAGCGCCCAGATAGCGGTTTTGGAAATCAGCGCGTTTTGCCTCGCTGTCCTGCAACTGCTTCTGGCGCTGGGCGAGTTGGCCGTCGAGGAACTGGAGCGTCTGCGTCGTCTCATCGCGGTCACCCGCCAGGTTTTCTTCGACGAAGATATCGATCAGCTTCTGCACAATCTGGCGCGCCAGCTTTGGGCTGGTTGATGATGCCGTAATCTCGAACAGATTATCCTGCTGCGCGGTTAACTTGATCGCCGCCTGCAGGCTGGCGACCCGGTCTGCCACGTCGCGCTCTGTGGCGATTGTCGCGGCCAGATCGGTCCCGCGTACGACCTTTGCCAGGTTCATCGCCGATGTCAGCGTCTGGCGGACCCGGTCGATATCCTTGGATTGTTCGTCAGCGGTAATGCCGATCTTGCTCGGCAAAATCGACTGCATCTGCACCGAAATGCGCGCCCGCGACATATAGCTGTTGGGGATTTGCGACACGAACAGCCAGCCCAGCACGCACACGCCCCAGGCCACCGCCAGCGCGAGCCAGCGGCGCTTCCAAATGCCGTGCAGCGCGATGCGCAGCTCGTCGTAAAGGCCGTTCATCCCACCACCCTCAGAACATGCTTTCGGGGATGATGATGACGTCACCGGGCTGCAGCTTCACATTCGCCGATGAATCGCCGTTCTTCAGCAGGCTTGATAGGCGAAGTTGGAACTCGGTCTGTCGGCCAGTGTTGCGGTCATATCGGATCAGGCGCGCCTTGTTGCCTGCCGCAAACTCGCTCAACCCGCCAACGGCGATCATCGCATCCAGCAACGTCATATTGGCGCGATACGGCAGCGACGCGGGCTTGCCCGTTGCGCCGACGATGCGAACCTGTTGGCTGAACGTGCCCGAAAAATTCTCGACGATCACCGATACGATGGGGTCTTTGATGTATTCGCCCAGCGCCAGCTTCATGTCGTCAGCCAGCATCGCCGGGGTTTTCCCGACGGCGGGCATGTCGCTGATCAGCGGTGTGGTGATGCGGCCATCCGGGCGCACCTGAACCTTTGCCGACAATTCGGGGTTGCGCCACACGAAGATGTTAAGCTGATCAAGCGGGCCGATGATATATTCTTCGCCCGGTTGTTCTTGCGAGGCGACAAAAGCAGCCGGTGGCAATTCGGGTCGGCCGCCGCCCGGGATACACCCCGATACCAGCGTCGCAGCCGCAATCGAGCCGCCGAAAACCTTGGAAAACCGTCCGAAACGCATCACTTGATCCTCCGGCTGGCGCGCAGAGGCTGGTGACGTCAACCGGCTCTACACGTAGCTATGGCCAGCGGTATCGGTTGAAGAGGTGAAGATAGCGTTAGGATTGTCTGGTAAACCCGCAAGAAGCTGAATTGGCAGCGGGTGCCCCAGAAACGCCGTAGGGCTAGCAGACAGGCCATAAGCACCTGCTAAAAACACGGCAATCACATCACCGGGCGCAGCATGGGGCAGCGCAACCTGATCCGCCAACCGGTCAAGCGGGGTGCATAGGCAGCCCACCACTGTGGCGGTTTCGGTCGATGTTTCGCCCATCCTGTGCGCCACCACGACGGGATAATTGCGGCGCACCACGGTGCCAAAATTGCCCGATGCCGCAAGCTGATGATGCAGTCCGCCGTCAGTGACCAGAAACGTCTCGCCCCGGCTTTCCTTGCGGTCGACAATCCGGGTCAAGTAAACGCCGCAGGTGCCGACCAGCCAGCGCCCCAGCTCCACCGCGAAGGAAGCGCCTGCCAGCGATGTCGGAAGTGACGCCATGCCGTCAGCCAGCGCCGCCCCAATTGCATCGATATCAACCGGGGTATCGCCCGCGAAATAGGGGATACCGAACCCACCACCCAAATTAACCAAAGGGGGTGCTTCGCCGATCCGATCTGCAAGGTCACCCGCCAGCGCCAGCGTTGCGGCCTGCATCTCAATAATGGCAGCGGTATCAAGCGTTTGCGACCCAGCAAAAATGTGCAGCCCACGCCACTGCGCCCCGGCAGCGCGGATCATCGCCACCAGCGGTGGCACTTCATCGGCATCGACCCCAAAAGGAGATGCGCGCCCGCCCATCCGCATTCCCGATCCGCGCAATTCAAACGACGGGTTCACGCGCACTGCCAGCTGCGGCGCGACTCCCAGTCGATCGCCCATCGCCAGTGCCCGCAAGGCCTCACCAGCGGACTCAAGGTTGATCGTGGCATCTGCGCTGATCGCCGCCGCCAGCGCATCATCGCGCTTGCCCGGGCCCGCAAAGCTGACCGGCAGGCCGGGTGCCTCTCGCGTCACCAACGCAAGTTCGCCCGCCGACGCGATATCAAGCCCGTCGACCAGTGGCGCAATGGCGCGCACCAGCGGCGCAAAAGGATTGGCCTTGACAGCGTAATGGATGCCGATCCCGTTCGGCAGCGCGGCCCGCAAGGCGGCGACTTGGCTGGCCACAATCCCGAAATCATAGACAAATAACGGCGTATCACCGGCTATTTCAATCCACTGCGCCCATGTCTTCCCAGCAATAATCAGATCGCCGTGCTGATCAGTGAAGGGCACCGGGATCGGCCCCATTTGCTTGTGCGCGGCCTTCACGCGGTCACCCCGGCCTTTAGCGCCGCCCGGTCGAGCTTGCCATTGGCGTTGCGCGGCAGTGTGTCGCGCCAGTCATATCGGGCCGGTTGCATGAAGCTGGGCAAATCACGCCGCAGCCGATCGCGCAAGGCCTGCTCGACAATCGCCGCATCCCCGTTGGCCTTTGCGATCACCACAATCACCTGCCCCAGCCGATCATCAGCAACGCCAATCGCCACCGCCTCCGCCACTTCGCCGCCTGCCAGCACCGCCTCCTCAATTTCGGTAGGGCTGATCCGGTTGCCCGCCGATTTGATCATCTCATCCTGCCGCCCGACGAAGCGAAACAGCCCGTCCGCGCCCTCAATCACCTGATCACCGGAAAACACCGCCATGCCGCCTGAAGCGAAATAGGGTGGCGCGGGGCGATAGCGCTCGGCCGTGCGGGCGGTGTCCTGCCAATATCCCATCGACACCAGCGGCCCGGCATGAACCAGTTCGCCCGCTTCGCCCGGCCCTGCCCGCGTCCCATCGGGTCGCACCGCC
>JBBSCC010000106.1:0-9950 GCA_038250735.1 Sphingomonadales bacterium | reverse complement strand
GCGGTTGACGACCAGGCGGCTGGTAACCTGCGCAATCACCTCCACCTCCACCAGGCCGTTTTCCTGCAAGGTGCGGCCCGACGACACCAGATCGACGATACGCGGGGCAAGGCCAAGCAACGGCGCCAGCTCCATCGCGCCGTTCAGCTTGACGCATTCGGCCTGCACGCCGCGGCCCGCGAAATGCGCCTTGGTGACATGCGGATATTTGGTGGCAATGCGGATGTGGCTCCACCCGCGCGGATCATCCGTTGCGGCCATTTCGGCAGGTTCCGCCACCGACAGGCGGCAATGGCCGATGCCCAGATCAACCGGCGCATACAGCTCCGAATAAGCGAATTCCGCCAGCACATCCGACCCGACAATGCCCAGTTGCGCTGCGCCGTGCGCGACAAAGGTCGCGACATCGAACGCGCGGACGCGGATCAACTCAATCCCGGGCTGATTCGTCGTAAAGCGCAACGCCCGGCTGGACTCATCGGCAAACGCCGCCTCAGGTTCAATGCCGACGCGCGCGAGCAGCGGCAATGCTTCGGCCAGGATGCGCCCCTTGGGGACAGCGATAATGATCGGGTTTTGAGACATTTCGCTGGCGCTGTAGAGGGCGCGTGGGTGCGGCGCAACAAGGCTTGATACCGTAGCGGAGGGAAGAAACATGGCCGATGAAGCAGCCAACCGGGAATCGTTTGAGGTGCAGGCGGGGTATTGCAGCGCGATGGACGCGCCGGTCACCACGCGGCTGTGTCGCTCGATTGGCCGCGCCGTTAGCCGTGATACCGCGACCGGGCGGGCAGTGCTCGACTGGCCGGGCGAGCCGGTGGCCGATGCGATGGTGCTGCGGCTGATGGGCGGGTTTCACGCACTACACCGGGCAGGCGCTGATCCGGCGTTGTCACGGGTGTTTCTGGGGTCGGTGATGGAAGACGACGCGGTTGATGCCATTACCGCGCAGACGCTGACGACGCATGAAGCCGCGCTGCTGCCCTGGCTAGCGGGGCCGCCACAGACCAATGAGGCGGGGCGGTCTGCCGGATTGATGACGGGGTTGCTCCACCTTGCAGCACGGTTCGGGCCGAAAATGGCGCTGCTGGAGATTGGATCGAGTGCCGGGCTGAACCTGTTGATTGATCGATACGGCTTTGATCTGGGCGGCGTGCGCGCCGGGCCTGATCCAGCCGAGCTGCTGATCAAGCCCGAATGGCGTGGGCCCCTGCCGCCCGCTGCGCCCATCGACATTGTCGGCGTGCGCGGGGTGGA
The DNA here is from genome assembly GCA_038250735.1 of Sphingomonadales bacterium. GTDB lineage: Bacteria > Pseudomonadota > Alphaproteobacteria > Sphingomonadales > Sphingomonadaceae > Sphingomonas. The sequence goes on along the minus strand of JBBSCC010000106.1, from coordinate 8,693 downwards.
TATCGCGCCGGTTGATCTGAGTGATGGTGCCGCCGCTGAACGGCTCGCCGCCTATGTGTGGGTGGACGCGGTGGAGCGGCAGGCGCGGATCGACACCGCCATTGCGATGGTGCGGCGTTACGGCGTGCAGCTGGACGCGGGCGACGCCGCTGACTGGGTGGAGGCGCGTCTGGCCGCGCCGCAACCGGCGGGCGTCATGCGCGTGCTGGTGCATTCGGTGGTGTGGCAATATCTGCCGACTGAAGGGCGTGACCGGATTCGGCGCGCGATGGCGGCGGCAGGTGCAAACGCCACGCCGGAACGCCCGCTCGGCTGGGTGATGATGGAACCCAACCGCGATCAGCACCGCCACGAAGTGCGCGTACAGGGCTGGCCCTGTGATACGCCGATGGAACTGGTGGCGCTAACCCATGCACACGGGGCGTGGGTGGAGGGGCTGGCGCCCCCGTACGAGACGCGCGATTATGTGATGCGGGGCGGTGGATCGTTGGAGAAATAAGGGTTTTTCGCGCAGAGGCGCAGAGGCGCAGAGGTGAATTGCTGCGAAGTTGCGCTCAAAAAAACCCTCTGCGCCATTTGGGTGAGTGTCGATTGCGGCACATCGATTGCCCGTCGTGCAACGACTCTGCGCCCTCTGCGCCTCTGCGCGAACCCCTTTTGGTCGGCGGGGGGCAGTGAAAAGCTTCACCGATACCCCGGCGAATCGAACCACCCTTCCGCAACCGGCCAAGCCTCCGACACCTGGTCACCAAACACCGCGTCGCGTTTTTCGAGGAATGACATCACGCCTTCCTTCGCGTCACCGCTCGACCCGCGCATCCATACGCCGCGACTGTCAATCCGGTGGGCGTCCATCGGGTGGGCGGCGCCCAGCATCGTCCACATCATCCGCCGCGTCATCGCGACCGATACCGGCGCGCTGTGCGCGGTTAGTTCCAGCGCTAGTGCGCGGGCGGCGGGCAACAGATCACCCGGCGCATGCACCGATCGCACCAGCCCGCCCTTCAGCGCCTCTGCCGCATCAAACACCCGGCCCGAATAGCACCAGTCAAGCGCCTGGCCGATGCCGACCAGCCGGGGCAGGAACCAGCTTGATGCGGCCTCTGGCACAATCCCGCGCCGCGCGAACACAAAGCCAAAGCGCGCGGTATCGCTGGCGAGCCGGAAATCCATCGGCAGCAGCATCGTCGCGCCAATGCCCACGGCGGGGCCGTTGATCGCCCCGATCACCGGTTTTAGCGAATCGAACATCCGCAGCGTTAGCCGACCGCCGCTGTCGCGCACCACCGCGTGACCGAAATCTACCGAGCCGTCGGCGGCAACCGGGCCATCGTCCCCCAGCCGCGCATAGTCAAACGTCGCATCCCCCGCTGACAGATCAGCGCCTGCACAAAACCCGCGCCCCGCCCCGGTGATGATCACGGCGCGGACGGCATCATCAGTGTCAGTGATATCAAACGCGGCGATCAGATCGGCCATCGTCTGCCCGGTGAATGCATTCAGCCGATCCGGGCGGTTCAGCGTGATCGTGGCGATGCCGCCATCCACATCCAACGTGATCGTTTCGAACTCGGCCATGTTGATCTCCTCATCTGCCTGTTCGCACCACCGTAACGGGTTTTTAGCAAGCCCGCGTGTAGCGTGAACGCTCTTATCCCGGACGAGCGCGCAACAATGACGAAACATTTCCCCCTGATCGCCCCGCGCCCGCCAAAGCTGAGCTCGCTTGGCGATGGCCTGCGCCGGATCGAGGAATCGGGCGTCTTCAGCAACAACGGCCCCGAAGTCCGCGCGTTTGAGCGTGACGTGACCGATCAGCTATTTGGCGGCAATGGTGACAGCCTGGCCGTTGCGAATGCGACATTGGGGCTGATGATCGCGATTCGCGATGCAGCGGGCGCGCGCCACGCGCCGGGCGCGCTGGCGCTGATGCCCAGCCTGACCTTTGCAGCAACCGCGCAAGCCGCGATCTGGGCTGGGCTGACGCCGCTGATCTGCGATATCGACCCGCATCACTGGAGCGCGAGCGCCGATGCAGAAGAGGCGCTGCTGGCGCGATATGGCGACCGCATCGCCGTGATTATCCCCTATGCCACGTTCGGCAACGCCATCGACCTTGATCGCTATGCTGCACTGCGCGCGCGCCACGGCGTGGGCATTGTGGTCGACGCCGCCGCGTCGCTGGGCACCACCGATCAAGCCGGCATGGGGTTTGGCGCTCGTGCCGATTTTGCCATTGTCCATTCGATGCACGCCACCAAAACCTTTGCGGTGGGCGAAGGCGGGCTGATCCACAGCGGCAATCAGGCGTTGATCGCGCGGTTGCGATCCATGACCAATTTCGGTTTTGAAGGGAGCCGCAGCGCCACCCTGCCCGGCATCAACGCAAAAATGCCCGAGATCATGGCGCTGATGGCGCGCGAAAAATTAAGCAAGATCGAAGCGATTTGCGCAAACCGCGCCGCCATTGAAGCGCATTACCGGTCAAGCCTGCGTGAATTTACGATGCAGCATGTGACCGGGCAACGGCGTGCATCGCAATTCATGCCGGTGCTGTTGCCACCGGTGCTTGCCGGGCGGCGCGATGCCGTGATTGCCGCACTGGCCGATCAGGGTGTGGGTGCCGGATGCTATTTCAGCCCGCATCTCGCGCAGCAACCACTGTTCAAGGCGAGCGCGGTGATCGAGCCGACGCCTGTTGCGGACATGATTGGTGCGCGGATTGTGTCGTTGCCAATCACCGATGCGATGCGGCCAGGCGACGCGATCGATATTGCCGGCATATTTGCCGATGTGTGCGCGCGCCAGGCGAGCCGGGCCTATGCTGCGCGCGCGGTGCCCGCGCCCATTGCATCGGCGGTGGTGATTGGCGGTGGGCCCGCCGGAACCGCGCTGCTGACGGCTGCAACCAAGCGCAACCTGCTGCCCGCGCTCGCCGCATCAGGGCTGGTGGTGGTTGAACGCGATTGCGCGCTCGGGATTGGGCGGCTGGGTGGCTATGCGATCACATCAGACAGCACGGCGACGACTTTTCTGACGGCGGTAAAGGATAATGTGCACGGCGAGCTTGCCGCGCTAGCCACCGATGCCGCCGGGCAAGCGATCCGCGCGCACCCCGACAGTGTCGGCGTGCCGTTGCCGCAGGTCGGGCCGCTGCTGCGCGCGGCGGGCGAACGGCTGGGGCAGATTGTCACCACCAACGGCGGCACCGTGCTGACCGGGCATGATGCGATTGATGCCACGCTGGGCGCTGACGCTATCTGGACGGTGCGTATGCGTCGCCACATCGATGGCGCAACGATCCAGCAGCGCAGCCGGGCGATCGTGATTGCAACAGGGGGCCACCAGCCCGAAGCGCGGCTTGCGGCGCAGCATGTTGCAGGCGCACCGCTGGTCGAACTGGCAGGGGACCGGCTGATCCAGTCTGATGTGATTGCGGCGCAGGGCGGCATGGCGATGCTTGCCGAACGCCTGCGGGAAAAGCGCGCACCGCGTATTGCGGTGATCGGCGGCTCCACCAGCGCGCTGGCGACGATTGCGCTGTTGCTAAAGGCGCAACCTGCGTTGCCATTTGGTGCGGGCGCGATCACCCTGCTGCACCGCCGGCCACTGCGCCCCTTTTATCATTCTGCCGCAGCGGCGCTGGCCGAAGGGTTCACCGATTTTGGCGCAGACGACATCTGCCCGGTAAGTGGTTTTGTCTATCGGCTTGCTGGTTTCCGGTTGGAGGCGCGCGATCTGGTGTTGCGGATGTTGGCCGTTGACGGCCGCACGCCAGAGCCGCGCGTGGCGCTGCACCGGCTGGGCCATGACGACGATGCTGCCGCGCGCGCCACTCTGCAAAGCGCCGATCTGGTGATTGCGGCGCTGGGGTATCGCCCCCACGCCCTGCCATTGCTGCGCGCCGATGGCAGTGCGATCACGCTTGCCGCCGATCAGGGTGACCCGATGGTTGATCGCTATTGCCGGGTTACCGACGATGGCGGCGCACCGATTCCCGGCGTGTACGGCATCGGCCTTGCCGCCGGATTTGTGCCCTGGGGGCCGCTGGGGGGCGAGGCGAGTTTCAAGGGGCAGGCCAATGGCCTGTGGCAATGGCAAAATGATGTCGGGCTGATGATTGTCGATCAGCTGCTGGGCGAACAGGCGCGGGCGGTGGCGTGAACGTGCCCATTGTTAGCGTGCCTGTCGCCAGCCTGCCTGTCGTCAGCGTGATCATGGCCGCCTATAACGGGGCGGCGGTGATCGGCGAGACCATCGCGACATTGATCGCGCAACGTTTTACCGATTTCGAAGTGGTGATCGTCGACGATTGTTCGACGGATTCAACGCGGCAAATGCTGCGCAGCATAAGTGACCCGCGCTTTCGGGTGATCGAAGCCAGCGTCAACCAAGGGCCCGTTCACGCCCGCAACCATGCCGTTGCCTTGGCGCGCGGGCGATATATTGCGGCACTTGATCAGGATGATCTTTGCCACCCCGATCGTCTGGCGGCACAGGTGGCGTATCTGGATGCACATCCCGCCACCGTGCTGGTGTCCACGGCCACCCGACAGCTGCGCGACGGGGCAATTCGCGCCTCCGCACTGCCGCCCGTGACCAGCCCGGCGCTGGTGGAATGGATGTTGTGCATATGCAATCCGATCGTCTGGTCATCCGTAATGCTGCGCAGCAATGTTGCACAAACATTGACCCCATTCACACGGCCAGACCGGCTATATGCAGAGGATTTTGACCTGTATCACCGGCTGGCCGCCAAGGGGCGGATTGCCCAGATCGATACCGAGCTGCTCGATTATCGCAGCCATGGCGGCGGCGCATCGCAACGCTTTACGCAAACGATGGAAGCCAGCGCAACGCAGGTGCTGGCCGACCGGCACCGCCCGCAATTCGGCGATGCTGCAGAAGCGCGCGCGGCGCTGCTGGTGCAGCATGTGATGGGGCATAAGCCCGTGCCGGACCGTGCGACACTAGCGTTGCTGGGCGATACGATTATGACGCTGCAGACCGCGTTTCTTGAGCAGCTACGCCCCTGTGAGGCTGACATCCGGTTGATCCGGTGGGAAACCGCGCGGCTATGGGCACGGATTGGGCGTGCTGCGCTGCGATCTGGCAGCATTGGCCTGGCCGATGCGCTGGCCGTTCGGCCCGATCATCTGGGGCTTGGCTATGCAAGCCTTGACGGGCTGATCATGTCCCGGGTGGTCGGCGGGGTTCGCCGCGCGCAGCGGCGGGGTGGCCAGCGGGCCAGCCAGCCAACGCCGTAGCACCGCCCTAGCGCGGTACTTTGATCAGCCAGGGTTTTACCTGCCCCGTTGGTTTGGGCACGCCGTCGAGCCGTTCGGCGCGGATCAGGCGGATGGGGTGAATGATCATCTGCCCGCGCATTGAATCAGTGCCACCCCCGGTCGCCGCGGCAAGGATGCGCTCCATTGTCGCCCGCCCCGAAATGACATAGCCAAAGGCGGCATAGCCGGGCGAGGTGGCGGTTGCATCAAGGCTGGGGATTGGCCCCAGCGTAATGATGAAATTGCCGCCCGCCGAATCAGGGTCTGCCCGCCGCGCCATGGAGATTGCGCCATCAAGGTGCAGCACGCCGGTTTTGTTCGTCGGTTCCAGCGGAAAGGGCGGCAATATGCGGCGCGCATCGGTTTGGATGCCGCCCTGGATAAAGCCAAAGCGCGGATCAGCCTTACGCCGGGCGGCGCGGTAAAAACTGGTGCCGTCAAACCGGTGATCATCGACATAGGCAAGAAAATTGGCCGTGGTCGCCGGGGCCCGCCGCGCCTCAAGCGCCAGAACAATCGACCCTTCCGACGTGACGAGCCGGACGCGGACCAGACCTTTTCCAACCGGCTTGGCACGCCGCGCATCAGCGGGAGCAGCTACGCTGGCGGTTGTCAGGAACAGGGCGAAAATCAGGAAGGCGCGGTGCATCAATTTCATGGTCTCGTCATTCGATTAGCAGTGAAAAGCCAGCCCATGAAGCACCATCGCCCCGGGCCTCGACCCGAGGTCCCGCTGCCTTGCCCGGCGGCCGCAAAAGTAGAAGCAAGGCCCTGGGTCGAATCCAGGGAGACGAGGGGCGGGTTGGATCACGCCCAACTATGAGCCGCAGTCAACGGCCCGGCAAGGGCTGCGGGCGGCATCCACCGCAAACGGCACCGTGATCAAGTGATGACGGATCCGCCACCAACCCCTATATTGGCTGTCAAATCGTGCAGCGTTCCCGCCGTTGCAAAGCCATGTCCCAGCCAAGGATCCACCGTGATGCCTGACCTCAACCTCAGCCGCCGCGACGTCCTTGCGGCCAGTGCCGCGCTGCCGCTGTTTCCCGCAATCGCGCGTTCCCAGCATCAGGGATTTGCCATTGACTGGCAGAACGGTGAGCAAACGGCAGATGTCGTGCGATCGCTCGATGCGCAGGTGGCGATAGTCAAGCGCCTGCAGATCAGGCCGGAGATCGCTGCCTTCTTTGCGGCGCAACCCATCACGGTCGATCTCCAGACCGGCACCCATACCCGTGCTGGGATGAACGGCGTATTTTTCGAACGACGGCCAGTGCCCGCCGATAACCCCGTGCTGTTGCACGAACTGCTCCACCGCTATCACGCGCTGAGGCTGCAGGGCGGGCGTGCCAATACCGATGTGCTGCGCTTTTTTGAACAGGTCCGCGCATCTGGCCGCTACCCCGTCCGAGCCTATATGTTTACCAACCCGGTCGAATTCTTTGCGATGTGCGCCAGCGTGGTGCTGCACGGTCGTGCTGCCCGCCCGCCCGCTACGCGCGCCAGCGTAAAGGCCAACGCCCCCGATCTGTTTGGCTGGATTCTCGAGGAGTTCGGTCTGCAGGGTGCCTGAGTAAAGAACATCGCCAGCGCGCCAAGTGCAGGCTATCATAGGCCCATGGCCAGCCGTTTCGAAGCCCTGCCCCAGCGCCGCGCAATCATTGATCGCCGCACGATTGCCGATGCGCTTGCCGCCCTCGACCAGGCTGATGCCGCCAGCATGCGCCGCACAGCGACCCAGGTGCTGGCCGCCGCGCTGGCCGAAGGCCGGGCGGAGATTGCCCGGCGGCTGATCGAACACCCCTCTCGCGGGCTGGAAGCAGCGGCGGCGCAGGCGTTTCTGATCGATCAGATCATCCGCCTGCTGTATGATTTCATTACCGAGCGGCTCTATCCCAAACCCAATGCAACCACGAGCGAGCGGATCACGCTGATCGCCGTCGGTGGATATGGGCGCGGCGAAATGGCGCCGTTTTCCGATGTCGATATCGGTTTTTTGACGCCGTGGAAGCAGACCGCCTGGTCTGAACAGGTCATCGAATCGATGCTCTATGCGTTATGGGATCTGGGGCTGAAGATCGGCCATTCGTCGCGATCGCTGGATGAGATGGTGCGCCAGGCCAAGGCCGATATGACGATCCGCACCGCGCTGCTCGAAGCGCGTTATGTGTGGGGTGACCCTGATTTATATGATGAGGCCGCCGCCCGCTTCAAAGCCGAAGTACAGGCCGGCACCGCGCGCCAGTTTATTGCCGACAAGCTCGCCGAACGCACCGAACGCCACCGTAAAATGGGCGATAGCCGCTATGTCGTCGAACCCAATATCAAAGAGGGCAAGGGCGGCTTGCGCGATCTGCATACGCTGTTCTGGATGGGCAAATATGCCTATAACGTCCGCAGCGTCGCCGAACTGGTTGAGGCCGGGTTGCTGACGCGGATCGAGTATCGCCAGTTTCACCGCGCTGAAAATTTCCTTTGGGCTGTGCGGTGCCATTTGCACAGCATTGCTGGCCGTGCCGAAGACCGGCTGACTTTTGATGTGCAGCGCGAAATTGCCGAGCGGATGCGCTATGCCGACCGCGCCAGCGCGTCGCGGGTTGAGCGGTTCATGCGGCATTATTTTTTGCAGGCAAAAACCGTTGGCGATCTGACCGGGGTTTTCCTGGCGCATCTGGATGATAAATTTGCGTCGCGCGGCAGGCGTTTTGGGCTGCCGATGCTGCGGCGCTGGCCGCGCAACCTGAACGGGTTCGTGCTTGATCGCGGTCGGCTGGCGCTGCCATCGGATGATTGGTTCGCGCGCGATCCGGTGCGGTTGATTGAGATGTTCGCGCTGGCCGACAAACACGGGCTTGAAGTGCACCCGCTGGCGATGCGGGTGGCCGCACGCGATGCCAAATTGGCGGACGATATCCGCACCGATCCGCGCGCCAACGCGCTGTTTCTTGATGTGCTGACCAGCCCGCGCGACCCGGAAGCACCGCTTCGCTGGATGAACGAGGCCGGGGTATTTGGCCGTTTCGTGCCCGATTTTGGCCGGGTCGTCGCGCAGATGCAGTTCGATATGTATCACCATTATACCGTCGACGAACATTCGATCCGCGCGATTGGCCTGCTTGGCCGGATTGAGCGGGGCGATCTGGCGGAGGATCATCCGCTTGCTGCCGGCATTTTGAAACGGATCGTCTCGCGGCGGGTGCTGTATGTTGCAGTGCTGCTGCACGATATCGCCAAGGGACGCGGCGGCGACCATTCGGTGCTGGGTGCTGAAGTGGCGCAGCGGCTGTGCCCCCGGCTGGGCATGAGCGCGGCAGAGACCGAGACGGTGGCCTGGCTGGTGCGATGCCACCTGCTGATGTCCGCCACCGCGTTCAAGCGTGACTTGTCAGATTTCAAGACGATCCT
>JBBSCC010000105.1:0-10000 GCA_038250735.1 Sphingomonadales bacterium | reverse complement strand
TGGGCGATCAGTATCTGGCGATGATTGTCGCTGATGCGATGGGGGAGGGGTATTTTACCCAGCTGACGGTCGATGAAACCGTGTCGCTGATCAATTTGATGGTCCACACTTTTTGTGATCCTGAAATGATCGTGCTGCTGCATCACAGCCTGTCAGAGCCTAAGCTGGCGCAGATTATTGATACTATTTTTGCAGGGCTTGGACGTCGTGCGGATCGCGGCGAAAAGGCGGCGACTGCGCCCCGACTGGAAGTGGTTGCGTCGCGGTAGCCCATCTCATTGCAGAAAGGCATTTCCTTCCCGGCATTCGCCGGGGAAGGGTGTTTCAACTAGACGGAAGCCGCCCGTTCCAACCCGGCTTTGCGCGCAGGCAGCATTTCGAGCACGGCTTGCCGCCATGCAGGCGAACCGCTCACCCAACCGGCAATTTCATCAAGGTTGCGGCCACACCCCAGGCACCAGCCTGTTGCCGGATCGATCTGGCAGGTGTTGACGCACGGGCTTTCGATCCGTTGCACCGGGACAATCGTGACAAAGCCCGCCATTGTTCTTGTCAGCTAAGCGTTGCGCGCAGAAAATCGGGGAGCGGACCATTCCAGCCGCCATCGTCTTCGCCGTCATCGGCACGGGCGGGTGCAGCGGCACGGGCCGGGCGTGACGATTCGGGCTTGGTCACCGCCGCGCGGGGCGGCCGGGCTGCGCGAGCGGGACGCTCCTCTGTAACGGCAACTGCAGCAACGGGTCCGGCCGCAGGCACAGCAGCAGGCGATTTTGCTGCACGCTCAGCCTTTGCGGCGGGCTCCGCCTTTGCCGCGGGCTTGCGCGCAGGGCGTCTGCCAGATTCGCGCGCGGGCTGCGTACCAGCGTCGTCGGCGGCTGGCTCAGCGGTTGCTGATCCGCCAACCCGGTCGATCTTTTGCCCGGTCAGCTTTTCGATATTGGCGATGTTTTCGGCATCGTCTGGCGTGACGAAAGTATAGGCTACGCCAGTCGCGCCCGCGCGCCCGGTGCGGCCGATGCGGTGGACATAATCATCGGGGTGCCAGGGCGCATCATAGTTGAACACATGGCTGACGCCCTTGATATCCAGCCCGCGCGCGGCAACGTCTGATGCGACCAGGATGTTGACATCGCCTGCCTTGAACCGGTCAAGCTCGGCAATGCGCTGTGATTGCTCCATGTCGCCGTGAATTTCGCTGGAGCGATAGCGGTCGCGTTGCAGCGCCTTGTTCAGCTCGCGCACCGTTGTTTTGCGGTTGCAAAAGATGATCGCGGTTTTGACTTCTTCGCCGCCCAGCAGTTCACGCAGCTTGTCTTTTTTCTTGGATGCAGAAACCTGCACCACCCATTGCTTGATGTTGACATTGGCGGTGGCGGGGCGGGCGACCTCAACCATCTTGGGATTGTCGAGAAACTTGTCCGCCAGCCGCTTGATCGGGGCGGGCATGGTGGCAGAAAACAGCAATGTCTGGCGCTGTTTGGGCAGTTTGGTGCAGATTTCCTCGATATCGGGGATGAACCCCATGTCGAGCATCCGATCAGCCTCATCAATCACCAGCAGCGAACAGCCGTTGAGCATGATTTTGCCGCGACCGAACAAATCCATCAGGCGACCGGGCGTGGCGATGAGCACATCAACGCCCTTTTCCAACGCGGCCATCTGATCGGTCATTGAGACGCCGCCGATCAGCAACGCCATCGAAAGCTTGTGATATTTGCCGTATTTCTCAAAATTCTCCGCCACCTGCGCGGCAAGCTCGCGGGTTGGCTCCAGGATCAGCGAACGCGGCATGCGCGCGCGGCTGCGGCCCTGGGCTAGAATATCGATCATCGGCAGCACGAAAGACGCGGTCTTGCCGGTGCCGGTTTGGGCGACGCCAATCATGTCGCGCATCATCAGGATGGATGGGATCGCGCTCGCCTGAATGGGGGTGGGCACAGTATAGCCCGAATCCTCGATGGCGCGAAGAAGTTCATCAGAAAGGCCGAGATCGGCAAAGGTCATGCTGGGTCCGGAAAAAGGGCGCGCGCAACGCGGGCCTGAAAGCATTAAAGGCGGTTGCGGATTCCGCCCCGAATGTCAAGATTTGGGGCCGCAACGACTAACGCACGGTTTGCCCGGCGACAGGTTGGCCTAGCGCTTTGGCCGCAATTCCTTGAACGCTTCGATCCGGCAGGAATCGCCAGAGCGGGACCGCACGGCATCGCGCTTGGCACAGATCATCCCGTCTGCCGTGCGCCGCAGATAGAAACCGGCATAAAAATCAATCGCGCGGCAATCATCGTCGAACCGGGCCCGCAGCCGCCGCCCTTCCGCCATGATCAGATCAACGCTATCGACGCGGCTAACCGATGCAACCGCGATCATATTGATCGGAATGCATTTTTCGGCCTTTTTTTCCTTCCACTCGATCGGCTTTGGTGGCGGGCCTTGTTGTGCGCGCGGCGGGTCGGGCTGGCGCGGAATGCGCACCACAATGCGCTGGCGGATCGTCATCTGCGCATATTGCACGCGCATATCCAGCTTGCCCGGCCTTTCCGGGGGCGGGGCGCTGAACAGCAGCATCAGGGCTGGGGAGAGGGTGAGGTAAGTCATCTGGAGCTTCCCCTGATACGCCCAATGGTTGAACAGCCGATGAACTGGCCAATCTTCTTGGCCAAATCCTGTCTGCAACTGGCTTGCCGTCCGGTGCCATGCTAACGTTGGTGCACCATGAAAGTTGATCCGTCCCCGCTGATCCAAAGCCTGACTGAACGATTGGGGCCAAAGGCGGTCATCACCGATCAACACGATATTGCGCCGTGGCTGGTTGATTGGCGCGGGCGGTTTCACGGCCAGTCACCGGCGATTATCGCGCCGACATCGACGGCAGAGGTATCCATGATTGTTGCGATGGCGGGGGCAGCCGGGGTCGCGCTGGTGCCGCAGGGTGGCAATACGTCCATGGTGGGCGGGGCTACACCGCCTGCAGACGGATCCGCGTTGATCCTGTCGCTGCGACGGATGAACCTGATTCGGCAAGTCGATCCGGTCGGCAATCTGGCAATTGCCGAAGCAGGCGTGATCTTGGCCGATCTTCATGCCGCCGCCGAGGCTGCGGGCAGGCGTTTTCCGTTGACGCTGGGCGCGCGCGGTAGTGCGACGATTGGCGGGCTGGCGTCGACCAATGCCGGCGGCACGCAAGTGCTGCGATTTGGAACAATGCGCGCGCTGGTGGCCGGCGTTGAGGCGGTGTTGCCCGACGGATCAGTGCATGACGGGCTGGCCGCGCTGAAAAAGGACAATCGCGGCTATGAACTGACGCAATTGATGGTTGGTGCAGAGGGAACGCTGGGCATCATCACGGCGGCAACCCTGCGGCTGGTGCCAGCCGTTACCGCGCGTGCGGTGGCGTGGGCAGGGCTGGCGAGCCCCGATGATGCGCTGGCGGTGCTGCGGCGGATGGAAGCAGCGACCGACATGATCGAAAGCTTTGAGATTGTGCCAGATCATTCGCTGGGGCTGGTGCTGGCGCATCTGCCCGGCGCGCGCGCGCCACTGGCGGGGCACCACGCCTGGCACATATTGATCGAGGCGGTGGCAACATCCGAAACCGGCGAGCCACCGGCGGCGGTGCTGGAGCGGTTGCTGGTAAGCGCCATCGCCGACGGGCTGATCGCCGATGCCGTGATTGCGGCAAGTGAGGCGCAGGCCCAAGCTTTCTGGGGATTGCGCGATTCGATTTCGGCGGCAGAGCGCGCCAGCGGTCCGGCGGTGCAGCATGACATATCGGTGCCGGTCGCGGTGATGCCGCGTTTCATGATATCGGCTGCCCGCGCGGTAGAGGCGCGCTTTGCGGGCACAAGTGCCGGCGCGTTTGGCCATTTGGGCGATGGTAATGTCCATTTCCACGTCCGCGCGCCCGCCGGCGCAGATGGCGAGCGATGGTATGCCGAACAGGCACCGCTGATCACACCGTTTGTGCACGACCTGGTAACCGCGGCTGGTGGCTCGATTTCGGCCGAACACGGCATCGGGCAAATGAAGCTGGCAGAGCTTGTTCGCCTGTCCTCTCCGGCCCGGCTTTCGGCGTTGCGGGCGATCAAGCTCGCGCTCGATCCGGGACAGATCATGAATCCGGGAAAACTGGTAGCACTTGCGCCCGCGCCAGAGGCACCATAGAGGCGGCGATAACCGGCCTTTTGGCCAGTGCATGCTTTTTCAATGGAGATGATAATGGCCAGCGCGCCCCAGGGACTTCCGCTTTTCTATAATGCGCTTGAGCCGCTTTCGAGCCAGGCCCATGCCGATTTCAAGGTGCGCCCGGCCACGACGGCGCCGTTCCTTAGCACGCAGCACGCCATTCCGGTCACCGTGGATGAATTCGCGCTGGTGCAGCGGTTCATGCCAATCGTGTTTTCGGTTGGCCCCGATGCGATTCCGATCGCACTGATGGGCCTGAACGAGGGCATCAACGTATTCGTCGATGCAGAAGGCAAGATCAGCCAGCAGCACATGTATGTGCCTGCCTATATTCGCCGCTACCCCTATATGCTCGCCAAGCTGACGCCCACGTCGGAAGAGCTGTCGCTGTGTTTTGATCCAACGTCGGACACGATCGGCAAGTTTGAGGATGGCGAGGCATTGTTCGCTGACGGCCAGCCCACCGAGCTGACCAAGAACATCCTTGGTTTCAACGAGATGTTCGAACAGGCTGGCGCGCGCACCGCGGCATTCATGCGCGATCTGATCGAAGCCGATCTGTTGATGGATGGCGAAGTATCCATCCAGGCAGAAGGCGTTGAGCAGCCCTTCATCTATCGCGGTTTCCAGATGGTGAATGAAGAAAAGCTGATGGAAGTGCGCGGCGATCAGCTGCGTAAAATGGCCAAATCGGGCATGCTGCCGTTGCTTTACGCGCATCTGTTCTCGCTGTCGCAAATGCGGGAGATTTTCCAGATGCAGGCTGATCAGGGCAAGCAATTGCCACCTGTTTTGCCGGCCATTTAAGCCACTGGCTAAGCCACTGGCCCGCCGAACATCACCCAGAAAAATACAGGGCGGTGACCGGCGGGTTTACGGGTTGAAGCGCCAATTCGCTTATCCTATATAGGTCAGGCGTGGCCTTGTGTTCCCCCCCTTTCACAGGGTTGCGCAGTCCATCCTTGGATGGGCACTCCCTGAACCTTGGCCACCTCGCGCACCTGTTGCGCGGGGTGGTTTTTTTGTGGGGTGACGGTCATTCTGCCGCGATAGCGGGCAGACCGGCCAGCGCTTCGTCGCCAATCGCCGCAATCATGCGCCGCAGCATTGCCGCTGTCCCGGCAAAGCCGGGGCTGGGCGCGTCGTGCGCTGCATCAAGATACAGGGTGCGATCAAACTCAATCTGGATCGCGTGAATGCCGCTCTGCGGGCGGGCATGGCGATCCAAAATATGCCCACCCGCATAGGGCGTGTTGAGGGCATGGGTGATGCCCGACGCCTCCGCTTCGCCCTCCAGCCGCGCGATAAAGCGGGATGCGGCGGATTTGCCAAACCGATCACCCAACACGATCTGGGCGGCCTCCCCCGGCGCGCCAAGCGGCGGCATGGAATGAATATCAAGCAGCACCGCCACCCCAAACCGCGCGCGCGCCGTCGCCAGCAGCGTGGACAGCGCCGCATGATAGGGCCGGTGATCTGCCATGATCCGCGCATTCACTGCGTCGCCGCTCAGCCGTTTGGCCCAGATGTCGCCCGCTGCGGCAATCCGGCGGGGCACCAGCCCCAGCCCGCTGCGCAGCTTTGCCGACATGGTCGGCGACCGGGTGGGGTCCGCACCGTCATCCAGCTTGGGATCACGCTCATGCTCTGCGCGGTTCAGGTCAATCCAGGCGCGCGCGGGGCGCTGCACCAGCAATGTTTCAGTCCCCCGTGCCGCCAGCGCAAGCTGATCGACATGACGGTCCTCCAATATCCGTAACGCCTCCACCGGCACGCGAATGGCGGCAAGCAACGCTGAAGGGTAATCCCGCCCCGCATGCGGCACCGACAGCACGACCGGGCTGTCGGGCAGCATGGCACCATGAACGTCGAAGGAATGCGCCGGGCCGATCATTATCGCCCAGCCTAAGGGGTGTGCTGCAGCTTCGCAATTGGCGTGGGCACATCACCGCGATCACGCTGGAAATTATTAAGGGCTTTGCGCATAAAGTGCATGCAGCACAGAAAATGGAACGCGCGGGATGATCAGGATTTTGCTGGCTGAGGATGATCGCGTGATGCGTGAATATCTGACGCGTGCACTCGAACGCTCGGGCTATGCCGTTACGGCGGTTGATCGCGGCACGGCGGCGATGCCGCTGCTTCAGACCGAAAACTTCGATTTGCTGCTCACCGATATCGTGATGCCCGAAATGGACGGGATTGAACTGGCGCAAAAAGCAGGTGAGCTGTGCCCTGATCTGCGCGTCATGTTTATCACCGGCTTTGCGGCGGTCACGCTGAAGGCGGGCAGGGCGATGCCGCAGGCGCGTGTGCTGTCAAAACCATTTCATCTGCGCGATCTGGTGCTGGAGGTTGATCGGCTGTTCGAAACTGAAAACGTCACCCGCGGGCACTGATCAGCAGCGATCAGCGGCGAAACGGCGGTGCCACCCCAAACGGCGCTTGCACCCGCCCCTTACCCCCGCTAAGGCCGCGCTTCCGTGGGCGTGTAGCTCAGTGGTAGAGCACTGTGTTGACATCGCAGGGGTCGCAAGTTCAATCCTTGCCACGCCCACCATTAAAAGCCCGCCTTCTCGGTGAGATGGCGGGCTTTTTCGTGTCTTGCGGCATTTTTGAAAAGTTTAATCCTGCGGCAGGGCTGGAAGAGGGTTGGCGCACCCGCGCGGCCATCCGCTGCCATCAAACCGCATAGCCAAAAGGCGTCGTTCCCACGCGTCTAGACGTTAGCTCTCGAATGAATGTTGGGATTCACGGCAATGTAATTTGTCGTTGAAAAAAATTCATCGCTCTCTCTGTATTTTTGAATTCTTTCTGCCCCAAACGGCGTAATTCTAAAAATCTGAAAACCATGCTCAGCAAAGAAATACCAAAAATTCTGAAAATATGTCCCCGTGTCAATGTTACAGCCGCCGAATTCGAACTGGATGATGTTCGTTGCAAATATGGCCTTACCGAACCCCTGCAACGCAGCAAGCTCATGGCCTTCAATATCGATTTTTACGATGTCCAGTATTCTGCCTTCGAGTTGATCTTTCCAATAGTCTTCGAAGCGTATGGTATGAATAGGTTCCTGCACGTCGAACTTGATATCAAAATGATCAAGTTTTCGCCTTGTCAAGCTGCCCAACCCTGATCCGGGCTTGTCCGAAAACAATGTGGTAGAACCAGACTCATTCGAAACCGCAAAGGGCAATATTTTGATATTATTGTCGCTAGAAAATCTCTTATTGAGTTTCTCAATATTTGATGCTGCAGGCTCAAAGACATGTATTTCGAGAATTGGATTACGACGCCTTAGTTCGGCGGTGTATTCACCGACATTTCCTCCGATGTCGATTGCAATATCTGGCAATTTATTGAGCAGCTGGTGGCAAAGCCGGTTTTCTTGTTTGACGGTTCCCGAACCAAATCCTTTTCCCTGCATTAAGCCGAACTTGGCTTCGCAAAATCGCGCCATTCTGAAAATCAAACTCAATTGGTCCATTCGTTGATTTAACATCATTGGCTCTTTCGCCGTTGGAAATTATTAAACATTATCTCGATACTAATCTGAATATCAACATTCTTTAAAATATCTGTCATGAATTTATATTTTGAAGTACGTAAAGTAACTAAATTATCAATAATAGAGGTGATAAAATCATCGATATTATTGTTATTGACAGTGCATGTGGTTATTTAATTTAATTTCTTGAATGTATAAATTCCACATCCATATTTAATATTCAGGTCATTAGTTGGCATGGGTTTGCCTGGCCTATTTTGGGAGGTGGGAATGCATGTAAATCAGATAACGATCTCCAGTAGTGAGAGAATTGCAAGGAGTGTTTGAATTGATTGACATTGATACTTAAGAATGTCTTTTTTAGGCGATGCGATATGCGCTGTTTTAACGATTTCACTGATCGGTTGGGGACATCCATCCTCTGGTCGGGTTCGATCCTAACCCCAGAAGGCCTCGCGGTTCAACCAATGGAACGACATATGGTCGAATCCAGTGGGCATTGAAACTTAAGCTGACGCTCGCTTGCGGTGGGTGCCCACCCCGCATCAACACTTTCAGATCGTACGCGGTTGATCTGCCGCCAGAATCGATTTTGCGGTTACGACGCCACCTCTGCCGGCGGAGATGCGACGCGCAGCATCGCCAGTGCGGCAATTGCCATCACCGCTGCAGCAAAAGCCATAGTCCAGATGGGCGAGGCAGGGAAAAACATGTGGATCACGCTGCCCATCACCGTGGCGACCAGCAACTGCGGTAACACGATGAAAAAGTTGAAGATACCCATGTAAATCCCCAGCTTCTGGGGCGGCAGCACGCTCGCCAGAATCACATAGGGCATTGTTAAAATCGACGCCCACGCAATGCCCACCCCAACCATTGATGCCACCAGCAAATGCTGGTCGCGGATCACCAGGATTGCGGCATAGCTCGCCGCGCCGATCAGCAGGCACAGCATGTGCGTGTGCGCCGGGCCGATCCGCTTTGCCATGACCGGCAGCCCAAACGCTGCCAGCGCGGCCACGCCGTTGTAAACGGAAAACAGGATGCCAACCCAGTCTGCACCGTCATTATAGGATTGCGATGCCGGATCAGTGGTATGGAACACGTACTGGGTGACGACCGGGGTGGTATATATCCACATGATGAATAGCGCGAACCACGAGAAGAACTGCACCACCGCTAGGCGGCGCATCTGATCGGGCATTTGTGCCAGGTCGCTCATGATCTGGACCAGCGCGCCCTGCGTACGCCCGGCATTTGCCATCGCGCGCGCGACCAGTTGCAGAACGCCGAACGCCACCAGCGCCCCGCCGAGCACGTAGAGATCCTTTTCGAGCGCCAGCAGCGCGACGGCCCCGAGCACAACCGCGCCCGCGACGATCCATAATGGCCCGTGCTGCGGCGCGACCGGTGGCGCATCGGTGGCTGGTTCATGCGCCGCGCCGGTGAAGGCGCGCATTGCCTCAGGCGGGTATTCGCGTGTCGTCAGCACCGTCCACAACACCGCGAAAAATATCGCCGCGCCGCCCAGATAGAATGAATAGATGACTGACGGTGGGATCATGCCCGGCAGCGCGGTATTGCTGACGCCCAACGCCGTCAGCGCTGCCGGGGCGAGTGACCCGATCACCGCACCTGCACCGATAAAGGCGGTTTGGAATGCATAGCCTGCTGTCCGCTGGCTGGCCGGTACCATATCGCCGACAAAGGCGCGAAATGGCTCCATCGATACGTTCAGCGATGCATCAAGCAACCATAAAAGCACCGCGGCCATCACCAGCACCGACGCGTTGGGCATGCCGAACAATGCCAGCGCAGCAAGCACGGCGCCGGCCATGAAATAGGGCCGCCTGCGCCCGAATCGCCCCCAGGTGCGGTCGCTGAAATGGCCGATCAGCGGCTGCACCACCAGCCCGGTGACCGGGCCTGCGATCCACAAAAGCGCCAGGCTGCCAACATCGCTGCCCAGGGACTGGAAAATACGGCTGACATTGGCGTTTTGAAGGCCGAACGCGATCTGAATCCCCAGGAATCCGAACGAGATATTCCACAGGCCCCAAAAGCCCTGGCGCGGCGCT
Source organism: Sphingomonadales bacterium (assembly GCA_038250735.1). Taxonomy (GTDB): domain Bacteria; phylum Pseudomonadota; class Alphaproteobacteria; order Sphingomonadales; family Sphingomonadaceae; genus Sphingomonas. The sequence goes on along the minus strand of JBBSCC010000105.1, from coordinate 232 downwards.
TCAACCATCCTCAAATCCTTGTTTCTGCTCTCGCGCGCGAGGGTGGCAGCACGAATTGACGCGCGCAATCGGCGAACGCGCAGCGCGCTTATCGCGGTACGGGCGCAGTCGAACGGCGGACGATCAGGCGCGTGGGCAGGGCAGCGCTTTCACTCGGTTCGCCCCGGATTTGACGCAGCAGAGTATCCACCAGCACCTCGCCCGCCAGCCGGTAATCCTGCGCCACCGTGGT
>JBBSCC010000104.1:0-10139 GCA_038250735.1 Sphingomonadales bacterium | reverse complement strand
TAGCGTGATAGGTTAGCGCGCAGTGCAAAGGGGATTGCCGATGTTCCGCCGCCTTTTTCTCGATCATCCGGCTTCGGTCGGCGAAAGCTATACCGAGCATTTCCGCGTCGCGGGCGGCTTTGGCGCGGCGATGATTGTCGGCGGGTTCGGCGCGCTGCTCCATGCTTTCCTGCCCTTTGTGTGCCAGACGCGCGGCAGTGATACGATCAACACGCTCCACGCGCGGCTGGTCGCCAAGCGCGAGGCAAAGCGCGCCGCGACCACCCAGATGAAGACCGTCGACTATATAATTTAGCGTTGGTTGCGCGAAATGCCCTTGGTGATTGCTTTGCCACGATCTCTGAAGAGTCGATTTCACTCAACTCAACTTGACCTGCCTTCGTTCGCCCTGAGCGAAGTCGAAGGGCAAGCGCGGTGCCTAGGCTTCGACTTCGCTCAGCCCGAACGGATGAGGATGGCTCGACTTCACGGTAATCAACTCTGGCGGAGGTCGTAAACCCCTGCGTTAACCTGCATCGCCATCTGCGCCACGCGCACTGTCAGCGCCTTGCGCTCAGGCGGCGATGGCGAGCGCTTGCATCGCCTGGGCGGCGATCGTCAGGCTGTGTTTGCGGGCCTGGTGATCGAAAATTGAGCTTGTCAGCATCAGCTCATCGGCCCCGGTTCGTGCGATAAAGGCGGCGATGTCGCGCGCTATCTTTGTGGGGCCGCCAATTGCAGAACATTGCAGCACATGATCAAGGATCGCGGCACCCTGTGGCCCCAGTGTATCGCGGTATCCGGCCACGGGCGGCGGCAATTGGCGCGGGTTGCCGGTGCGTAGTGCTACAAACGCCTGTTGTTGCGACGTGGCGAGCAAGGCCGCTTCGGCATCGGTATCGGCCCCGAACACGTTAAACCCGGCCATGAAATGCGGCTTTGCCAGCACCGGCGATGGCCGGAAATAATGGCGGTATAAGGCTGCGGCCTCGTCCAGCGAATCAGGCGCAAAATGCGATGCAAAAGCATAGGGCAGGCCAAGTGCGGCGGCGAGTTGCGCGCCGTAGGTGCTTGATCCCAATATCCACATTTTCACTTTCGCGCCCGCCCCCGGTGTCGCGCGAATGCCGGTTTGCTGGTCGTCTGCGAAATAGCTTTGCAGCTCCATCACATCATTGGGAAAGCCGTTGGGATCACTGTCGAGCGTGCGGCGCAGCGCGCGGGCGACCTGCATGTCAGATCCCGGTGCGCGGCCCAGCCCCAGATCAATGCGGCCCGGAAACAGCGCATCAAGCGTGCCGAATTGTTCGGCAATCACCAGCGGGGCATGATTGGGCAGCATGATGCCGCCCGAACCGACGCGGATATGGCGGGTCGCCGCCGCCACATGGCCGATAACGACAGACGTTGCCGCGCCCGCAATCCCGGCCATGCCGTGATGCTCAGCAATCCAATAGCGGGTAAAGCCCAGCCCCTCGGCATGCTGGGCCAGATCGGCTGCATTGGCCAGCGCCTGCGCCACGCTGCCCCCTTCGATGACGGGAACGAGATCAAGAAGCGAATAAGCGGTCATGTCAGTCTAAATGGGGTGGAAGCCGCCGTCGCGCCAGCCCCATCAGAATTCGCGCGCAAAACGCAGCGCCACGCCGATATCGTCGTTGATCGCAGCGAAGTTGCCGGGGTCTCGCCGCAAATACAGGTTGGTCTGCAACGCGCCGCCCCATAACGGCATGCCGTACCGCGCCTCGATATCAATTTCGCGGCCGGTGGGGGCCAGGTTCAGCCGCTGCACCGCATAACTGCCAACGCTGTTGGTGGCATAATCAAAGAATGTCGGCAGCCGCAGGTCCAGCCCGCTGCCGCGTGTCACGCGCAATGGTTGCGACACGCGCAGCCCCATCGTGTCCCCGCCGAACACAAAGTCGCGCTTGGCAATATCGGCGGCAAAGGCGTTGGTGCCAATCACCCCTGATCCGTCAAAACCCGCACGGGTGCGCGCCGCCGTCCAGCCTTGCCGCCACGCGCCGCCGATTGACCATCCAGCCCCCATCTCAAGTCGGGCGGCTGCATCAAGGAACCAGCTTGTTGCCTCGCTGGCACCCAGCCCGTCGCCAAAGCGCGCGCCCAACACCGTGTCACGTTCGCGCAAATGTGATGCGGTCATCGTGGCGAACAGCCCGCCGAACCGGCGATCAAGCCCAATCGACAGCTTGTCATAGCCTGATCGCTGGCTGCGGTTCTGCAGGAAGGCTGGGGTGTTGAGGCCCTGGGTCAGCACCCCGCCATTCTCACCCGCCACCGTCAGCGCAAATTTGCCCAGATCACGCCGTATCGCAAAGGCAGCATCGGCAGCGCTGGCAAAACCCAGCGCCTGTGCTGGATCATGCGCGATCAGGAAGGCGGGGTCGCTGCGCCCGGCAAGCTGCGCGGTCATCGCCCCGGCGCTTTGCGAAAAGCCGATGGCAAAGCTTGCCTTGCTGCCCAGTTTGCTGGTGATCATCGCCGCCAATGTGCGGGCCTGATCGGCATCGCCGGGCGACAGCGACAGGCGTTCCACGGTTGATCGGTCGCGACCGGGCGCGATAGTCACCGCGATCGCCATGGTGCCGCTGCGCACGCTGTAGCTGCGCTGATAGCCGGTCAGCGCGCCGGTCAATTGCCGTTGCTGGGGCGTGGCCCGCAACGTGCGGCCAAGATCGACGGCATAGGCGCGGCCATAGCTATCCTGGATGGCGGTGCCCAGCGAACCCTGCTTCGCATCGCCCATCGGGGCCGATGTGGTGCCATTGTTGATCAAGGACACCGGCACGCGCGACCCGGCCAGTGATGTTTGTCCAATCGGCGAAAAGGCAGCCGTGAGATCAAGCACACCGCGCCCATAAACCTGATCAATTCCAGTCGCGCCCAAATCGCGCGCGCTGCGGTACAGGATGTCGACAATCTGCGCGCCGGTGAGTGAGGGAAAAGCCTGTGCCAGCAGCGCCACCGCGCCGCTGATCTGCGGGGCGGAAAACGATGTGCCGCTCCAAAGGAACGGCACATTTTCCTGGTTCGGCGCGCGTACCCGCTCCCCCACGGCGGACAGGAAGAAGTTCGCGCCAGTTCCCGCCCGGTTGCTGAAAGTGGAAATGACGTCTGTGGTGCCAACCGATCCCGCGATGATCACCAGCCCGCGCGACACCGCTGCGTTGGTGGCAATACCCGCCAACGGATCTGGGTTGCCGCCCTGCGCGCTCTCACCATCATTCCCGGCGGAAATGACGATGATGACGCCCGCCGCTGTCGCCCGGTCAATCGCCTGCATCAAGGCGTTCGAGGGGGCCGATCCCCCCAGCGAAACGTTGACGACACGCGCACGGACGTTCGTCGCGATGTCGAGCGCGGTGGCGATGTTGCGATCACTATGGGTGCAGCCGCTGGTGGTCGCGCCGCCGCTGGGGTTGGTGCCCGCGCAACTGCCGGGCGTATCCGTGCGCAACACCAGCAAGGTGGCATCAAACGCGATCCCGTGCGTGCCCGCATCATTGCGCCGCCCCGCAATCGTGAAGGCAACAGCGGTGCCGTGGCCCGATTCATCGTCGATCGTGCCGTTGCCCGCGGTGCTTGCCGATGACGCACTGATCCGCGTGCCGAATTCCAGGCTCTGCAGATCGATGCCGCTATCGATGACGCCGACGATAATGCCCGCACCCGTTGCGCCGCGCTGATAGGCGGCCAGCGAGTTCGCCGACACATTGCCCACCGTAGCGCGATATTCCGCCGTGTCGAAGCTGCCGGTTGGCGGCGGGGTGGGGGTGGGCGTTGGTGTCGGTGTCGGTGTCGGTGTTGGTGTCGGAGTAGGCGTCGGCGTCGGTGTAGGAGTCGGTGTTGGTGCGGGGGGTGTGGGCGTTATAACGCCGCCGCCGCTTCCCGACGAGCAAGCGCCCGTCGCCACGAAAGTGATCAGCATTGCTGACTGGAGCAAGCGCCTGGACGATATCATTCGCATTGCGTTTCCCCAATTCCCAAAGCTGGCCACCCTGGCCTGTTGATCCGGCCTGATATTCGCCTGATACTCGCCTGAACCTCAATTGTCGTCGCTGCCTTGCCCCCTCCACCGCTGGTGCGTAGAGAGCCGGGCTATGCTCGCGCGTCTTGGCCATATCCGCAACTGGATTTTCGATCTGGATAATACCCTATATCCAGCGGATATTAACCTTTTTTCCCAAGTCGATCAGCGTATTACCGATTATATTGCCGACCGTTTCGGGCTTGATCCGGTGGCTGCGCGCGCCAAGCAAAAGGATTATTTCCACGCGCGCGGCACCACGCTGGCCGGGCTGATGGATGAACATGATACCGATCCGCATGACTATCTGGATTATGTCCATGATGTGGAGATGGACGTGCTAGAGCATAACGCGCCGCTGGTCGCCGCGATTGCGCGCCTGCCGGGCCGCAAGCTTGTCTTCACCAACGGCGATGCCCCCTATGCGCGCAAGGTGCTTGACCGGATTGGCCTGTCGGAAAGCTTTGAAGCGATCCATGACATCCATGCCACCAGCTATGTCCCCAAGCCACAACCCGCTGTTTATGCGGGGCTTTGTGCGGCGTATGACATTGATCCGCACGCCAGCATTTTCTTTGAAGACATGGCCCGCAATCTGCGCCCGGCCAAGGCGATTGGCATGACGACGGTGTGGATCGACAATGGTTCTGAACAACATGCCGATCAGGATCGCGGCTTTATCGACTTTACGATCACCGACATTACCGGCTGGCTACACGAGATATTGGAGGACGCATGAGCGAGGAACTGCAGGGCTTGGTTGAGGGCGCATGGGAAGTGCGCGACACGATCAACAGCGCAACCAAGGGTGCGGTCCGCGATGCTGTCGATGCCGCGCTGACATTGCTCGATACCGGTCAGGCGCGCGTTGCAGAACCCGACGGCACGGGCTGGCGCGTTAACCAATGGCTGAAAAAAGCGGTGCTGCTGTCGTTCCGCTTGAACGATAATGCGCTCGTCAAAGCCGATTCTGACTTTACCGGCAACGGCCCGAGTCTGGGAACGTGGTGGGACAAGGTGCCGCTGAAATTTGATCGCTGGACGGAAGATGATTTCCGCACCGGCGGGTTTCGCGTGGTGCCGGGAAGCGTGGTTCGGCGCGGCGCGTTCATTGGCAATGGCGCGGTGCTGATGCCCAGCTTCGTCAATATCGGTGCCCATGTGGGCGAGGGAACAATGGTCGACACCTGGGCGACGGTGGGCAGTTGCGCGCAGATCGGCAAGAACGTCCATCTTTCCGGTGGGGCAGGCATTGGCGGTGTGCTCGAACCGCTTCAGGCTGATCCGGTGATCATCGGCGATGGCGCGTTCATCGGCGCACGCGCCGAAGTGGCAGAGGGTGTGCGCGTGGGGGAGGGCGCCGTGCTCTCTATGGGCGTCTATCTGGGCGCATCCACCAAAATCATCGATCGCGCGACAGGCGAAGTCCATCGCGGCGTGGTGCCACCCTATGCGGTCGTCGTGCCCGGCAGCATGGGCGGCGGCGAAGGCAAACCCGCTTTGTATTGCGCGGTTATCGTGAAACAGGTCGATGCACAGACCCGGTCAAAGACGAGCATCAACGAGCTGTTGCGGGATTAGAGTCGTTTCCCATTGGTCGCGCTAACATACTGCTGTCGCGCTGCGCGCAGACCATTTGCTCACCCATGGCTTGGTCGTGCAGCGCCACGCGATGCTGCTCAAAAAGGCACCAAATCGGACGAATTAAGATCGACCGACGGCTTTCATTAATGTGTCATCCAGCTACTCTCCATTGAATCAAAATAACCTGGGGGGGATTGTGACATTCTGGCGCTTTATATGCGTCGCACTAGCGACGACATTGTCGATGGGCGCGGCGAACGCGCAAGAGCGAACCGCGGTCAAGGCCGGTTTTGAGCTCTCTGCACAAAGCGGGAAAATTATTCTTGTGGTCAGGCCGTCGGTCCGCGTGGGGGCACAATCGACTGGCGGGCTGTTCGAGCCGAACGGCGATTGGACTGACGAGGCACGCAAGAATATCGAAGCTGCACTCGCCAGCCGCCAGCAGCAATTGGGTAACCGCGTGATCGCTGCGCCAGAGGCCTATGGCGATGATGCGCAGCGCGTAGAGGAATATGCGGCGCTGTTTGCCGCCGTGTCACAGTCAGTGATCAACTACCAGTTTTTTGCCGGCAACCGGCTGCCGACCAAGAAGCGGGATAACAAGGCCGGCATATTTGACTGGTCGCTCGGCAGCGGTATCGCGGCGCTTCCCGGCGCGAAGGACGCGGACTATGCTTTGTTCATCTATAACAAGGACGCTTACGGGTCGACCGGGCGCAAAATGCTTCAGGTGTTTGCTCTGCTTGGCCCCGGTATTTCGATTAAGTCCGGTGAACATGCCGGCTATGCGGGCCTGGTCGATCTGAAAACGGGCGACCTGTTATGGTTGAATGCCGACGCCGAAATGGGCGGTGATGTACGCACGGCGGAAGGCGCTGTAAAACGGGTGAGCCAGTTGCTGGAGGAGTTTCCCGGCAGCTCCAAACCAACGGTGGCGGCGGCCGCCAAACCGTGATTGCATCGGTCGTAAAGGCCGGTGTTCTGGCGATGCTTGCAACGGTGTCGCCCGTGGCCGTCGCTGCGGAAACGGTGGCACCGCCGCCGCCGCCCTATGCTGGAGCCTATCAGCCCAACGGCGTGGACGAGATCGGTTTTTGGAAAGAGGCGGACGAGGATGAGCGCGCGCTTGCCAATTCGCCGTTGTTGATCCGTGATGAGGCGCTGAACGCCTATCTGCGCGACTTGCTGTGCCGCACCGTTGGCGCTGATCGGTGCAAGGCCGCGCGCATTTACGTGCTGCGCGTACCGATTTTCAACGCGAGCATGGCCGCCAATGGCACCATGCGGGTGTTCAGCGGTTTGTTACTGCGCGTCCGCAATGAAGCCGAACTGGCAGCGATCCTGGGCCATGAATTCGGTCATTTTGAACAGCGCCATACCGTCGCCGGTTTCAAGAACCAGCGATCCGGCAGCGATCTGCTCAGTTGGGCAGCGGTGCTCGGCGGGGCGGCGGGCACCTATGGCTTCGGGGCGAGTTTCAACAATCTTCAACTATCGGTCTATGGCAGTTTTTTTCGGTTCAACCGCGATCAGGAACGGGAGGCCGACCGGTTGGGGATCGGCTATCTCAACGCTGGCACGCTTCGTCCGCAAGCAGCGTCGATTGTCTGGCAAAATCAAATTGCTGAGGCGCAGGCATCCGCCAGCGCGCGCGGCCTAGGCAAGCCCAAGTTGGACAAGATCGCCTTTTTCGCCACCCATCCGCCTGAGGTAGAGCGCGCAGTGACGCTGGCGGCGCTGGCATTGCCTGGTGGCGCAATCCGCGACGACGGCGCAACGCGATACGCCAGCGCCATGGCACCGTGGCTTCCGCTATTCCTTGACGACCAGATCAAGCTGAATGATTTTGGCGGCAGCGACTATATTATTAACGCGCTTGGCCAAAATGGGTGGACCGCGCCGCTCTGGCTGGCGCGCGGCGACTTGTACCGCGCACGCGGCAATCCGCGTGATTTGATCAATGCGGCAGCATTTTATACCAACGCCCTCGCGATTGATCCCGCGTTTGCCGAAGCGCACCGGGGGCTAGGGCTCGCGCTGATGAAAACGGGGCGCGCCAGTGAAGGGCAGGACGAACTTCGCCGATATCTGAAGCTTAAACCCGGTGCCACGGATGCCGCCATGATCGGCTTGTTGATACCGGCACCCACGAAAGGACAGGAAAAATGATCGGGAAATTTGTTGGCCCAGCCACCGCGCTGATCGCGGTGGTAATGCTGCTTGCATCGCCAGCGGGCGCAAATGCGTATCGGGAGAAGGGCAAGCCGGTCGCCATTGCGGGATCGTTGATGACGGTAACCCCATCACGCGACTGGAATCTTCTGTCGATCAAGCCGGGTAAAAAGGCAGAGACATGGACGCTGGACGGGGAACAGCTAAATGAGGTTACCTGGTATGGTGGCATCGCACCGGGTGAGCCGCTGGTCCGTGAAACCAGTAAAAAGCGCAAGCCGCTGCCAAAAGTGACACGCGAGACATTGCTGGTGGAACTCCCTGAATTGCTGGAGGCAACCTATCGCAGCGAAAAAAACATCGGCACGTTCAAGATTGTGGCGTCCAGCCCCGATCAGTTCATCGGCCAGCCTGGCATTCGTTTCGCTTATGAATATGTGGATAATGACAATTTGCCCCGCAAGGGCGAAGCGCGCGCCGTACTGGTGAAGGGATTGCTGTATATGGCGACGTTTGACGCGCCACGGCTACATTTTTTTGATCGATCATTGGCGGATTTCGTCGCGCTGACGGATAGCGCCAAGCTGCAATAACGACGATCTCCGTACGGCCATGCCCGGCGCGCCCGCTCGACAATCTGCCCCCGCCCCCCTATCGCGCTCCTTAAGCAATTCAAAGGAAGCCCGACAATGCCTAAAGCCAGCAAGGTCCTGGACCGTGTTCTCGTGCTCGAAATGGTGCGGGTTACCGAAGCGGCGGCGGTTGCCGCGTCAATGCTGGTCGGGCGCGGGGATGAGAAGGCGGCGGATGCTGCCGCAGTGGAGGCGATGCGCGCGGCGCTGAACGAGCTGTACATGGACGGCACCGTGGTGATCGGTGAGGGTGAGCGCGATGAGGCGCCGATGCTTTACATCGGTGAAAAGGTCGGCTCGGCGATTGGCAAGGGGCCAAAGATCGACATCGCGCTCGATCCGCTGGAGGGCACCACGATCACCGCCAAGGCTGGCCCCAATTCGCTCGCCGTGCTGGCGATTGCGGAGGAAGGCTGCCTGCTGAACGCACCCGATGTGTATATGGACAAGATTGCCGTCGGCCCCGGCTATCCCAAGGATATCATCGACCTCGACAAGACGCCGACGGAGAATGTGAAGGCCATTGCCAAGGCCAAGGGCGTGAGGCCGCGTGATATCGTCGCCTGTGTGCTTGATCGCCCCCGCCACGAAAAGCTGATCGCGGAGCTGCGCAAAATCGGCTGCGGCATCATGCTGATTCCGGATGGCGATGTGGCAGGCGTGATCGCGACGACCAACCCCGATACCCAGATCGACATCTATATCGGCCAGGGCGGTGCGCCAGAGGGTGTGCTGGCAGCCGCCGCGCTGCGCTGCGTTGGTGGTCAGTTCAAAGGGCGGCTGGTGTTCCGCAACGATGATGAGCGCGCCCGCGCGGCCAAATGGGGCATCAAGGATCTCGACAAGCAATATGACCTGAAGGAACTGGCCAAGGGCGATTGCATCTTTGCCGCCACCGGCGTGACCGACGGATCGCTGCTCGCGGGCGTCAAGCGCAGCAAGGGCAAGATGACCACCGACAGCGTCGTCATGCGTTCCAGCAGCGGCACCGTGCGCTGGGTAAAGGGCGAGCACCGGCTGGATTAATCGCTGAACGGGCTTAACGCGACCCATGGCCGTCTCCGCGTTCCGCGTTGTTGAAATTAGTCAAAAGCGACTGCTAAGTGACCTCAACCCGTCGGCGCGGCATCGCGCTTAGCAAATGAAATCACCACTTTGGTGCCGCCGCCCGGCACCGAATCTACAGTGATTCCAGCCCCCGCATTTTGCCGTAGCGACTGGACGATAATCGCACTCAGCTTGCCCCGTTCGGGCCAGGTCATGTCATCGGGCAGGCCAACGCCGTCATCGGCCAACGTGATGTGGCAGCCGGAATCGTCAATCAGGCTGCGGAGCATGATCGTGCCACCGTCGCGCCCGGTAAAGGCGTGTTTGAGCGCATTGGTCAGCACTTCGTTGACCACCAGCCCGGTGGGCATCGCGACATCCACCGAAATTGGCCAGGTGTCGACCTGCATGTCCAGCCTTATGCCCTCCACCGCATGCGCCTGCATCACGGCGCTGGCGATCTGGGCGAGATAGATGCCCAGGTCTATCGTGTCGTCGGCAGGATCGTTCGACAGCGCATCATAAAGCGTCGCCAGGGCATTGATCCGCCCGGCGAGCCGATCAAAGCGTTCGCTGGTTTCATCGTCGGTCACGTTGCGCGCTTCCAGCCGGATCAGCGCGGTGATCATTTGCAGGTTGTTCTTCACCCGGTGCTGCAGCTCGCGCAGCGCGGCATC
>JBBSCC010000103.1:0-10247 GCA_038250735.1 Sphingomonadales bacterium | reverse complement strand
CTGGCCTGCGGGCACATCCAGATCAAGCCCCGTAATCACCGGCTTGTCAAAAGCCTTGGCAAGGCCGCGAATGCGTAGGGCAGGGGTGGTCATGCCCGCTATTCTAGCTTGTGGCGCAACCCCGTCCAGCGCGATCAACAGCGGTGCGGCGGGCGGGGTGAGACAACCGGGATGGGCACAACCGGGGGGCAATGCCGGGGTTTCGCTGCCGCTGGGCCTCCGCTAATGCCGGGGCATGGATTCCAATACGCCAGACATGCCTGTTGAAGGCCGTTTCGTCGGGCGCGAGCACCGGCTGGGGGTGCGCGTTTATTTTGAGGACACCGATTTGTCGGGTGTCGTCTATCACGCCAATTACCTGCGCTGGATGGAGCGGGGCCGATCAGACATGTTACGCCTGGCCGGGATTGATCAGCGCGCGGCGCATGAAGGCGGCGAGGGGGCCTATGCCGTCAGCGAACTTGCGATTCGCTATCGCGCGCCTGCGCGGCTGGATGATGCGCTGGTGGTGGCCAGCCGATTAATCACCATTCGGCCCGCTTCGTGCCGTATTCATCAACGAGTCATACACAACGGGTTGATATTAGCCGACGCAGACGTGACGGCGGTGTTCGTATCGCCCGGTGGCCGGGCACGGCGACAACCGGCGGCATGGATGGCGGCATTTGAACGCCTGGTGTGGCTGGGCGTTGAACCAGCCGAACCGCAGTTGGGTGCAATGGGGAAATGAGAGCGCAATGAATTTCGTCCTGAATACCGATCCGTCGACCTTGTCGCCTGTGGCGCTGTTCCTGCAGGCTGATATCGTCGTGAAGGTGGTAATGGTGGGCCTGTTGCTGGCGAGCATCTGGACCTGGGGGGTGATTATTGCGCTGGCGATCAAGGTCGGTAGTGCGCGCCGGCGCGGCGAGCGATTTGAACGCGATTTCTGGAACGCGAGCGACATTGACGCCTTTCACCGCAGCGAGGGCGAAAGCGACCTGCCCGTCGCGCGGGTGTTTGCTGCGGGCGTGGCCGAATGGCGGCGATCAACGGCGGGCACCCCGATTGACAAGGACGGCACGCGTGAGCGGCTGGCCACGGCAATGGGATCGTCCATCGGTGCAGAGGTTGAAAAGCTATCGGACCGGCTGAACATTCTGGCCACGGTTGGATCGGTGGCGCCATTTGTGGGATTGTTCGGCACCGTATGGGGCATCATGCGCAGCTTTACCGGCATTGCTGCCGCACAAAGCACGTCGCTGGCGGTGGTGGCGCCGGGCATTGCCGAGGCATTGTTTGCGACCGCCATCGGGCTGTTTGCGGCCATTCCGGCGGTGATCGGGTATAACCGCTACAGCCATGCCATTAACCGGATTGAGGCGCGGCTTAACCGCTTCGCCGATGGTTTCCACGCCACGCTGAGCCGCCAGCTCGAAGGCCCGGCGATGAGCGGCAAAGGCTGATGGCGATCAACCTGCCTTCGCACCGTGCCCGCGGCCGCCGCGCGCCGATGGCGGACATCAACGTCACGCCGATGGTTGATGTGATGCTGGTGCTGCTGATCATCTTCATGGTCACTGCCCCGTTGCTGACCGCTGGCGTGCCGGTAAACCTGCCCGATAGCCGGGCCAAACCGCTCGACCAGGACCAAAAGCCGGTGCAGATCGCGATTGACGATCAGGGCCGGTTGTTTGTGAATGATGATGAGGTGAGCGAAACGATTCTGCCCGATGTGCTGGGCCAGATTGCCGCCAAGAACACCGGCGACAAGCCACCCGAAGTGTATCTGCGTGCAGACCGCAGCCTGGAATATGGCCGGGTGATGCGGGTGATGGGGGAATTGAACCGGGCCGGGCTGAACCGGGTTGCGCTGGTGACGGTGGGCAGCTCGGCCAGCAGCGCGGGCGGCAGCACGGCCAGTAACACGGGCGGCGGGGACGCGCGTTGATCTGGCCTGCGCCATTTTGCATCGGGGTGTAAGCGGGTGGCGATGGATCGTTCCGATGCCGCCGGGCTGACGATTGCCGTGCTGGTCCACGGCGCTGTGTTTGCACTGCTGTCCGCCAGCTTTCTGTTCGCTCAAAAGCCGGTGAAGTCGCTGGAAGATCCGGTTGAGGTATCGCTGGTCGACGAGGTTGGGCTGGTGGCAACCGCGCCGCAATCCCGCGTGCCGCCCGCCGAATCGCGTGCGCCCGATGCGGGCCCGCCTGAAGATGCCGCCCCGCCGCAGCCGCAGGCGGCGGCCCCCGCCCCCGTTCCGCCTGCGCCGCAGCCTGATCCCGTGCCACCGCCCAAACCAGCGGAAAAGGCCAAGCCACAGCTGAAAAAGCCGACGCCAGAATCGCCCCAGAAAGCCGCCAAGGCACCGCCCAAGCGAGAGGCGACGCCTGCCACCCCGGCCAAGCCAACCCGCACCGCCTCCACCGGCACTGATCCTGCGTCGACCAAGCCGCGCCCGCGCGGATCACGGCTGGGCGATGATTTTTTGAAAGGGCTTAGCGACCGGCCAAGCACCAGCCGTTCGGTCACCCCGCGCGCTGCGGTGATTGATGCCAAGGCGCTGGCGAGCATTCAGGATGCGATATCGCGCCAGATTCAACCCTGTGCTGATCGCCAGGTAAATCCGGGGCCGGGCGCCAATGAGATCGTCACCGTGCTCAACCTCCGGTTAAATCCCGACGGAACTTTGGCCGCAACACCCACGATGGTGCGTCAAAGTGGGACAGATGGGGAGGCCGGGCGCTATGCCCGGCGCGTTATCGACTTGGGAGTCGCGGCTTTCAAAGGGTGTTCGCCGCTGCGCCTGCCGCCGGAATTTTACGAAACGCCGAATGGCGGCTGGAACAATATCAATTATAAATGGCAACTGCGCTGAGGATGGTTCTGGCATGATGTACCGCGTTTCAAAGCTCCGATCTTTATGGCTGGTGGTGCTGTGCGCCGCCGCGCCGCTGGCTGCGCAAACCGCGCCCGCACCGGCATCGCCACCGGCGGGCCAGCCCCAGGAGCAGGCCCCCTCCGGGCCGCCGCCGCTAGAGGTTTCGGTGACCGGCGGCATTTCTGCCCCGCTGCCAATTGCCATCCCGGTGATGCCCGCCTTTGCCGTGACGTCGACGGCGGCTGGATCAACCGATGTCCTTGGTCGCCAATTGGCCGAAGTGGTAACGGCGGACCTGAAAAACTCCGGCCTGTTCAGCCCGCTGGGGGCCAATGCGCTGCGGCCAGTGGCCTATCCCGAAGTGACCGCACCAGAGTTCAACTATTGGGGCGGCACCGGCGCGCAGGCGCTGGTTCAGGGGTTCATCCGCGCCAATAATGATGGGACGCTGACGGTCGGCTGCTATTTGTACGATGTGTTTTCGCGGATTGAACTGGCGCGGCAGGGCTTTGTCGTGCCCCCCGCAGACTGGCGGCGCGCGGCGCATAAATGTGCCGATATGGTCTATACCCGGTTGACCGGCGAAGGCCCGTATTTCGATAGCCGGGTCGTCTATGTTTCTGAAACCGGACCCAAAAACCGCAAGATCAAGCGGCTGGCGATCATGGATCAAGACGGGGCGAACCACCGTTTCCTGACCAACGGCCAGTCGATTGTGCTGACCCCCCGGTTTGCGCCGAACCAGCAATCGATTGTGTATATGAGCTATGTCGGGGATCGCCCGGCAATCTATGTGTACGACATCGGCAGCGGTCGCCAGCGCCAGGTGGTGCCGCCGGGCAATCTTAGCTTTGCGCCGCGGTTCTCGCCCGATGGCCGCTATATCCTGTTCTCCATGGCGGTGGGGGGCAACACCGATGTGTACCGCGTTTCGGCATCAGGCGGGCAACCGCAGCGGCTCACCAACGCGCCGGGAATCGACACCGGCGGCAGCTATTCGCCGGACGGCAGCCGGATCGTGTTTGAAAGCGATCGTTCGGGCGGGCAGCAGATTTATGTGATGAATGCCGATGGATCAGACCAGCGCCGGATCAGCTTTGCTGGCGGGCGCTATGCTACCCCGGTGTGGAGCCCGCGCGGTGACCTGATCGCGTTTACGCGCGTGACCGGAAACTTCCGGGTGGGGGTCATGAGCCCCAGCGGTGGCGGCGAAAAACTGCTGACTGATGATTGGCAGGACGAATCCCCCAGCTGGTCACCCAATGGCCGCGTGTTGATGTTTTTCCGGTCGGGCCAGGGGCGTGAAGGCACCGCCGATTTATGGTCGGTGGATTTGACCGGGGTGAATGAGCGCAAGCTTGCAACACCACTTTACGGTTCCGATCCCGGTTGGGGGCCGCTACGTCCGTAACAATTGACAGGCACGGAACGATCACTGCACACTATTGATTAACGACGATGAGCAGCGCTTAACGCATTTGAGCGGAAACGAACGACCAAGTCGAAGGAGGACGAAAATGGCCAGACTGACGACGACGATCATCATCGCAGCCGCGCTGATTACCACGGCGGGCTGCACCACCAAGCGCAAGGAAGCGCTGCCCCCCGGCCCGGTTGGGACGACGGCGCCCGGCTATCAGGAAACGGGCGACGGGATTGTTCCCGGTACGGCAGCCGATTTCCTGCGGTCAATCACCAGCGACACGATTCGTTTTGCGCTGGATGAATATAATATCGATTCAGAAGCGCGCGCGACGCTGGACAGCCAGTCGGCCTGGCTTGCCCGCTATGCCGATGTGCCCGTGACGATTGAGGGGCATTGCGACGAGCGCGGCACCCGCGAATATAACCTTGCGCTGGGGGATCGCCGCGCCAACGCCACCAAGAACTATCTTGCCGCCAAAGGCATCTCCCCCACGCGGATCACCACGATCAGCTATGGCAAGGAACGCCCGATTGCGCTGGGTTCAGACGAAGGCAGCTGGGCGCAGAACCGCCGAGCGGTGACGATCGTTCTGAAATAACCCAACACGCGGCTTTTTAAGCGGCGACAATGAAAAAAAGGGGCGGCGGTGCACAGGCATCGCCGCCCCTTTTCGTATCCGCAACGAATCCGCTTGCGAAAGGCCATTGAGCGATATAAATATGATATCATATTAACGGGAGGTTTTCATGGTCGAGTCGATGGGCACAACCGAAGCAATGACGCGCAGCCGGGATTATCCCGCCAGCGCATCAAGCGGGTATCTGATGCTGGGTGTGCTGATGGTGGCGCTGATTGTAATCGCGGGCGGTATCTGGCTGATGCCGGCTGACAAGCTGACCGGGCTGGGTATCGTGGTGGTGGGTGCGGTTGTCTTTGGCTTTGTCTCGCCCGGCTTTTACATGCTGCAACCCAACCAGGCGGCCGCAATCACGATGTTTGGCGCGTATAAGGGCAGCGACCGGGTGAACGGCCTGCGCTGGACCTTGCCGTGGATGGGCAAGAAGAAGATTTCGCTGCGCGCCAACAACCTGATTTCGGAAAAGATCAAGGTCAACGATCTGCGCGGCAACCCGATTGAGATGGCGGCGCAAGTGGTGTGGCGCGTCACCGATACCGCGCAGGCGCTGTTCGATATCGATGATTACAAGGCGTTCGTGCTCGCCCAGATTGAGGCGGCGGTGCGGACCATTGGCTCGCGTTATCCCTATGATGATTTTGAGCATCAGGAGATCACGCTGCGCGGCAACCATGATCAGGTTGGCACTGAATTGCGCCGGGAACTGATTGAACGGCTCGTGGTTGCCGGTATCACCGTTGACGAATGCGGCTTTACCCACCTGGCCTATGCGCAGGAAATTGCCGGTGCGATGCTGCGCCGCCAACAGGCCGAAGCGGTGGTTGCTGCTCGCAAGACCTTGGTTGAGGGTGCGGTGGGCATGGTTGAAATGGCGCTGGACATGCTGTCAGCCAAGAATGTGGTTGAGCTGGATGATGAACGCCGCGCGGCCATGGTATCGAACCTGATGGTGGTGTTGTGTGGCGAGCGGGATACCCAGCCCGTCGTCAACGCCGGCTCGCTTTACTGATCGGCTGGCTGGCCGTGGCGTTGCCCAAGAAAGCCTTTCCGCTCCGGCTTGATCCCGCGCTGTATGCGGCGATTGAGCGGAGCGCGGCGGGCGACTTGCGCAGCGTGAACGGCCAGGTCGAATTTCTGCTGCGCGAGGCGCTGGCCAAGCGGGGCATCAAGGTTAGCCATAGCGAAACGCCCCGGCGGGGCCGCCCGCCCAAGATGGAGAATGACGATGATGAGTGATCAACTGCGCCGCGAATTCACCGTGCGCACAGGCTATTGGTTTGCCCCCAAGCTATTTGGTTATGGCGCAACCCCGGTCACTTGGCAGGGCTGGGCAGTGACGTTGGGCTTTGTGGCCGTGGTGATGGCGTTCGCCACGCTGATCCGCGATCCCGCCGCCATCGTGGCGGTAGCGACCGCGCTGACGCTGCCCTTTATCGCGTTGGTGCATGCCAAAACCGACGGCGGCTGGCGCTGGCGTTGGGGGGTGCGAAAATAAGCCCTGAATTAAACAAGCCCTGATTTAGCGCGCCGTGCATCAAATCAGAAAAACTCGTCTTTGCGAGCGCAGCGAAGCAATCCAGCCTCTCCGCATGTGGCAAACTGGATTGCTTCCCCCGGCTCAAGGCCGGGGTCGCAATGACGAAACCTATTTTCAGCTCGTTGCTCTAATTGCGCGGCTTGGGGGTGAAGGCGCGTGCTGGATCA
Source organism: Sphingomonadales bacterium (assembly GCA_038250735.1). GTDB lineage: Bacteria > Pseudomonadota > Alphaproteobacteria > Sphingomonadales > Sphingomonadaceae > Sphingomonas. The sequence continues at coordinate 3,620 of JBBSCC010000103.1, read as the reverse complement.
AAGGCTTCGTCCAGCAACCGCGCGAGCCGCAGCGAGGCGCGTTCCACCTGTAACCGCTGGGGTTCAATCGCGCGGGCGAGTGATTCATTGGTCAGCGTCAACCGCGCCTTGGACTTCGGCCCGCACGGATCACCGCCCTGGGCGAGGGCATAGGCGACATCATGCGCCACACCCCATGCCTCACGGCTCCAATCCTCCACCGTGCCGGTGGCGATGGCTGCGCGATCAGCATCGCTATAGCGCCGTTCGAGCGATGGCGGCGTGGTGAGCGCGCGTTCGGCCAGCGCCCCGTCCCACACGCTGTGCAGATTCAGCCGGTCGGATGTGTACAGCCCATATGCCACCCGCACATCATTGCCGCCCCGGTCGATGCGGTCCCCCGCATGCAGCGGCATGTGCAGATCGCCGACGAAATGGATCAGGAACACCAAAGCTGCGATCTTTTCGCGCATCGGGATGGTGCGGTCCTGGATCAGCTTCACCTGCCGGTCGATCTGCGCCGATACGCAATTGCCATTGGCGCAGGCGCTGTTCAGGTCGAACGGTTTGCAGATATCGACATTTTGATAGTGCCACGGGCTGGTATAGCTGAACCGGTCGCCCATCGCGCGGATGCAATCGGGCCACACGCTGGCGTCCTCGGCGGTTTTGGCGGGGCAGGTGGGCGTATCGAGCAGCGCGGTGCGCGCCAGCATCGCCAGCACGGCGGCGCGGGTGGCGGGCTTGGCGTTGATCAGGGCGATCCGCGCGATGGTGCCGTGCGCATAACCGCCATAGGCCTGGGCCGGGCCATGGATGAGCAGCGATAGCGCCGCGGCGAGCAGGACGATGGTTCGGATCATGATTTTGGCCCTACCCAGCGAATGTGACGGCTGAAAGTTAAATCTCGTCGTCAAAGATCGCCACGATCCGCTCGCCCGCCGCCGTGGCGCGGGCGCGGTACATGCCGGGGGTGGAAAAGCGCCACACCGCCTCGCCCGCAGGCGTTACCACAATTACCCCGCCGGTGCCGCCCAAGGCGTTGACGTCGGCGATGACAGCGGCAGCGGCGGTCTCCGCATCCTCTCCCAGCATCCTGATTCGGGCGGCGATTTCATGCCCGGCGGCGGCGCGGATGAAGAATTCGCCCGCCCCGGTGGCCGACACGGCACAGGCGCGATCATCGGCATAGGTGCCTGCGCCGATTAACGGCGTATCGCCCACCCGGCCCCAGCGCTTGCCGGTGACGCCGCCGGTGGAGGTGGCGGCGGCAAGGTGGCCGTGCGCGTCACAGGCGACTGCGCCGACGGTGCCGTACTTCATTTCGGCATCAAACCAGCCCGCCGGTTTGGCGCGCAGTTCGGCCAGTTGCGCGCGGCGTTCGGGCAGGATCAACCAGTCTTCACCGGCGGGTTCAAACCCTTGTTCGTGTGCGAATTCCTCTGCCCCCTTGCCGCTGAGCATCACATGCTGGCTGGCGGTCATCACCGCGCGCGCCAGGCTGACGGGATGGCGCACGCTGGACACACCGGCGACCGAGCCTGCCCGCCGATCGCGCCCATCCATGATCGCCGCGTCCAGCGACACGTGCCCGTCAAAGCCCAGCACCGCGCCGCGCCCAGCGTTGAAATGCGGGTCATCCTCCAGCACGCAGACGGCAGCTTCGACGGCATCAACTGCATCACCGCCAGCCTGCAGGATGGCGGCCCCCGCATCCAATGCCCGGCTAAGCCCCGCACGTGCCCCTGCCGATTGTTCGGGGCTCAGCGTATCGGGGCGCAATATTCCTGCGCCGCCGTGTATCATCAGCGTCCAGCGCGCTACAGTGGGCATGATCGGACGGGTCCTTCAGGCGGAACGGGGGGAATGGGCCGGGGTGTGCCCCGCTTTGCGGGCGCGCAACCCGATTAGCGGGCGCAACCAGCCAATCTCGCGCCCGATCCGGTAAAATGCCCAGCACCCGGCCACTGTTGCGGCCAGAATGATGCCGAATTCGATGACCGGCGACAGCCCGAACGCCAGCAATGCGCCTGCGACGACAACGATGATCGTCTGGTGGATCATGTAAAAGGGGAACACCGCTTCATTCAGCATCGGGCGCACGGCGTGATCATGGTTCAACCAGCGATCAGCAATGCCGATCAGCGCGACGATCGCCCCCCAGCACTGGACCGCGCGGGCGACGCCGAACCAATACCAGATCGCGCGGGTGGGGACCGGGCTGCCCATATGGCGGATCTCCACGTCGGCGATGAATGCATAGCTTGCCACCGCCAGAATGCCGCCAACCCACCACCAGCGCCGGATCGCGCGCCACACGCGGTCGCCGCCGCGCAGCAAAAACCCGAACAACAACATCGGGAAATAGACGCGGTGGACCTGCCAATCATCAACGAATGCATGCGTTTCGGGACTGCCGGGAAAGGCATAGCTCCAGTTCACGATCAGCAGCGCTGTCGGGATGATCAGGATCAGCGGCCCGGCCAATGCCCGGTCCGCCATGTCGGCAACCCATGCCCGCACCGCGCTGGGCGTTATGGCAATGCCTACCGCCAGCACCATGGTATAGAACCACAAATAACCAACGAACCACAGATGCTGCCATGTCGGTAGCGCGATGCCGCTTAGCTTCCCGAAGCGGAAATAATCACTGAACCAGAAATGCAGGAAGCTGCCGGTATAGCCGTGCTGGGTGCTCAACTCGATCCAGGGTTGCGGCGGCACGATCACGATCACGCCGAACAGCAACGGGACGATCAGCCTTTTGGTCCGCCCCCAGGCAAAATCGGCTGCTCTGCGATCACCCGCAAAAATCGCGCGGCTGGCATAGCCTGACACGACGAACAGCAACGGCAGCCGCCACGCGTTGATCGCCTGTAACGGCACCGCCACCCATTCCATCGGATGCGCGGTTTTGGCGTGATAGCCCCAATGCACGAACACCAGGCCGATATGGTAAAAGATCAACAGGCCAAATGCGCCGATCCGCAGCCAATCCATCCCGTAATGTCGGCCCAATACGCTCTCCTGCCGGTTGTGCCGTTTTGTCGGGCCCGGATCGCTATTGGATGACGCTATCGTATCGACGCGCGGCGAAGGCAACGCTATATCGACGCACTAACGTCCGCAATCCGCCGAGGAACCCTGTCATGTCGCTTCGCCCCTGGCGCGATATTACCCGTCGTAAATGCCGTCAGATCATGGTTGGCAACGTCCCCGTCGGCGGCGATGCGCCCGTGACCGTGCAGACGATGACGAACACGCCAACCGAAGACGCAAAGGCGACGATCGACCAGATCCGCCGTTGCGAAGAAGCAGGCGTCGACATCATCCGCGTATCGTGCCCCGATGTGGAAAGCACCGGTGCGCTGAAGCAGATTGTGCGTGCCAGCCGTGTGCCGATCGTTGCCGACATCCATTTCCACTATAAGCGCGCGCTGGAAGCCGCCGATGCGGGCGCTGCCTGCCTGCGGATCAACCCCGGCAATATCGGGTCAGCGGCGCGCGTGAAGGAAGTCGTCAACGCCGCCAAGGCAAATGGCTGCGCGATCCGGATTGGCGTGAACGGCGGCAGCCTGGATAAGGTCTTGCTGGAAATATATGGCGTGCCGTGCCCCGATGCGCTGGTCGTAAGCGCGCTG
>JBBSCC010000102.1:0-10276 GCA_038250735.1 Sphingomonadales bacterium | reverse complement strand
TTCTTGGCCGTCGGCGTGCTGGGCGGCTTCACCACCTTTTCGGCCTTCTCGCTTGAACTGGTCACCATGCTGGAACGCGGCGCGATGATGACGGCCCTGGGCTATGCGCTGGCCTCCGTGGCAGGCGCTGTGGTGGCGCTGTGTGCTGGCCTTGCGATCACGCGGGGGCTGGCATGAGCATTGCACCGAAAGCGGCCCCCAAAACCGCCCCCAAAACAGGTGTCGGCAGCCACGGCGATGTCCGCCAGTTCACGGTAACGGCTGAAGACGACGGCATCCGGCTTGATCGCTGGTTCAAGCGCCATCTGGAGGCGACCAGCTTTACCACCGTCGCCAAATGGGCGCGCACCGGCCAGTTGCGGATCGATGGCGCGCGCGCCACGCCGGGCGACCGGCTGGCGGCAGGGCAGGTGCTCCGATTGCCCCCGGCAGAGCCCGTCCGCGCCGATGCCCCAAAGGTCGTCGCACGCACCCGCACGCCGCTGACGCCGGATGAGGAATCGTTCATTCAGGAAATGGTGATCCACAAGGACACCCAGGCGATCGTCATCAACAAGCCGCCGGGCCTTGCAACGCAGGGCGGCACCAAGACCACCGAGCATGTCGACGGCCTGCTCGACGGGCTGTGTTTTGAAAGCGAGGGGCGGCCAAAGCTGGTTCACCGGCTCGACAAGGATACATCCGGCGCACTGCTGGTGGCGCGTAACGCGCGGGCGGCGGGGCATTTTGCCAAGGCGTTCTCCAGCCGTACCGCGCGCAAGGTATATTGGGCGCTGATCGTCGGCGTGCCCGAAATTTTTGACGGCATGATTGAACTGCCAATCGGCAAGCAGCCCGGTTCTGGCGGCGAAAAAATGCATGTTGATGAGGAAAATGGCAGCCCGTCACGCACCCGATATCGGGTTATCGAGCGTGCGGGCAACCGGGCCGCCTGGGTCGAGCTCCAGCCGTTTACTGGGCGCACGCACCAGTTGCGCGTGCATATGAACGCAATTGGCCACCCGATTGTCGGCGATGGCAAATATGGCGGGGCGGCATCGTTCCTGACGGGCGGGGTTAGCCGCAAGATGCATCTGCACGCGCGCCGCATCCGCATCGATCATCCCGATGGCGGGCAGATCGACGTGACGGCAGACCTGCCAGCGCATTTCGCCGAAAGCCTGAAGCTGCTCGGCTTTGACGAAAAACTGGGCAATGCGATGCCGATGGACGAGGTGAAGTTCAGCGAAACCGCAGAGGGCAAGCGCCGCGCCGCCACCGCCATCGCCAAATCCCGCCGTCAGGAACGCAAAGGCGAACGGCGGGGGCGGCAGCGGGGTTAGCACCGATTGCGATTGTTCTGCGCCTGACCGGGACGAGCGTAAGCGCGCCCCGCCCCGATCAGCCCCGTCCCGATCAGATCGCCGTCAATCCTTATCGTCAGACGGCAGCTCAGGCCGATCGGCGATTGCGGCCGGCAGCGGCGTGGCGGTGCCGCGGCATCCCTTGGTGCGACCCAGTCCTTTTAGATAGCCGCGCCGGACGGATCCAGCGTACACGGCTGCTTCGGCGCGCCGTTGGGCTTTGTCCGCCCCGGTGATAACGCGCACCAGGCCAAGGCCGGGGATGAAGCTGCTCACCACCCCGCGCGCCGCCGCTGCTGCGACGGCAGAGCCTTCGCCCTTTTTCGCAGCGGGCGCATCGACATCAGGGCCGAGCACGCTGGTCAGCCGGTTAACCTCGCCCCTGATTGCAGCGCAGTTCTGGGTATTGGCCGACGAATAGGGGGCAGAGGCCGCGAGCAACAAGATTTCGGGGATTTTGTCCTGCCTGATCCGTGCATCGCGCAGCGGCTGCGTGGCAGCGCGCCCGACCGAGTTGTCATTCTGTTGCTGGGCGTGCGCGGCGATGGCAACGCTGCTGCTCAGCGCAACGGTTGCCCATAAAATCAGGCCAGGACGCATATCAGTCTCCTAAAAGTCATGCCCCCATAACGCTGTTAGCGTTATTCGGTTGCTCTGTCGAAGCCGGTGCTGAGGATGATCGGTGCAGGTCAAAATTCTTGCTGGTCGCAAAGGCGGCAGGGCGGGGCCGGGTACTGCTAATCCTTCTTCATCGCGGCCAACAGGGCTTTGACTTCCTGTGATCGCCCGCGCGGCAGGATCAGCACGTCATTCCCGCTGGCGACCACTATCAGGTCAGTCGCCCCCAGCATCGCGATTCGAATACCGTCGCTGCGCACCAGGCAATTGTGCGATTCAAGCGTCAGCACATCGCCCTGACAGGCATTGCCATGGGTGTCGCGGTCGCTGAGCGCGTGCAGCGCATCCCAACTGCCAACATCGCTCCACCCCATGCTCACCGGCACCACCGCGACCCGGTCTGCCTTTTCCATCACCGCATAATCGATTGAGCGCGCAGGGGAGGCGGCAAAGGCGACGGGATCGGGCGTGATCCGGTTCGCGTGATGCGTCGCCTGTGCCATCGCCTGTTCGGCAGCGGCAAGCATTGCCGGTTCAAAAATACCCAATGCTGACAAAAAGGCATTGGCGCAGAACAGAAAGATGCCGCCATTCCAATAATGATTGCCCGCCGCCAGCATGGCTTCGGCGCGGTCAAGCGGGGGTTTTTCGACGAACTGGACGATTTGGTGTACGCCGGGGGCAATTTCCTGCCCGGATTTGATCCAGCCATAGCCTGTTTCGGGCGATAATGCGTCAATGCCGAACGTCACCAGCCAGCCATCGCGCACCAGCGGCAGCGCCCGCAAAATGGCGGCATGAAAGGCGTCGATATCTTCGATCACATGATCGGACGGCATGACCAGCAACGGCGCATCGCCCGATCCGGCGGCAATCGCGGCCAGCGCGATGGCAGGCGCAGTATCGCGCCCTACCGTCTCCAGGATCACTGCCTGCGGCGTCACGCCGATCGCCTCAAGCTGCGCTGCGACCAGATCACCGTGCCGCGCATTGGCAACCACGATCGGTGCTGCAAACTGATCGCGTGCAAAGGTGCGCTGGGCAGTCAGCTGGAACATCGTATGGTCCGCCGTCAGCGGCAGCATCTGCTTTGGCATTTCCGGGCGGGACATTGGCCATAGCCGTGATCCGGCGCCACCCGACAGGATAACGGGAACAATGCGCGGTTGATCAGACATTCGTTTCTTCCCATGGCATATGCGATCACCCGATCAATGGCAGAATCTAAACGGCCATGTTGCGAAAACGGCTCATTGGCAAAAGGGCTGCATTGCAACAAGGCGCGGCGGAGAAAAATCATGCCGCGCGCCGCAATATGTGTCGGAATTGTTTACACTTGGGCTGCTAGAACGCCCGTGTCATGATCAAATTGTTCAAGCATTATGTCCCCAACGCGGTGCTGCTGCTCGCGATTCTGGACCTTATCCTGCTCTTTGTGGCAGGTGAACTCGGCTGGATGTTCCGGATGGGCCAGCTTGATCGCGCGGTTGAACCCATCATCACGCGCCTGCCGCAGCTGATGTGTTTTACCCTGACGCTTGAACTCGCGATGATCGCGGTCGGCGTTTATGGTGCCGATGCGCTGCAATCGTTGCGCTATGCCACGGCACGGCTGATCGTCGCGGTGTCGCTGGGCGTCATCCTGCAAAGCGCGATCTTCTATCTGGTACCCGCGCTTGATTTCTGGCGGTCGAACCTGCTGTACGGCATGGGGCTAGCCGTTGTCGGCTTGATCCTGCTGCGCATTTTGCTGGGCAAGACATTGGGCAGCCAGGCGTTCAAGCGCCGCATCGTCGTGCTGGGCGCTGGCCTGCGCGCGCAACGCCTGAAGACGATGGCGCAAACCCCGGGTGCCGCCTTCGTGGTCGTCGGCTATGTGTCGATGAGCGAGGCCAATCGCGTTATCCCTGAGGCGATTGCCCGTGACGCAATCTATAATTTGGCCGATCATGTCGTGCTGCTCAACGCCAGCGAGGTGGTGCTGGCGCTGGAGGAACGGCGCAACGCCTTGCCCCTGAAGGACTTGCTGCGGATCAAGACGACGGGCGTTCATGTCAACGAGATCTCGACCTTTCTGGAACGCGAAACGGGCCGGGTGGATCTCGACAGCGTTAATCCCAGCTGGCTGATCTTTTCGGACGGCTTTTCATCGGGGCGGATGCTGTCTGGCGTCTTCAAGCGGCTGTTTGATATTGCCGCCAGCCTGATCCTGATCGTGCTGACGGCACCGCTGGTGCTGGCCACGGCCATCGCCATCAAGCTGGAGAGCAACGGGCCGATACTGTACCGTCAACGCCGCGTCGGGCTGTACAATGTCGGTTTTGATATTGTGAAGCTGCGTTCCATGCGGGTGGATGCCGAAGTGAACGGCAAGGCAGTATGGGCCGAAAAAGATGATCCGCGCATCACCCGCATCGGTCGCATCATCCGCAAATTGCGCATTGATGAGCTGCCCCAGGCGTGGAGCGTGTTGAAGGGCGAGATGAGCTTTGTCGGCCCGCGCCCGGAACGCCCGCAATTTGTGGACGATCTTGAACAACAGCTCCCCTATTATGCCGAACGGCACATGGTGAAGCCCGGCATCACCGGCTGGGCGCAGATCAACTACCCCTATGGCGCGTCGATTGAGGATAGCCGGCAGAAGCTGGAATACGACCTGTATTACGCCAAGAATTATTCGCCGTTTCTCGATCTGCTGATCCTGTTGCAGACGATCCGGGTGGTGTTGTGGCCCGAAGGCGCGCGCTGACATGATGATCGCGACGCTGATCGTTTGGGCGCATGCCCTGGCGGGATTGGTTTTCGGGGTGCTGGCGCTGTCGCAGGTCAGCCGGGCCGGGGCGGCGTTGCCGCGCATGGCGTTTCTGGTCGCATTGGCAATCACCGCTTGCTGGGCGCTCGCCATCGCCGGCATCGGCGCAGGCGACCCGATCAGCTGGATTGCAGAAGCGGCGCGCAACATCGCCTGGCTGGTGTTCATGGGCGCGCTGGTGCGCCGGGGCCACGATGCGCCGTCGGTGCGGCCTGTGGCGATCATCTATGCCATGTTGGCGCTGATGGTGCTGATCGGCGCTGGATTGTCGGCAATTTCCGCCGCACTGCCCGTCTCCGCCAATCATGACGCGATTGATCAGGTCGCCGGTATCTTGCGGATGCTGGTCGCGGTGACCGCATTGGTGCTGGTCGATCACCTGTACAAGGCGGTTGCGCCATCGGCGCGGGGCGGCATTCGGTTGGCAGTTGCAGCGCTGGCGCTGATGTGGGGATTTGACCTTGCCCTTTATGCGTTATCCTATCTGGATGCAGCCCAACTGCCCGCGCTGACGTTGTTGCGCGGTATGGCGATGGTGTTGATCGCCCCGCTGTTTGCGCTGGCGGCACACCGCAATGGCGATTGGGCGCTGCAATTGTCGCGCACGATTGCCTATCAGTCGATCTCGCTTGGCGGTCTGCTGCTCTACGGCACGGTGATGGTGCTGGCGACGGGGGCGCTTGGCACGGTGGGCGGCGATTATGGCCGGCTGTTGCAAACCGCCTTTGTCGTTGGGTCAACCACCGCGCTGGTCACGATCATCTCAACCCCCTGGCTGCGCGCCTGGATTAAGGTAAAGCTGGCCAAGCATTTCTTCACCCACCGTTATGATTACCGCGCCGAATGGCTGCGCTTTACCGATACGCTGGGGAAACCGGGTGACGGCGCGGCACCGCTGGACGAACGCATCGTCAAGGCGGTCGCTGATTTGACCGATTCACCAGCGGGATTGTTGCTGGTGCCGGATGGTGCGGCGCTGGGTCAGGGTGCTGCATGGAACTGGGAGCTTGCGGCTGCCCCCTTGCAAAGCGGGGAGGCGGTGCTCGCGCGGTATCTCGAATCAACCGGCAGGATCATTGAGCTGGATAGCGTGCGCGCCGACACCGCTGATCCAGCCGAGACCGACATCGTGCCCATCTGGATGCTCGACCGTGCCGATGCATGGGTGCTGGTGCCGCTGGTGCACTTCGGCAAACTGGCCGGCGCCATTCTGCTCGCGCGCCCGCCAATTGATCGGCGGCCCGATTGGGAGGATCTTGATCTGCTGCGGATCGCCGGGCGTCAGGTGGCGAGCTATCTGGCGGAGGCGCGCGCGCATGAGGCGCTGTCTGATGCGCAGCGCTTTGACGAATTCAACCGCCGCTTTGCCTTTATCATGCACGACATAAAGAACATCGTCAGCCAGCTTAGCCTGGTCGCGCGCAATGCCGAACGCCATGCGGATAACCCCGATTTCCGGGCCGATATGGTGGCCACGCTGCAAAATTCGGCGGCCCGGATGAATGATCTGCTCGCACGGCTGTCGCAACACCATAGCGGCCGGCCCGACGCGCTTGGCCCGGTGGAGATTGTGCCGCTGATCGAACGGGTGATTGCGCTGCGCCGCGCCCAGCACCCGATTGCCACCGCTGGCTTGCGCGATGCGATTGCGCTGGCTGATCCGGCGCGCGTCGAACAGGTGCTTGGCCATCTGCTCCAGAATGCCATTGATGCCAGCCCGGTTGATGATCCCATCACCGTGATGGTTGGCCGCGCCGATCATGCGATTACGATTGATGTGGTTGATCACGGCGCGGGGATGAGCCCGGCCTTTATCCGCGACAAATTGTTCAAGCCGTTCGTCTCTTCCAAATCAGGCGGGTTCGGGCTGGGCGCGTTTGAGGCGCGGCAATTGGCCGAGGCCATGGGCGGCCGGATTGAGGCGTTCAGCCGCGAGGGCGAGGGCAGCCGCTTCCGCTTTACGCTGCCTGCAGCCGTTACTGCCCAACGCCAGATTGGGCAGGCAGCATGAACGCCCCCGCCGAATTCGCGCAAAAAAACTTGCCCAAATTGCTGATCATTGAAGATGATCCGGGCCTGCAGCGGCAGTTGCGCTGGGCCTATGATGGCTATGAAGTGCTGGTGGCCAGTGACCGGGCAGAGGCAATCGCGCTGCTGCGCGCGGAAGCACCCGATGTCGTGACGCTTGATCTGGGCTTGCCGCCCGATCCGGACGGCGTGACCGAGGGGTTTGCCACGCTCGATGCCATTCTGTCGCTAAAGCCAGACACCAAAGTCGTCGTCGCATCCGGGCACGGCGCGCGCGAAAGTGCGCTGCGGGCGATTGAGCACGGCGCGTGGGATTTTTATCAAAAGCCGATCGACATCGACCAACTGGGGCTGATCGTGTCGCGCGCGTTCCATGTGCATGCGCTGGAGGCAGAGAACCGGCGCCTTGCTGACGGTATTGCGGGCACAGCGGCGCTGGGCGGCATGATCACCGCAGCGCCTGAAATGTTGAAGGTCACGCGCACGATAGAGCGGGTGGCACCGGCGGATGTATCGGTGATGCTGCTGGGCGCAAGTGGCACCGGCAAGGAATTGCTGGCGCGCGGGCTGCATGAGGCAAGCGGGCGGCGCAAGGGCGCGTTCATCGCCATCAACTGCGCGGCAATCCCCGAAACATTGCTGGAAAGCGAATTGTTCGGCCACGAAAAGGGGGCGTTTACAGGCGCTGTCAAAACTACTGAGGGCAAGATTGAACAGGCCCAAGGCGGCACGCTGTTTCTTGACGAAGTGGGCGATATTCCCTTGCCGCTTCAGGTGAAATTGCTGCGTTTCCTGCAGGAGCGCGTGATTGAACGGATTGGCGGGCGCAAGCCGATTGCCGTCGACACGCGGATCGTGTGCGCCACCCACCAGGATGTCGACGCGATGATCGCCGATGGGCGGTTTCGTGATGATCTTTATTACCGGCTGGCCGAAATCGTGGTGCGTATCCCTTCGCTTGCCGAACGGACCGGCGATGCCGGGCTGCTCGCGCGCCATTTCCTGAAGAAATACGCCAAGACGATGAACAGTGCGGTGACCAGCCTGGCGCCCGATGCGCGCGCCGCCATCGATGCCTGGGGCTGGCCCGGCAATGTCCGCGAGCTGGAAAACCGCATGAAGCGCGCGGTGATCATGGCAGAGGGTAAGGCGATTACTGCTGCCGATCTCGATCTGGCGGGGGATGCCCCTGCCGAGCCGCTGAACTTGAAGGCGGTGCGCGAAACCGCTGATCGGGCCGCGATCCGCCACGCACTGGCGCGGGCAGAGGGGAACATCTCCAACACCGCCAAGCTGCTCGGGGTAAGCCGCCCGACGCTATATGATTTGCTCAAATCCTATGATCTGCATGTTTAAAGCACCGCGCCTCGCTCCACTCGCGCTTGGATTGGTGGTGGCGCTGGCTGCTATCGCAACCAACACCGCGCCCGCTCGCGCCGACAGTGCTACTGCGCGGCAGGAACTGGCGATCAGCCTGGGCCTGTTCAAACAGGGTCAGGCAACCGCCGCGCGCAGCCATGCGCTAAAGGCGGTTACCGCCGATCCGGGCTGGGGGCTGGCGCATGCCGTGCTCGCGCGCACCTATCTGGCGCTGGGCGAAGGCGTAGCGGCAGAGGGCGAGCTTGGCCGCGCGCGCGATGCCGGTTTTGATATTGCCCGTGCGCATCAGCTTTATGCCCATGCCTGGCTGTTGCAGGGCGATGCCAAACGCGCGCTGGGCGAAGTCGACAAGGCGCAACCCCGATACCGCCTGTATGCGCTGCGGGTCGGCGCGCGGGCGCTGGCGGCGCAAGGCAAGCTGCCCGAAGCGCAGCGGCTGCTCGCCAAGGTGCTGGAATCTACCGACGGCGCTGATGGCCTGGCCTGGACCGATCTGGGCCGGGTGCGGCAGCAATCCAGCGACATCGCCGGCGCCATCGCCGCTGCAGACCGCGCGCTTTCGATTGATCGCGGCAATGTCGACGCGCTGGTGCTGCGCGGCGAACTGGTGCGCGGGCAATATGGCCTGATCGCCGCCCTGCCGTGGTTTGAAACCGCGCTGAGGGTCGATCCCTGGCGGCACGATGCGCTGATCCAATATGCGGCAACGCTGGGCGATGCCGGGCGCTATTCGGAAATGCTGCGCGCAACACGTCGGGCATTGGCGGCCCGGCCCGGCAGCCCGCAAGCGCTGTATCTGCAAGCCGTTCTCGCCGCGCGGGCGGAGAATGACGATCTGGCGCGCAGCCTGCTGCAGCGCACCAATGGCGCGCTGGTTGGCCAGCCGGGGCCGTTGCTGCTGGGCGGCATGCTTGATTACCGGGCAGGCGCGTATCAGCAGGCGATTGATCAGTGGCGGGGATTGCTGAGCCTGCAGCCGATGAATCTGGTCGCGCGGCGCTTGCTGGGCGCAGCATTGTTCAAATCGGGCGACCCACGCGGCGCGCTGGCGGTGTTGCGCGCGATTGCGGTGCGCGGTGATGCCGACAGCTATGTGCTGGGGCTGGCGGGGCAAGCTTTTGAAGCCACCAATGAACGCGATTGGGCGGCACGGCTGCTTGACCGCGCCGCCATTCCGTTGCGGGAGGTGGCGACACCCTTTGGCAGCGATATTCCCTTGGAAGCGGCCGCGGGTGCGCTTGATAAACGCCCTGACGATCCCGTTCTGGCGGTAAATTATGTGCGCGGGCTGATCGATACCGGGCGGCTTGCCGCCGCACTTGGCGAAGCGCAGCAGCTCGTTCGACAGGCACCGGGGGCCCCCCAGGCGCATTTGCTGGTGGGCGATACGCTGATGCAGATGCAGCGCTACCGCGATGCCGCCGCCGCTTATGGCCGCGCCGCAAATCTGCGCTTCGATGAAGGCACCATGCTGCGCACGGTCGATGCCTATGATCGCGCGGGTGATCAGCGGCGCGCGGCAATCGTGCTCGCGCTGTTCCAGGCGCAAAACCCGACAAACGTCGCCGCGCTGCGGCTGGCGGCGCATTGGCAGATCGCGGCGGGCGAATGGGATGCGGCAATTAATGGGCTGGAGGGGCTTCGCGCCCGGCTGGGCAACCGCGACGCGACGCTGCTGGCAGAACTGGCCTATGCCTATGCCGGCAATGATGAACTGGATGCGGCGCGACTGTACGGAGCGGCGGCTTACCGGCTTGCGCCGCTCAACCCGGCGGCCACCGATGCATTTGGCTGGGCGCTGTACCAGGCGGGCGAGAGCAAGGCGGCACTAGAGCTGATGCGCAAAGCCGTGTCGATTGCGCCGGGCCATAGCGGCCTGCGCTGGCACATCGCGCAGGTTGAAGCCGATCTTGGCGATAATGACGCCGCCCGCGCCGATATCGCGCTGGTGCTCGCCGACCCGCGCTTCCCGGATCGTGCCACCGCAAAGGCGCTACTGGCGAGTTTGTAAAGGCCCCGGCCCTCGCCGGGGAAGCGCTCTGGTGCTTGAAGGGTCAGGGCAACGCATGCCGCAAGCGGCTCACCCCAGCGTCTC
>JBBSCC010000101.1:0-10471 GCA_038250735.1 Sphingomonadales bacterium | reverse complement strand
GGGCGGCAAAAATGCCGTCGATCACCTGCGCTACATCGCCGTGCCGGGTTATGTGGCGGAAAACATCGGGGTCCAGACTGTCGAGGCTGACATTGATCCGGCGAATGCCCGCCGCGACCAGCGCGTCGGCATGTTGCGCCAGCCGCGTGCCGTTTGTCGTCATCGTCAATTCGTTGAGGCCAGCGCCAACATGCGACCCCAGCCGCCGCACCAGCTCCACCACATCGCGCCGCACCAAAGGTTCGCCGCCGCTGAGTCGGATTTTGGTAATACCGCGTGCGATAAAGCGTTCTGCGATGATCGCGATTTCTTCAAGGCTGAGCACTGCAGCCTTGGGAAGGAAGGTCATTTCCTCGGCCATGCAATAGCGACAGCGCAAATCACACCGATCCGTAACCGATATCCGCAGATAACTGATCGTCCGGCCAAAGCTGTCAACAAGGGAGGGTGCGCAAGACATGAACCACGAGCTAAGCCTTCCCAGCCATGCAAACAACCCCGAACCATCAAGCCCCTTTGCGCATTGGCGAAGCTTGCCGCGGTCGTTAGGCTTACCGGTATGAATAATCCGGCGTCTGCCCCCGATATTGATGCCGTCCCGCGTGGCAGCGCGGCGGCGGCGTTGTTCATCCTGTCGTTCCGGCAGCGTGACGAACTGGCGGCGCTCGCCTCTCGCGGCGGATGGCAGGTGATTGCGGCGCGCCGGGCGGAAGGGGCAGAGCAGCGCTATCTGACGAGCGGCGCGCAAATCGCGGTGGTCGATGCACGCGGCGCGATGGGTGACGGCTTGGCGGCGGTCGCGGCCCTGGGCGATGTTATCGCGGCGAATGGCGGCGCATTGCTGGTGCTGGTGTCGCGCGGCGACGTGCCGGAAGTGGGGACGCTTTTCGACGCAGGCGCGACGCATTTCCTGTCGAGCCCGCATAGCGAGGATGAATTCATCCAGGCATTGCGCTTTGCCGCGCGCCATGCCGAGCGGATGGCGGGCGACTGGCGCACGGCCCAGCGGTCGACCGATCCGCTGGGCTGGCATTATGACGGCGCATTGCGCGCATTTCAGATCACGCCAGGCTTTGCCGAGCTGCTCGATATGGGCGAGGACGCCACGCCCCGCCAATTGCTCCGCCGCCTTGCCGATGATGACCGGCCCATTGCACTGCGTGCGCTGCGCCGCTTGCTGAAAACTGGCGCCGCGACCGCATTCGCGCATGATTTGGCTGGGGTGGGCCGCGTGGTGCACCATTTGAGCCATGATCGCGCATCCGGTTCGGTCGATGCAGTGATTGAGCGGCTTTCGGTGATCCCCGAACCAGCGGCGGTGCTGCGCGAAGCCCTGTCGGGCGTGCGGGATGCAGCGGGCGCGCGGCGCTGGCTTGATCGGCGGCTTGATCGGCGGCTGGAAGCACCCGGCGAGGTGGCTGGTGACCGGCCCGTTCAGGCGATGCTGATTGCGCTCAACCGGTTCGATATAGTCAACACAGCCTATGGCCGCGCGGCGGGCGACGCGCTGCTGCGGACGGCGCAAAAACGGATTGAGGATGTTACCGGCGAACTGCTGGGGCGCGGGGCGATTGTCGCACGGCTGGGCGGATCGGAATTTCTGGTTGCGACGACGGATAATGCAGCACGCGTGGAACTTGCCGCTGGCCGCATTGCCGAGGCCTTGTCGAGGCCGTTTGTCGCGGGTGGAGCTGTGGCGGTGCTGGGGTGTCGCGTCGGCATCGCCCCTGCGGAAGAAAATGACACAACCGCAACGCTGCTGCGCCGCGCGAGTGAGGCGCTGGCCGAGGCAAAGGCATCGGACAGTGTGACCGTGCAGGTCGCGCGCCGGGTGGGTGATGAGGGCGCGCCGATTGATACGCTGGCAGTGGATTTGCGCCGGGCGATTGAACAAGGCGAAATCGACATATTGTTCCAGCCACAAGTCGCAATCGCGACTGGCCAGATTACCGGGGTGGAGGCGCTGGCGCGGTGGGATCACCCTGTCATGGGGCCGCTAGGCGCAGAGACATTGTTTGCAGCCGCCGACCGTGCCGATCTGGTGATTGGCCTTTCCGATCACATCCAGCGCATTGTGCTCGCCCGCGCCGCCGCCTGGCCCGCCAGCCTGGGCAAGCTGCGATTGTCGCTGAACCTGACAGCAGCCGATATCGCACGGCCCGGCTTTGCGGACATTTTCCTCGACCGAGTCGACAGCAGCGGCTTTCCGCGGGCGCGGTTGACGGTGGAGATTACTGAAAGCGGGCTGATCGAGGATTTGGGAATCGCCGCGATGCTGCTCGCCGCGCTGCGCAGTGCCGGCTGCCGCGTGGCGATTGACGATTTCGGCACCGGCTATTCCAGCCTTGCCTATCTGAAGGCGCTGCCGCTCGATTATCTGAAGATCGACAAGAAACTGGCACAGGATATTGCCGGGTCAACGCGCGACCGCATCGTGGTGCGCGGCGTGATTGATATGGCGCGCTCGCTGGGGCTCTCCGTGATCGCCGAAGGTGTGGAGACCGAGGAGCAGCTTGATCTGCTCGCCAAGGAAGGCTGCCAATATTATCAGGGGTTCCTGTGCGCCGAGCCGATTGATGCCGAGGCGCTGACGGTTTTGATCAACGAAAGAGGAAAGTCATGATGAACCGCCATTTCAGCTATGTCGCCGTGCCCGCGATCATCATGCTTGCCACCCCGGCTGTTGCGCATCCCCCCGAGAAACATGCGGTTGAAAAGGTGATGGCGGAAAGCGCGGCGGGCTGGAATACGGGCGACCTGGCCCGGTTCATGGCGGTGTATTCAGACGCGCCCGAAACCAGTTTCGTCACCAAGGAAGGCGTGCTGCGCGGCAAAGCGATGATGAGCGAGCGGTACCGGGTGAAATATGATTTTGCCAACGCGGCCAAGCGGGGGGTGCTGACGTTTCAGACGCTCGACTTCCGGTTGCTCGATTCAACCCACGCAATCTATATCGCCCGATACACGCTGACTTACACGGATGGCAAAACGCAGAGCGGGCCGACCAGTCTGGTGTTTGCCAAGGAAGCGGGCGGGTGGAAGATTATCGCCGACCATAGCGGCTGATTAACGACGCTATGCTCCGGCGATCGACTGCAAGCGATGATTTGCCACCATCTCGGTAACATCAAACATATCAAGCACCGCCCCCAGGGCGCGACATAGCGCCTCCATCAACGTCACGCTTTCGGGATCAATCTGGCCAGGTTCGCGCCAATAGGCACAGATGGCGTGGGTGGGGTGCGGCGTGCCCAGCGGCACCGCGACCAGCCTGCGGATGAACGTGGCCAGATAAACGTTCAGCGGGATGTTTTCGACCTGCGTAATATCGGGGATCAGCACGGTCTGTTCTTCGGTCATTGCGCGGCCAGCCAGGCATTTGTCGATGGGGAACTGCATTCCCGCCCAAAGCTGTTCGATGGCATCTTCCACCAGATAGTCCGTATGATCGCCGATCCGCTTGACGATGGTAATGCCATCGGCGCGGGCGATCTGGCGGGCAACCGGATGAACAATTTCAATCGCTGAGGCCGCACTGGAACAGTCACGCAATTTCGTGATCGTGTTTTCCAGCACTTCCCAACGATTATCTTCGACAGGCATTGTCAACGGTTCGCCCCCAAGCAACCAAGTATGTGGATTTTGCGTAACACGAATTTACCGGGCTGAAAATGTTACGCCGCTGCTTTGGCCAACCCTCGCGCCAATTGCAGCGCGCCGTTCAACCGGGCCTTGGGATCACCCCAGGCGCGGTTGAGCACCAATTTACTGTCCGGCCGCAATTTCGCGATTGCGCCCACTCTTTCGACATAAGCGAGCAGCCCGGCGATATTCGGCGGGCGATCATCATGGAATGATACCAGCGCACCGCGCGGGCCAACATCGATCTTGGAAACGCCCGCTGCCTTGGCGTGAAGCTTGATCTCGATCAGCCGGATCAGATTTTCGGTTGCGTCGGGCAGCTTGCCGAAGCGGTCGATCATCTCCGCAGCGAATGCTTCGATGCCCTGTGGCTCGTCGATGTCGTTTAGGCGGCGGTAGAGGCCCATCCGCAAATCTAGATCGGGCACATATTCGTCCGGGATCAGGATCGGCGCGTCGATGGTGATTTGCGGGCTGAAATCGCGGGGGCGCTTGGCCATGCCGCCGGCCTTAGCGTCCATGATCGCTTCTTCGAGCATCGATTGGTAAAGTTCGTAGCCCACTTCGCGGATATGCCCGGATTGTTCATCACCGAGCAGATTGCCCGCGCCGCGAATATCCAGATCATGGCTGGCAAGCTGGAATCCAGCCCCCAGATTTTCCAGATCGGACAGCACTTTTAGACGCTTTTCTGCCGTTTCGGTGATGATTCGGTCTTTGGGGGTGGTGAGATAGGCATAGGCCCGCGTCTTGGCGCGGCCCACCCGCCCACGCAGCTGATACAGTTGCGCCAGGCCAAAGCGATCGGCGCGGTGGATGATCATCGTGTTCGCGCTAGGGATATCGAGGCCGGATTCGACGATGGTGGTCGACACCAGCACCTCAAACTTCTTATCATAGAACGCGCTCATCCGCTCCTCGACCTGCGTGGGCGACATTTGCCCGTGCGCGACGACATAGCGGATTTCAGGCACCTCCTTGGTCAGGAATTCCTCGATATCGGGCAGATCGGCGATGCGGGGGGTGACGAAAAAGCTTTGCCCGCCGCGGTAATGCTCGCGCAGCAGCGCCTCGCGCAGCACCACCGGATCCCATGGCATCACATAGGTGCGCACCGCGAGCCGATCGACCGGCGGGGTCTGGATCACCGATAGCTCGCGCAGGCCGCTCATCGCCATTTGCAGCGTGCGGGGGATAGGGGTGGCGGTGAGGGTGAGCACATGAACATCGGTTTTCAGCGCCTTCAGCCGCTCCTTATGCGTGACGCCAAAGCGCTGTTCCTCGTCAACCACTACCAGCCCCAGCCGCTTGAAACCGACGCTTTTCGCCAGAATGGCGTGCGTGCCGATGACAATGTCGATCGTGCCATCTTCCAGCCCCTGGCGGGTGGCGCTTGCCTCGGCAGGGGTGACTAGGCGGGAAAGCCGACCAATATTGAGCGGAAACCCCTCAAACCGCGCCACGAAATTGTTGAAATGCTGGCGCGCGAGCAATGTCGTCGGGCAAACGATAGCAACCTGAAGCCCCGCCATCGCCGCCACAAACGCACCGCGCAGCGCAATCTCGGTCTTGCCAAAGCCGACATCGCCCACAATCAGCCGGTCCATGGGCTTGCCCGCTGCCAGATCCTCCAGCACTTCGCCAATTGCGCGGTCCTGATCATCGGTTTCGGCATAGGGAAAGCGATCGACGAAGGTCGGATAGGCGCTCGCATCGGGCTCGGCGATATCGGCGGGGCGCAGCGCGCGTTCGGCGGCAATCGCGATCAGTTCACCTGCAATCTCGCGGATGCGCTCCTTCATCCGGCTCTTGCGGCGCTGCCACGCCTCGCCGCCCAGCCGGTCCAGCGTCGCGGCATCGTCGCTGCCATAGCGGCTGAGCACGTCGATATTCTCGACCGGCACATACAGCTTGTCGCCGCCCGCATATTCCAGCGCGACGCAATCATGCGGGGACGCGCCAACCGGGATCGATGTCAGCCCGGTATAGCGCCCAATGCCGTGATCGACGTGAACCACCAGATCGCCCGGCGACAGCGTGGCGAGTTCCGCCAGAAACGCATCGGCGGATTTGCGCCGCTTCGCCCGGCGGACCAGCCGGTCACCCAGCATGTCCTGCTCGGTGAGGATGGACACATCGGGCGCCGCAAACCCATGGTCGAGCGGCAGGACGATCAGCGCGACGCCCCGGTCGGCGATGCCCAGCGCCTCTTGCCAGCTCTCGGCGGGCTTGGCCCCATGCAGTCCGTGATCGGCGAGCAAACCGCTCAGCCGCTCCCGCGCGCCTACCGAATAGCTGGCGAGCACGGGTTTGCGGCCCCCTTTGCGCAGCTTGGCAATGTGCGCGACCACCGCTTCATACACATTTGCGCCTGCTGATCGTTCGGGGCCGAAGTCCTTCGCGCCGTCGACGCCGAAATCGATCACGGTCGCGCTGTCAGGCTCATGGAATTGGCTGATCAGGTGCGCGCGGCAATCGGCCAGCCGCGTCGCCCATTCATCCACCGTCAGGTACAGCATTTCGGGCGGCAACGGGCGGTAGCTGCCCGGATCGCTCGATTGCGCGCGCACGCGGTTGGCGTGGTAATCCGCCACCGCCTCAAACCGCGATTCAGCCGCCGCAGTAACGCCCGAATCTCGAACGATGATCGCGCCATCTCCGAGATGGTCGAACAACGTCGTCAGCTTGTCCTCGAACAACGGCATCCAATGCTCCATGCCGGACAGGCGGCGGCTTTCGGAGATTGCCTGATACAGCGGATCGCCCGTCGCATTGGCGCCGAACCGCTCGCGATACCGGCTGCGGAACCGCTTGACGCTTTCGTCATCGAGCAGCGCTTCGGACGCGGGTAGCAACGTAAAGCCATCGATCCGCCCGGTCGTGCGCTGATCAGCGGGGTCGAACGTGCGGACGCTCTCAATCTCATCACCAAAAAAGTCGAGCCGCAGCCCGTGTTCCTCGCCGCTGGGGAACAGATCGACCAGCCCACCGCGCACCGCGAATTCGCCCGAATCGGTGACGGTCTCCACCCGCTGATAGCCGTTCGCCTGCAGCAGCCCGGCCAGTTTGTCGCGACCAATCCGCTCGCCGGGCTTCAATGTGGCCACAAGCTGCCGAACGCGAAACGGCGTTAGCGTGCGTTGGGCGGCCGCATTTGCAGTGGTGACGATCAGTTGCGGCCCTTTGCGGGGCTGCTGCAACCGGTGGAGCGCGGCGACCCGTTCGGCCATGACGCGCAAGGTGGGCGATGCGCGGTCATAGGGCAGGCAATCCCACGCCGGAAAGCTGATCGTTTCCAGGTCAGGCGCAAAATAATGTGCCGCGCTGGCAATCGCGCGCATTTCCGCTTCATCCGCCGCGATGAATACCGCCCGGGTGGTTGCAGCGCGGGCGAGGTCGGCGAGCAGCCACGGCAGGAAGCCGGTGGGCACGCCCGCCAGCGTGAGCGGGGTTTTGGCGGAGAGGATGGTGGATAAGTTGGGCATGATCTTCAATGTAACTCAATCGTCACCCCGGACTTGTTCCGGGGCCCACCGCGCCCCAATCAACGGGGTTTAGGTGGATAAGTGGACCCCGGAACAAGTCCGGGGTGACGGGTTTTTTCAGTCTAAAACCGGCACGTAATTCAGCGTCTTCAATGCCGCCAATATCGACCCGGCATAGCGTTCAGGCGCCACATCGGTGCCCATCGCCCAGGCCATGATATCAACGTCCTGTTCCTCCAGCAGCGCCTCGAACAGGGTCATTTCCTCATCGGACCAGCCCGCCCCGTGCGCATCAAAAAATCCGCCGATCAGCAGATCAGCCTCTTTCGTGCCGCGGTGGTGTGCGCGGAAGTGCAGGCGTTTCAGGCGGGTGGCGCGGTCCATATCACTTCCAACGACGATTGGCCGGCGGTGCTATGCGCAACCGTCGGCTGGGGGTAAGACGGCTCTGATAGTCATGCGGCCAGAAATCCTCAATCCACTCTTCGCAGAGGTCACCGCCCTGAAAGGCGTCGGCCCGGCGCTCGCCAAGCCGCTTGATCGGCTGGGGCTGAGCCGCGTCGTGGATGTCGCGTTCCATCTGCCGACCGGGTGGATCGATCGGGTGCCGCGTGAAGAACTCGACATGGCCGATGCCGGGCGCACGATTGCGATCACGTTGACGGCGCAATCCTATCGGTCAAGCGCGGGGCGGGGGCCAACCCGCGCGCAGGCAACCGACGCGCTCGGCAATTATGTCAGCCTCGTCTATTTCGGCGGCAATTCGGGCTGGGTGAAGAAACTGCTGCCGCTGGGCGAGCCGCGCCGCGTTTCGGGGCGGTTGGAGATGTACGGGCAGGAATTGCAGATCGTTCACCCCGATTATGTTCTGCCGCTGGAAGAGGCCGGGGATACGCCCGAGCGTGAAGCGATCTATCCGCTGTCGGATGGCATGACGGCGCGGCGGATGGCGCAACTGGCGGCACAAGCGGTAGAGCGCGCGCCCGATCTGGCGGAATGGATTGAGCCGGGGCTGCTTGCAAAACAAGGTTGGCCGGGCTGGCGTGCGGCGTTGACGCGTATACATGCCGACCCATCTGACGCAGTGGCACGCGCTCGGCTCGCTTATGACGAACTGTTCGCCAATCAGCTCGCGCTAACGCTGGTCCGGGCATCGTCGCGGGCGCGCAAAGGGCGGGCGCTGGTGGGGGACGGGCGGCTGCGCGCGATGCTGCGGCTGCCTTATGTGCCCACCGGTGCCCAATCGCGGTCGATCGCGGAGATTGAGGGCGATTTGTGCCAGTCGCAGCCGATGCTGCGTCTGCTCCAGGGCGATGTGGGATCGGGCAAGACGCTGGTCGCGCTGATGGCGCTGTTGGTGGCGGTGGAGGCGGGGGCACAGGGCGCGTTTCTGGCCCCGACCGAAATTCTGGCGCGCCAGCATTATGAAAGCTTGCGCGGGCTGTTAAGCGGCCTGCCGGTCAACATCGCGGTGCTAACCGGGCGCGACAAGGGGCGCGTGCGCGAGGCGACGTTGATGGGGCTGGCGGACGGCTCGATCGATATCCTGATCGGCACCCATGCGATTTTTCAGGAAGCCGTGGGGTACAAGGATTTGGGGCTGGTCGTGGTGGATGAACAGCACCGGTTCGGCGTGGCCCAACGCATGTTGCTGACCGAAAAGGGCCAGCAACCGCCGCATTTGCTGGCGATGACGGCGACGCCCATTCCCCGCACGCTGACGCTGGCGCTGTACGGCGAAATGGATGTCAGCCGACTTGATGAACTACCGCCGGGCCGCACGCCGATTGAAACGCGAGTGCTGTCTGAGGATCGGCTGGATGACGTGGTGAATGCGCTTGGGCGGCATTTGTCAGGTGGCGGGCAGGCCTATTGGGTGTGCCCGCTGGTGGAGGAGAGCGAGAAGACCGACCTTGCGGCGGCAGAGGCGCGGGCGGAAACGCTGACGGCACGGTTCGGGGCCAAGGTGGGGCTGGTGCATGGCCGGATGAAGGGGCCGGAAAAAGATGCGGTGATGGCCGCTTTTTCGGCGGGGCAGATCGGCGTGCTGGTGGCGACAACGGTGATCGAAGTTGGCGTTGATGTGCCCAATGCGACGCTGATCGTGATTGAGGCGGCGGACCGATTTGGTCTGGCACAGCTCCACCAGTTGCGCGGTCGAGTGGGGCGGGGCAGCGGCGCATCCAACTGCCTGCTGATCCGGGGCAGCGCCTTGAGCGAAACATCGCGTGCGCGTCTCGCGTTGATGCGCGAAACCAATGACGGTTTTCGCATTGCCGAAGAGGATTTGCGGCTGCGCGGCGCGGGCGAATTGCTGGGCACGCGGCAATCGGGCGAAGCGCAGTTCCGGCTCGCCACGCCTGAGTTGCTGAACGAGCTGCTGCCCATCGCGCATGATGACACACGCCTGCTCATCGACCGCGACGGTGGGTTAAGCGGCGCGCGGGGGCAGGCGGCGCGGGTGGCGCTGTATTTGTTTGAACGCGATGCCGGGGTGGCGCTGTTGCGTTCCGGGTGATCAGCGTGCCCGCAGCATTACCGCTAGCAGCTCGTAATAATCCGCCCGGTCAATCGTCCGGTCAAGTTCACACCCAATCCGTCCCCCGAGCGACCAGCAGATATGCGCGACGATCGCACCGACGATGGGCAGGCTGATCGTGATCCGGTCGCCGGGTTGATAATGGGTTTCGCACCGCGCCATCAGGCCCATGGCGGACATATTGACGATCACCAGCGCCAGCGGCTTGGCATCTGGCCCGAATGCTTTGGCGCGGTAGTGCACTTCGTCCCGGCCGACCGTTCGGTCGTCTTGAAATGCCAAGGATGCCATCGTCATCAGCCCCCGTCGGTTACGCAACTTACCTTACGGAAACTAAGCGCAGCGAATGAATCGGATCGGTACAGATGTACTCAACGAGAATTTAACGTAAACTTATGCGCCGCTTACGATGGTCCCGTGCAGCTTTTTCCCTGCTGACAGGCGGATCGTTTCGCCGCCAACGGCAATTGAAAAACTTTCGTCGGCAATTTTTTCGCCATTCACCCGCGCACCGCCGCCCTTGATCAGGCGGCGTGCCTCACCCTTTGACGTCGCGAATCCCAGCGCGATTAACGCGTCGACCAGCAGAATATTCGGCTCGGTGACGGTGATGCCCGGCAGCGATCCGCCCGAATCGCCCTCCTCAAAGGTGCGGCGCGCGGTCTCGGCGGCCTCGATGGCGGCGTCGTCGCCCCGGCACATCGCGGTGGCGGCATTGGCGAGGACGATTTTGGCCTCGTTGATCTCCGCACCCTCCAGTGCTTCCAGCCGGGCGATCTCATCCAGCGGCAGATCGGTAAACAGC
>JBBSCC010000100.1:0-10516 GCA_038250735.1 Sphingomonadales bacterium | reverse complement strand
TATTATGTTGGCATCAACATTGGCGCGTTCATCGCCCCGATCATCACCGGTGCGCTGGCGACAATCTATGGCTGGCATTTCGGTTTTGGATTTGCAGGCGTTGGCATGCTGATCGGGCTGGCCATCTATCTGGCGGGACAGCATCTGCTGCCGGCCGAACAGCGATCGATCAAAGCCACCACACCGCGCTTGCCGCTGACGATGAATGAACGCCGACGGCTGGCGGGGTTATGGCTGATCTGGCCGTTCGTTATCTGCTTTTGGATCGCGCAATCACAGGTGTGGAACGTGTATAATCTGTGGGCGAGCGACCATGTGCAGATGCAGGTCGCCGGGTTCACCGTGCCGGTGCCATGGCTGCAGGCGCTTGATGGATTGTCGCCGGTGATCGTGATGCCGTTGTTTCTGGCACTATGGCGCTGGCAGGCAGCGCGCGGGGTGGAGCCTGATGATATGGCCAAGATGGCGATTGGCTGCCTGATCTTCGCCGGGGGCACCGCATGGCTGGCGCTGGCTCCGCTGGTCGCCACTAATGGCCGCGCGCCGCTGTTATGGGCGGTTGGGTTCCACCTTATCTCTAACGCGGGTTGGCTGTATTTCACCCCCATCACGCTGGCATTATTCGCTGCCAAGGCACCAGCGTCGCTGCGGGGCACGATGATCGGCGTCAATTCGCTGGCGGTGTTTTTTGCCAGCACAATCAGCGGGCGGATTGGCGGGCTGTACGAAACCATCTCCCCCAGCGCATTCTGGATGCTGCACGCGGCAATTGTCGGTGGCGCGGGACTTGGGCTATTTCTGGCGGCGCAACCACTGCGCAGGTTATTCGCTGGCGATGTGGATAACGCCCCGGCAGGGCCCGCCTCCGGCTGATGGAGCACGGCACAGCCGTTGTCACATCCCCATGCTGTTAATTTTCTGCGGACCGCCACAGCCGGGGATCATTGATCTCGGCACTCGCCAATTTTACGTCTTGTCCGCGTGTATTACGCTGATCGCCGCTTCATAAGCGAAAGCGTGGTCTGGGTTGCTTGGCATACTCTTCGCGGACGGCGGCGGCGATCGCCTGCTCGTCTGCGCTAACAAATCGGGCAAAACTGCGCGCGAACCCAACCGCATAGATGCTGGCATGAATGTCGGCATAGTCGTCATACTCGATTGCCTCCAGATGGCGTTCGACGATGCGCGTATGTTTCGCGACATCGGCGATCGACAGGCCCGCCAATTCACGCGCCCGGCGTAATTGAGTGCCCGGCGTGCTGGGCATGTGGACATCCGAACTGCAGTGATCAAAAGTATCGAAAGTCGGTTCGATTTTGTCGTCCAGCACTGTTTGCCCCTCCATAAGACGGAGCAATCAGTCGCTTGAGCTGGGCGGGACGACAACAATGTACCTACTCAATTTGACGGAAGTGAGCTGTTGTATCTTTGCAAAATGAGTATCCCCGATAACCAATAGCGTAGCGGTGAGTGCGAGACGATGACTATTTCCGCAATTGATCAGCTTGGTATTACGCTACGTCCCGGCGAACGCATGGTTGCT
Source organism: Sphingomonadales bacterium (assembly GCA_038250735.1). GTDB lineage: Bacteria > Pseudomonadota > Alphaproteobacteria > Sphingomonadales > Sphingomonadaceae > Sphingomonas. Next base: position 8,973 of record JBBSCC010000100.1, on the reverse strand, counting down.
CGGCTGATGGGTGAGGCGCAGCTGGCGGCCGGAGTCGACGTTCTTATCGCCTTGCAGCAATATACTGGTCGACACGTCCCTTTCGAGCGGGCCATCTTTCTGATGGTCGTTTTGCGAAGCGGCAGGCGTTTTCGGGCCTCATCCACTGGTGTTGCCTCTGCCGCGATATATGGCGGGGAAGGTATCAGCATCAACGGCATGGCTGCTTCAATGAACCGGTCGTTTGAAACAGTTAGGCGGCATGTCAATGGACTGATCAAAGACGGAATATGTCACCGGCTGCCAACCGGTGTACTGGTTAAAAACGACATGTGGGACACACCGGAATTCGTCTTGCTGTTGACGCGGCTGCACGACCGGATGGTCGGCTTGATCGATGACCTGCAAAAATTTGGCGTGCCTTTGCCGAATACGCCTAGCGAACGTTGCTATGATCCGGATGCAAGCATTGCAGCGATGATCGACGTGACGCTGGCGACGTTTGAGTGCATGGAAGACGTGTATCATGATTGGCTGGAACTGCTGATCGGCAATACGGTCGCGCTTGCTGGCGCGCGCAGCGTTTCGTTCGAGCCTGAACTTGGCCGTCATTACGGCGACGCACACGCAGCTCTCCCTGAAGAACTGCGGGAGGGTATCTCTGTTGCAGCGATTGCCCGCACTTTGCAGATGAACGAGTCCACCGTTCGGCGCGAAGTGGCGGCATTGGTAAAATCAGGCAGTCTGATCCGCGCCGGGCGTGGCTGCATCCGTGCATCGACCGCGTACCTGGAGGGCGAAGCTTTCAGGCGCGGTATCCAATTGATGGCGAAGTACGGCCAGCTGATTTTGCAGCGCCTTGTTCCAGGCGGCTTTGACTTTGACCAGCCGACACGATGCTATGTCGAGGGAAGGCTGCCGCCACTGACCTATAGCTAGCGCGGTCAGCCTTCCACCGCCGATCAATTCATCGGCAAATCAAGCGCATCCGCCACCGCCTGGTGCCTGATCTTGCCGCCCGACACGTTCAGGCCGTGCGCCAGATGCGGGTCTGCTGCCATTGCGGCTTCCGCGCCGTGCCGGGCCAGTTTCAGCACGAAGGGCAATGTCGCATTGTTCAACGCGAAGGCGCTGGTGCGCGCGACCGCGCCGGGCATGTTCGCCACGCAATAATGAATCACGCCGTCGACTTCGAACACCGGATCATCATGCGTTGTCGCGTGGCTGGTTTCGAAACAGCCGCCCTGATCAATCGCGATATCGACCAGCACTGATCCGCGCTTCATCGTTTTCAGCATCTCACGCGTCACCAGCTTGGGTGCAGCCGCCCCGGGCACCAGCACCGCGCCGATCACCAGATGCGCGTTCTTCACCGCATGCGCGATGGCGGCGGTGGAGGCATAGGCCGTCTTGATCTGGCTGGAGAAGAACATGTCGAGTTCAGCCAACCGGGCATTGTTAATGTCGTAAATGGTCACATCGGCGCGCATGCCGACGGCCATTTGCGCTGCATTCACGCCAGAAACGCCGCCGCCAAGGATCGCGACCCGCGCCGGGGCAACGCCGGGAACCCCGCCGAGCAACACACCGCGACCGCCCTGTTCCTTTTCAAGATAATGCGCGCCCACCTGAATCGACATGCGCCCCGCCACTTCGGACATGGGTTTCAGCAGCGGCAATGATCTGTCCGCCGCCGTCACCGTTTCATACGCGATGCACGTCGCGCCCGATGCCATCAGGCCCAGTGCCTGTGGCTTGTCCGCCGCCAGATGGAGGTAGGTGAACAGCAGATGGCGCGGCTCCAGCAGTGCGATTTCGCTTGGCTGCGGCTCCTTCACCTTCACGATCATGTCCGATGCGGCAAACACCGCAGCGGCATCCGCCACGATCTGCGCGCCAGCAGCCACATAGTCTGAATCCTCGAAATCGATGCCCAACCCAGCGCCGGTCTGCACCGATACGCTGTGCCCCGCGCGCACCAGTTCAGCGACTGACGCGGGCGTCAGCCCGACGCGATATTCGTGATTTTTGATTTCTTTAGGGACGCCGACTCGCATCTGCCCTCTCCTTATCGTGGTTGTGCGGGGGCTATAGCGGCCCGGTTTGGGCTTGTCGCGCCCACCCGATTGCGGCGTTGCCCGGCCATTGGCCCCATGCTAGGGCGCGCTCCACCGATAACGGGGCGAGCCACCGGGCATCCATGCGTTTTTCCATCTCCCATCCCGCCGGATCACAAGGCCTGTGAGCGACGCCATCGTGGGCGGCGAACCGCAGGCCGCGCCCGCCGGGCACGGAAGCGGGCATCATAAGGATGGGCCGATCAAGCTCGCCGTCAGCGCGATTGGCGTGGTGTTCGGCGATATCGGCACCAGCCCGCTCTATGCGTTTCGTGAAACCTTTGCCGGGCATCACAAGCTTGCGCTTGATACGTTGCACATCATGGGTGTCGTCAGCCTGATTTTCTGGTCGATGATGATTGTCGTCAGCATCAAATATGTCGCCATCATCATGCGTGCTGATAACAAGGGCGAGGGTGGCAGCCTGGCGCTGCTCGCGCTGGTCTCGGGCCGCACCAAGGGGCAGCGGTGGAGCCAGGGAATCATTCTGCTCGGCGTGTTCGCCACTGCGCTTTTTTATGGCGACAGCATGATTACCCCTGCGGTGTCGGTGCTGGGCGCTGTGGAGGGGCTGACGATTGCGGCCCCATCCTTTGGGGCGCTGGTGCTGCCTTTGGCGGTGGTGATCATCATCGGGCTGTTTTCAATCCAGCGTAGTGGCACTGCCCGCGTGGGGTTGTTCTTTGGCCCCATCATGCTGCTGTATTTCGTCACCATCGCTGCGCTGGGCGTGATCAGTATTGCAAAGACGCCGGAAATCCTCTGGGCGCTATCACCCACCTATGCCTTTCAGTTTTTTGCGCATGATCCGCTTCGGGCGTTTCTGGCGCTGGGATCTGTGGTGCTGGCCGTCACCGGGGCAGAGGCGCTGTATGCCGATATGGGCCATTTCGGGCGCAAGCCGATTGGCATGTCGTGGCTGGTGTTCGTGCTGCCCGCGCTGATCCTGAATTATATGGGGCAGGGCGCGCTGCTGTCGCGCGATGGCATGACGGCGCTGGAAAGCCCGTTTTACCTGCTCGCGCCTGAAATGTTGCGCCTGCCGCTGGTCATTCTGGCGACAATGGCCGCGATCATTGCCAGCCAGGCCGTGATTTCCGGCGCATTTTCGGTGACGCAGCAGGCGATCCAGCTGGGCTTTGTGCCGCGCCTGCGGATTGAGCACACCAGCGCATCGACCGCGGGGCAAATCTATATCCCGATCGTCAACTGGGCACTGCTGGTCATGGTGTTGCTGCTGGTCCTGTCGTTCAGAACATCGTCGAACCTGACATCGGCGTATGGCATCGCGGTGACGGGGGCGATGACGATTGATACCTGCCTGCTGGCGGTGGTGCTGTTCCGGCTGTGGAACTGGCCGCGCTATTTCGCAGTGCCGTTGCTGGTGGTGCTGTTTGTGGTCGATGGGGCCTATCTGGCCGCCAATCTGACCAAAGTGCCCGATGGTGGCTGGTTTCCGCTGCTGATCGGGCTGATCATCTTCACCTTCCTGACGACCTGGTCAAAGGGCCGCAAACTGATGATTGAGCGAATGCGCGATTCGGCGATGCCGATGAAGGTGTTTATCCAGTCCGCTGCCAATGCTGCCACGCGCGTGCCGGGCACTGCGGTGTTCATGACGTCAACCGCAGAGGGCGTGCCGCACGCCCTGCTGCACAATTTGAAGCATAATAAGGTGCTGCATGAGCGCATCATCCTGCTGACCGTCAAGATCATGGACGAACCCTATTGCCCGGACGATGGCCGCTGCCATCTAGAAAATCTCGACAATGGGTTTCACCGGATGATCCTGAAATACGGATTCATGCAGGAGCCTGATGTGCCAGCTGCGCTGGCCCGGATTGATCAGTGCGGCGCCGATTTTCGGATGATGGACACCAGCTTCTTCCTGTCGCGCCAGACGCTGCTGGCATCGGACCATCCCGGCATGATGATCTGGCGTGAAAAGCTGTTCGCGTGGATGCTGCGCAACGCCGAAAGCGCGATGGAGTTTTTCCGCCTGCCCACCAACCGCGTGGTCGAGCTGGGGAGCCAGGTGGAGATTTGAGCGGCGGTGATTTCGCTGCCGGCGGCGCGCCGATCGCTGCGCCCATTATCGTCACCGCGCTGTTCGGCAAACAGGATCATGCCTGGTTTGATGGCCTGCGCCGCGCGCATTTTCCACCGGAACGCAACCAGTTGGCTGCGCACCTGACGATGTTTCATCACCTGAGCCCGTTGCTGGAAAATGAACTGCGCCAGCGATTGGCGGGCGAAACGCGCGGCGTTCCGGCACCGGCGGCGCGCGTAACCGGGTTGATGTCACTGGGCGGGGGCACGGCGTTTCGTATCGATTCGCCGGGCCTGGCGGACATTCGCGCGCGGCTGGCGGATTGCTTTGCCGCGATGCTGATCCCGCAGGATGCCGCCCCGTGGCAACCCCATGTGACCATCCAGAACAAAGTGCCCCCGGCTGATGCCAAGGCGCTGCTGGCCGCGCTGAATGTCGATTTCCGCACGCGCCCGGTGGCAATCGCCGGGCTGGCGACATGGTGGTATCGCGGTGGCCCGTGGGAGCCGCTGTCTCGCCACATGTTTCGCTAGGCATGCATATTGCGGTGGTTGGCCCACAATGGTTGACCGGGGCCCATGCCGCACTTATAGCCCCGCGCTCGCGCACGGCGCAGCCCTTGGGGCGAAGTAGCTCAGTTGGTTAGAGCACGGGAATCATAATCCTGGGGTCGGGGGTTCAAGTCCCTCCTTCGCTACCATTTTTGTTGCCCCACAGGGCCACGCTGCCAAAGCACCGCGATCCGCGTACAAAGCAAAACTGCACCGGCGTAACGATTGCGTCCGAACGCGCGAACTCCATGTTGCAACCAGCCCCCGACCTTCCCTAAGGATTGGGCAACCCACCATCGAAAGCCCCTTCAATGCCCGCCACCCACCATACGCGCATGTTGATTATCGGTTCTGGCCCAGCGGGTCTTTCTGCCGCCATTTACGGGGCGCGCGCTGGCATGAAGCCGATTTTGGTGCAGGGTATTCAGCCCGGCGGCCAGTTAATGACGACGACGGATGTGGAAAATTATCCAGGCTTTCGTGAGGTTATCCAAGGCCCGTGGCTGATGGACGAGATGCAGGGCCAGGCCGAACATGTCGGCACCCGGCTGATGTACGACACCATCGTGGAGGTTGGTCTGTCGCAGCGCCCATTCCGGCTGATCGGCGATAGCGGCGATGTGTATTCGGGTGATGTGCTGATTATCGCCACTGGCGCGCAGGCCAAATGGCTGGGGCTCGACAGCGAAGAGTTGATGAAGGGCAAGGGCGTTAGCGCCTGTGCGACCTGTGACGGCTTTTTCTTTCGCGGCAAGCGCGTGGCGGTGATCGGCGGCGGCAATACGGCGGTGGAGGAAGCGCTGTACCTGACCAACCACAGCGACAACGTCACACTGATCCACCGCCGCGATTCGTTGAAGGCTGAACGCATCCTGCAGGACCGGCTGTTCGCCAACCCAAAGATCACCGTGTTGTGGAACAAGGAAGTGCGCCAATTTGTCGGCGGCGGCATGCCGGAAGGGCTGGTGGGTATTGATTTGTTCGACCGGGTAACCGGTGAGCAATCCCGGCTGGACGTGGAGGGCGGGTTTGTCGCGATCGGCCATCATCCCGCTACCGAGCTGTTCCGGGGCCATTTGGCGCTCGATTCGGATGGCTATATCGAGGTTGAAAAGGGCGGCACGCGCACCAGCGTCCACGGCGTTTTCGCCTGTGGTGACGTGATGGACAAGGTTTACCGTCAGGCGGTGACCGCAGCAGGCACGGGCTGCATGGCGGCGCTGGATGCAGAACGCTTTCTGGCCGAGGCTGATTTTGAAAAGGTGGCGATAGCGGCGGAGTGATTGGCGGGGGCGATCACCCCGAACGGGGATTAACCGGCTGCAGGGCGCCCAAAACCGCCTTGCGCAGGGCAATCTTGTCCGCCAGCCGCGCAAAACTGTGTGACGGGGTGTCGATTTCCACCCTGTGCCCGGCATAGCCCGCCCGGGCCGCCGCATCGGCAAAGGCAATTGCAGTTGCGTCGCCCGATGCCAGGATGATCACGGCATTGGGGGTTTGGGCCAATGTGGCGAAAACCATGCTTTCCAGCGCCGATAACGCCGGTGATCGGGTCTGCGCAATTTTGGCTATCCCACCGACAAGCTTGCCAAAATTGACGCCGCCGGTCAGCAATCTGACCCAGCTGGCGGGATCGCGCATGCGCTCGACATAGCGTGACCGGATGGCGGCGGCGGGGGGTAGGCCGTCGACTTCCTCGACTACCCAGGGATTGGCGAGGATCAGCCGGTCAAATGCGCCCCCGCTGTGGAGCAGTAGGGCGGTCGCGGCATCGCAGTTGCCGAAGCCGACGATTTGGGTGACCTGCGGTGCCGCGGCCCTGAACGCTTTCACCGCCGCCTGAATGTCGGCTGCTGATGACGTAAATCCGCCATTCTCTCCGCTGGAATCGCCAATGCCTCTTCGGTCGAACCGAAACACTGGATATTCGAGCAGCGCCAGTTCCGCCGCCAGGATCGCCATGCCCCGGTGTGCCCCGCAGCGTGTTTCGTTGCCGCCGGAAACGATCAGCAAGCCGGTGGTGCCGGGCGCTTCGTCAATTGTGCCGAACAGCGTTTCGCCTTCGCAGGGGAAGCTGATTACCCGGCGCATTTGTGGCTCCATGCTGCCAGATCCTGCGCCAAAGCCATGGCCAGCGACAAGTCATTGCCCGGTTCGGCCCGGCGCCATAGCGGCGCTCCGGGCAGTTTCAGGTCGGCGGGCGCAGGGTCGCTTTCAAGCCGTATGGTGCGTAATGGCGCTGCCACTTCGTGCAGCATCACATCGGCCTGAAGCGCGTCGAACAGATTACGGTTGATCAGGTTACCCGCAGCCTCAACCAAATCGCCAGCAGGTGCAGCCGTCGTGCCCGACTGCACCAGCGCACCCCGCGTCAAATCGCGGATCACGACTTGGCCGGTGATGGGTGACAGCCGCCAATGCCCGCTAACGCCCAACACATCGTCGATCATCGCGCCGCCGCGCATCGCCGCAATCATCACGGGCCGGATAGCGCATTGGGCTTGCACGAGCGCCAGAACGGCATCTCGCCAGTGATCGAGGGTGGCATCCTGCGTTGGCATAACGCTTTCGCCCTGACCGGGCAGATCCGGCAGCAACGTTGCAACGTTTTGTTCGGCAAGCGCGCGGCAGATTGCCACCGTAAAGGCGCGCGTCCGGTTATGCTCCTCAAACAACGCAGGCAGCATCACGACGACCGGGCCGGTATCGGAGCCGAAGCGCAGCATCGCCTCGCGTCCACCTGCCCAGTCGTACTGGTCGATCACATGAGCGCCCGGTCAGCGGCGAAACGGGTGAGCGCGCCCAACGTGGCCATCATGTCGCCGTCAACCTCGTCATCCTCAATCAGGATGCCCAGCCGGTCCTCCAGCTCGGTCAGCACGCCAGCCACCGCCAGCGAATCAAATTCGGGCAGTGCGCCAAATAGCTCGGTATCATCGGTAAACTCCGCCATCCGCTCGTCGCTAATCGCGAGCACGTCGCGCAGAACCGCGCGCACGATGGCTTCAACCTCGGCTTCACTTGCTGGCGCCAACTCAATATCCCCTCTGCAGCAATGCGGTGCAGCCATGTTCGTGCGACGCCGTTAGAGACTTGGCGCGCCCCTGCCAAGCTCTGCCCCTTGGCAGCGCGGTGCGACCGGGTATCAAGGGGGCATGATTCCCCTCGATCCCGTGCCCTGTCCGATTGATCACTTGCCTGGCCGGGGCGCGCCGGGCGATGTCGCGATTGCTGATCGCGCGGGGGAGGTGGACTTTGCCGGGCTGGAACACGCGGTGGGCGCGCTGGCGGGCTGGCTGGTGGCGCAAGGACTGAACGCGGGTGACCGTGTGGCGAGCTGGCTGCCCAAAACGCGCATGACCTGGCTGTTGCCGCTTGCCGCGCCGCGTGCCGGGCTGGTGCATGTGCCGATCAACCCGCTGCTGAAGCGGGGGCAGGTGGCGCATATTCTGGCCGACAGCGGGGCGACGTTGCTGATCACGCAGGCGGCGCGCGCGGGCACGTTATTGCCTAGCGACGTGCCGACGTCATGCCGTCAGGTGATCGAGGGGGAGGTCACTGAAGGTGACGTCATGCCGCCATCCACTGCCGATCCGCAGAGTTTGGCGGCGATCCTCTACACATCGGGGTCGACGGGTCAGCCCAAGGGGGTGATGCTCAGCCACGCCAATTTGTGGCTCGGCGCAATCAGTGTGGCGCATTATCTGAAACTGACGCCTGCGGACCGGACGCTATGCGTGCTGCCGTTCAGCTTTGATTATGGGCAGAACCAATTGTTTTCGACCTGGGCAGCGGGCGGGCGGATCATCCCGCTCGATTATCTGACCCCGCGCGACGTGATCAAGGCGGTCGACCGGTTTGCGGCGACCACGCTGGCGGGGGTGCCGCCTTTGTGGAGCCAGTTGATCGAGGCAGATTGGCCTGCCGACATTGCCATGCGCCTGAAGCGGCTCACCAATTCGGGCGGTGCGTTGACGGTGCGGATGGTGCGGGCATTGCGTGCGCGGTTTCCGGCGGCTGATCTCTACCCGATGTACGGCATTACCGAGGCTTTTCGGTCGACGTACCTCGATCCAGCGCTGGTTGATGCGCACCCCGAATCGATGGGCCGGGCCATCCCCTTTGCCGAAGTGATGGCGGTGCGACCCGATGGGACGCGGGCAGGGCCGGGCGAAGCGGGCGAACTGGTTCATGCCGGGCCGCTGGTGTCGATGGGATATTGGCAGGACACCGCCCGCACGGCCGAGCGCTATCGCCCCGCGCCACCCTATTTCGC
>JBBSCC010000099.1:0-10532 GCA_038250735.1 Sphingomonadales bacterium | reverse complement strand
GCCTGCATCGACTGATGCAAGCTATTCGCGATACCGTCTAAAAGCCGCCGGACCGCTTCCCACCAAAATCGGTCATTATGCGCCTCCTTGTGTCCACATGTAGGTCAATGCGAAGCTGTAATAATTCTGTAATATATATATTATTAAAATATTACAGATAGATAGTGCCGATTTGAATTGAAAGACAATGCTTGATAGTAATGTGACTCCTTTCAAGTGTTATTCGAGCGATCTGGCGAATGTCTGCTAACGCACAGTTGCGGACATTCCCGTCTCGTGCGATCTTTGGCCATGGCATCCGAACTTGAGTATCAGTGCTGCTACTGCGGCGAGGCGCTCTTACAAACTGATCGAAGCGCGCTTCGTATCAATCTGAGCGGTGTTTGGCGTGGCAAGCATGGCGCGGTGCAAGACATGTTTTCTCACTCAGCTTGTGCAGCAGAGACGTTTGGTGCTGCGCTTCACCCATCCGTTCCTTTCGACGTAGAGGCGTTCGACTCGAACGAGTGAATGTCCGCTTTCCACCAAAATCGGTCATTATGCGCCTTACTATGCTCACATGTAGGTCAATGCGAATCGGTAACATTTTTGTAATATATATATTATCTATATATTCCAAATAGATAGTGCCGGTTTGAATTGAAAGACAATGCTTGATAGTAATGTGACTCCTTTCAAGCGGTTTTCGAGCGATTTGGCGAATGTCTGCTAACGCCCAATTGCGGACATCGAATATTTGCATCAATTAAGCGTCATGTCGGGACGACTTTTCACAATTGTGTGCGACTTTCGAGGCGGCACCTACATGTCGCAGGTTCGTGCGTCTGATGAGCGCGACGCAGTTCGGGCTTGGACAGAACTGCTTATCGAAGAGCGTCCCATCAAGGCGGCATCGTCATATCTGGCTAGGAGCGTCGCATCGAACATGGCTGAATATCCGCCCGTCGCGCTCAATGGCTTGACGGGAGTGTGGTGCATCACAGGGAGCTGTGGCGGTGATTTCATGCTTGCGGACATCATCGAAACTGTCTCGCTCGCGAACGGCAGCTAACCACCATAAGCAGTCATTCGCGAGCTGGATGGCGAACGGCAACAACTAGGTCGGCGGCTGACATCGTTTAGTTTAGGCGGGAGCGGAAGATAGTCGCCGAGCCTCGGCCGTCCCGGTCACCAACGCAGCAAAATTCGCTGGGAATATCGTGGCTTGACTTGGCGCACTCAAGCATGTGTATCGCCTCTGCAATACACCAGTGCACGGTAAGAGGGGTGATATGATCAACGGTTCGCGGTGGGGCAGGATTCTGCTGGCAGTTGTTGCGGCATCAGCGGCTTGTTCTGCCAGCGATGTCCTGTCGGCGCAGGTTCACCGTCCCGCTTCACAGTTCACCACATTCTACCCCAAACATGGCGGCGGCAAACGGCCCGCAGTGTTGGTTCTGGGCGGCGCAGAAGGGGGCGACAAATGGGCAAGAGCGGTCGCTGCGCGTCTCGCAGAACATGGCTATACCGCCCTGGCCCAGGCCTATTTCAATAGTCCCGGTCTTGACGCTCAACTTCTGGAAATACCCCTTGAGCAACTGAAGCAAGGGATCGATCGATTGATCGACGATTCTCATGTCGATCCGCGTCGGATCGCCGTGCTTGGCCTATCCAAGGGTGCAGAGGCCGCATTGTTGCTGGCGAGCTCAGATCCGCGGATCAGGGCAGTGGTAGCTGGTTCTCCGTCCGATGTTGTATGGCAGGGGATTGATAGGAAGGCGGGAATGGTCAAATCTTCCTGGACCTCCAGCGGGCGCCCGCTGGCCTTCGTTCCCTTTGCGGCGTGCGCAGACTGTCTATCGCTCGGCGCCCTTTACACCAAAAGTCGCGAATTTCCGGAGCGCCTCGTCGCAGCGGCAATCCCCATTGAGCGCGCGCGCGGCCCGATTATGCTTCTTGCCAGCACGAACGACGCGGTGTGGCCTTCAGAAACCATGGCAAAGGCACTGCAGTTTCGCCTGAAGCAACACAAGTTCCGCCATCCCGTTATCCTGCTACGATACCCTGAGGGCGGACATTTCACCCTTGGCCCGACAGACCAGGAAAACGCGAAATCAGACGCCGAATTTGGCGGAGGAACCCCTGATGGCGTGGTGGCCGCACGACGCGATTCATGGCCGCGGGTGCTGGCATTCCTCGACAAGACTTTCCACTACACGCCGTCGGCAGAGTGATCGCTGTCATTGATTTGGTGAGCAGCTAATATTTCGGCAGGTAGCCGAAAACGTTTGCACCTTGCCTATTCCGCCCCAGCACCCGGCCCCGGCGCCATAAGGTCCGGCTGGACCAGCCGGTGAAGGTGAACCACCACGTATTTCATCTCTGCATCGTCGACGGTGCGTTGGGCGGCGGCGCGCCAGGCTTTTTCGGCGCTTTTGTAATCGGGGAAAATGCCGACGATGTGGATTGATTCCAGATCGTTGAAATCCAGCGTCATCGGATCTTCGACGCGACCCCCGAACACGAGGTGGAGTTTGCTCATATGCGCTTGGCCCTTGCCCGGAAAAAACTCCGCTTAACGCGGCGCGCGCGGGGGTAAAAGCCTAGTCTTTGTCGGGGGCCGGTTTGGTTGCGGTGGCGGCGGCGTCCCCTGCGGTTTTTACCGCTGTCATCACCCCGTCGATCAGCTTGCCGACTTGCGCACGGGCAGCGTCGCGGCTGATTCCCGCCGCGATCAGTTCTGCGGTGCCAGCGTTGCGCGCGGCGCGGGCGGCCGCGGTGGCGCCTTCGGTCAGGCGCTTGCCGACGGGGCCGAGCAGTTCAGTCTCCCGCTCCGTGCGGGGCAGCAGCGCGCCCGCCAGTACGCCAGCGGCGATGCCACCGGCCAGTACGGCGAGCGGATTGCCCTCAATGCCCTGTGCGGTGCGTCGCGCGGCGGCCTGGGCCGTGTCGATCACACTGTCGATCGCGCTGGTCGCCACCTGGCTGGCATTGCCGAGCATGGTGTTCGCCCCGGTGGGGGTGGTCCGTTGGGTTGGTTGGTCAGTCATCTGTTTTACCTTCCCGGGGTGCGGCGACCCCATCTGCTTCATCAATAGCGGTTGAACGCGGCGCTGGCGAGGTGGTTGCAGCATCATCATGCGCCGCAAAGGCATCAACCAGCCAGTCGCGCGCAAATATCGCCACCAGCGTGGCGCCGATGCCAATCAATGGCCCGGGATTTCTGCGCGCCGCCGCAAGCGCCCCCTGCGCGATCTCCACGCCGGTTTCGCGCAGTTCCGCCACGGCATCGCGCAACAACGCGCGGGGGTGGAGGCGCGCTTGAATATCGACGAGTGTCGCCGTCAACTGCGCGCGCGCGTGCGCCGCGTCGACATCGGCGGTGCTGCGGGGCGCATCGTCGTGGTCGTCGGTCACGCGCGATTGTCCTTTGGGGGCTTGCCCTTGATGTCGGTTAACCGGCGGATCTTGTTGATCGCCAGCCATGCGAGCAGCCCGGCGACGCTAACCCCACCAATCACCACCGTGGCGGTGGCACCCACCGCCCCAAGTGCTGGCCGCAGGATCACCACCAGCCCCACGAGCAGCGCGATGATCGCCGACTGGGCAATCAGGAAGCTGGTCAGCAGCATGATGATCGCGGCGCGCGCCTCGCTCAGGCGGTTGAAAACATTGGCGCGGTAGAGCCGTATTTCGGCCCGGACAAATGTTTCCGCGTCATCCACCAGCCGGGTGAACAGCGCGACGATACTGTCGTCAGCGGCGGTTTTTAGCGGCGGGGGCGGGGGCGGGGCGTCTTCGATCATTTCTGGGCGCATAGGGGGAATCTCGGTCGGGCCGTCGGCCCCCGCTATCGTCTCATCCATTCCCCCGGCCGCCGCGCGTCAGACTTTTGACGAAGGGGGCGGGCCGTCGCCGTCAGCGGCGGTATCAGCCGCATCAAGCCCGGCCTTCACCAGCCGCGCGACCACAAAGCCAAGGGCTGCGGCAATGCCAATCGCGACGGCAGGGCTTTTGCGGACGAAAGCGGTGGCATCGGCCATCAGGTCTTCGATTTCCTTGGCCTTCAGGCTTTCGGAAAAACCGGAAATCCCTTCGGCGGCGGTGCGGGCATATTGGCCATATTGCGCGCCAATCTTCTCATCGACGGTGTCCGCCGCATCGCCCATCAACCGCGACATTTCATCCAGCGCACCGCCAGCGCGGGTTTTGCCTTCCGCCACATAGTCGCGTGCCTTGTCCGTTGCCTGGCGGGCGAGCTTGGTGGCACCGTCTTTGATTGACTGAGTTGCGTTGCCGGCGGAGGAGGCATTTTCTGTTGCCGGTTCTGCAGCGAGCACGGTGACGCCAGCGCTACCCGGACCATCCTTGATCGGAGCCTGCGGCACCGGGCGCTTGCGCGCTGGCTTTGGGGTCGTTCCGTTTGTGTCTTCGGCCATGATGAGAAGCCCTTTCGCGTTCCAGTTTCAACAACGGTCGCCAGCAAATTGCGTTCCCGTTGCGCCAGCAATTTGCCCCGCGCAACTGAAGCGGATAGAGCCGCGCCAGCGCCCGCAGGGCTTACACGTATCAGCATTAGGAGCATCATTTCATGACCGCAATCATCGACATCCATGCCCGCCAGATTGTCGATAGCCGCGGCAACCCGACGGTAGAGGTTGATGTGATGCTGGAGGATGGCAGCTTTGGCCGCGCGGCGGTGCCTTCGGGCGCGTCCACTGGCGCGTATGAGGCGGTGGAGCGGCGCGACGGCGACAAGGGACTGTGGCTGGGCAAGGGCGTGCAGGGCGCGGTGGATGCCGTGAATGCCGATATTGCCGAGGCGGTGCTGGGCATTGATGCCGAGGATCAGCGCGAAATTGATCAGGTGATGATCGAGCTGGACGGCACGCCCAACAAGGCCCGGCTGGGTGCCAACGCGATTCTGGGCGTCAGCCTGGCGGTGGCAAAGGCGGCGGCGGATGCGCGCGGCATGCCTTTATACCGCTATGTTGGCGGGGTTTCGGCGCATTTGCTGCCAGTGCCGATGATGAACATCATCAATGGCGGCGAACATGCGGATAACCCGATTGATTTTCAGGAATTCATGATCGTGCCGGTGGGGGCGGATTCGATTTTTGATGCGGTGCGTTGCGGTTCGGAAATCTTCCACACGCTGAAAAAACGGCTGCATGAAAAGGGTTTGGCGACGGCGGTGGGGGACGAGGGCGGCTTTGCCCCCAACATTGCCAGCACCACCGATGCGCTGGATTTCATCATGGGGTCGATTGAGGCGGCGGGGTATACGCCCGGCGATGATGTGATGCTGGCGCTCGACTGCGCGGCAACCGAATTTTTCAAGGACGGTGCTTACCATATCAGCGGCGAGGGCAAGGTGCTGAGCCCGCATGAAATGGCGGGCTATCTGGCTGATCTGGCTGCACGCTACCCGATTTTTTCCATTGAAGACGGGATGAGCGAAGATGATTTTGAGGGCTGGAAGGCGCTGACCGACATGGTGGGCGACAAGGTTCAATTGGTAGGCGATGACCTGTTCGTCACCAATCCGGTGCGGCTGGCGATGGGCATCGATATGGGGCTGGCCAATTCGCTGCTGGTAAAGGTCAACCAGATCGGCACGTTGACGGAAACGCTGGCGGCGGTGTCGATGGCGAACCGGGCGGGCTATACTGCGGTAATGTCGCACCGGTCGGGCGAGACCGAGGATGCGACGATTGCCGATCTGGCGGTTGCGACCAATTGTGGACAGATCAAGACCGGCAGCCTGGCGCGCAGCGACCGGCTCGCCAAATATAACCAGCTGATCCGTATTGAGGAGGAACTGGGCGATATGGGCCGCTATGCCGGGCGCAGCATCATGCGCAAAAAGTGATTTGTCACTTTAGGGGTTGATTGGCAGCGCAGGGTGCGACAGAATCATGGAATGTCAGGCTCATCCATGGTTCGTGTCATCCTGCGCCGCGCTGGCCCGCCAGCGCTTGCGCTGATCGTGATGGCGTTTTTCGGCGGCTATGCTGTCGTCGGCCCGAACGGGATCTTGGCCTATGGCGATTACAAGCGCGAATTGGCGACCCGCACGGCAAGCTATGTCGCGCTGGACAGGCAGCGCGCCGTGCTGAAAAACCGGGTCGCGCTGCTCGATCCGCGCCACGCCAACCCCGATATGGCCGAAGAACTGGTGCGCAAGCAGTTGAAGCTGGCGCATCCCGATGAGGTGATCGTTCCGCTCAATTAATGTCATCACCTTGCGACGTGACGGCAGGTGATTGCGTGGGCCGTGCGACTGCGCTTATAGCCACCACTCCCCAGGAAGAAGAGGTCTGATCGACCGTGGCAAAATCTCCCGCGTCCAAATCTCCCGCATCCGCTCGCAAGAGTGAGCCGCCCGTCCCGAACCGCGAACGCCCTGATGAGCCGATCCGCTTTGCGGCGAACAAGGAGCAGCTGCTGGATTTCTATAAGCAGATGCTGATGATCCGCCGGTTTGAGGAAAAGGCCGGGCAATTATATGGCTTGGGCCTGATTGGCGGGTTCTGCCATTTGTATATTGGGCAGGAAGCGGTTGCGGTTGGCCTGCAATCAGCACTGACCAAGAATGACAGCGTCATCACCGGATATCGGGACCATGGCCATATGCTGTTGTGCGGCATCCCCCCGAAGGACGTGATGGCGGAGCTGACCGGTCGCGCCGCTGGCATTTCGCGGGGCAAGGGCGGGTCGATGCATATGTTCAGCGTTGAGCATAAATTTTATGGCGGTCACGGCATTGTGGGCGCGCAGGTGTCGCTGGGCACGGGGTTGGGCTTTGCGCACAAATATCGCGGCGATGGCGGCGTGTGCCTGGCCTATTTCGGCGATGGCGCGTCGAACCAGGGCCAGGTGTATGAAAGTTTCAACATGGCGGAGCTGTGGAAACTGCCGGTGATCTACGTCATCGAAAACAACCAGTATGCAATGGGCACCAGCGTAAACCGGTCGTCGGCAGAGGATCAGTTGTTTCGGCGCGGCGAGAGTTTTCGCATCCCCGGTATTCAGGTGGACGGCATGGATGTGCTTGCCTGCCGGGGCGCGGCGGAGGCTGCGCTGGCCTGGGTGCGCGCGGGCAAGGGGCCGATCATTCTGGAGATGAAAACATACCGCTATCGGGGGCATTCGATGTCCGATCCCGCCAAATACCGGTCCCGCGATGAAGTGCAGGCGATGCGCGACAATTCCGATCCGATCGATCACTGCAAGAAAGAGCTGGAGGCCGTTGGCGTGACCGAGGCCGATCTGAAGGCGATCGAGCAAGAGATTCGCCGCGTGGTGAATGAGGCAGCCGATTACGCCGAAACCGCGCCAGAGCCTGATCCGGCCGAACTTTATACCGACGTGCTGGTGGAGCGTTACTGATGGCAATCGAAATCAAGATGCCCGCGCTGTCACCGACCATGGAGGAGGGCACGCTCGCCAAATGGCTCGTCAAGGCGGGCGATGTCGTGAAGTCAGGCGACATCATGGCGGAGATTGAGACCGACAAGGCGACGATGGAATTCGAAGCGGTCGATGAAGGGACAATGGGCGAGATTCTGATCGCCGAAGGGACCGATAATGTGAAGGTCGGCACCGTCATCGCGACGCTGATCGGCGATGACGAGGAACCTTCCAAGTCCTCTCCCCCCCGGGGAGAGGATTTAGGAGAGGGGCAGCCAAGCAGCGCTGTGCCCGTGGCAGCCCCTCTCCCCGAGCCTCTCCCCGCAGGGGAGAGGGAGAAGAAGGCAGTCGCTACCGCAGCACCTGCCCCCAGCACCGACATTGTGAAAGTCACTTTGCGTGAGGCATTGCGCGATGCGATGGCCGAAGAAATGCGCGCCGACGACCGGGTGTTCGTGATGGGTGAGGAAGTGGCGCAATATCAGGGCGCTTACAAGGTCACCCAGGGGCTGCTCGACGAATTTGGCGACAAGCGCGTCATTGATACGCCGATCACTGAATATGGCTTTGCCGGCATTGGTTCGGGCGCGGCGATGGGCGGATTGCGCCCGATTGTCGAGTTTATGACGTTCAATTTCGCGATGCAGGCGATTGATCACATCATCAATTCAGCCGCCAAGACCAATTATATGTCCGGCGGCCAGATGCGCTGCCCGATTGTGTTTCGCGGGCCCAATGGGGCAGCGAGCCGGGTGGGCGCGCAGCATTCGCAAAATTACGCGCCCTGGTATGCCAGTGTGCCCGGTCTCATCGTGATCGCACCCTATGACGCCGCCGATGCCAAGGGATTGCTGAAATCCGCGATCCGCAGCGAAGACCCGGTCGTGTTCCTGGAAAACGAGCTGCTATATGGCCGGTCGTTCGAGGTGCCGGTGGGCGACGACCATGTGGTGCCGATTGGCAAGGCGCGCACGATGCGCAGCGGCACGGACATTACCATCGTCAGCTATTCAATCGGCGTTGGCCTTTCGCTGGAAGCCGCAGAGATATTGGCGGGTGAGGGGATTGATGCCGAGGTCATCGACCTGCGCACCATCCGCCCGCTGGATCGGCAGGCGGTGCTCGACAGCCTGAAAAAGACCAACCGAATGATCGTGGTGGAGGAAGGCTGGCCAACCTGCTCCATCGCCAGTGAAATCATCGCCATTGCGATGGAAGACGGGTTCGACGATCTCGACGCGCCAGTGCTGCGCGTGACGAATGAGGATGTGCCGATGCCCTATGCCGCCAATCTGGAAAAGCTGGCGCTGGTGAATGTGGCCGGCGTGGTGGCGGCGGCGAAAAAGGTGTGCAACCGGGGGTAAGGCTGGGGGCAACTGGTGCTCGTAAACGGCGCGATGACTTGGCGGGCCTCACCCCATCAGCAGGTGGATGCCGTAACCCCCGCCACGGCATAAACCTGGGTCAGATCCCGTCTGTCACGCACGATCATTGACGCGATTTCGGTCATTGATGTTGCGGGAGACAGGCTGGTCTGCAGGATTGGCTTATACTCATAATAGAGCTCGATAAACATCGTCGCCCCGTTGTCGGGCGCAGTGACCTGGCGACCGGCGGGGCCAAGCCCGGTTAGCGCTGTGGTGCCGGTGCCGGTGGGATATTGGCGGGCATAGGTGGTCTTTGCGCCGTAACAGCGCCGCCAGCCAATCTTGTATGTGCCAGCCGTGTTGGGGTTCGCCGTTGGTTCAAGGCTGGTAACGATGATGCGGCCATTGGCCTGCAGGTTCAGCTCACCACCCTGTAGATTGGCACCCACGAACAGATCGTTGATGTCCGCCTCTGTAATCGTTTTGGCGACGAGCTGGCTGCCGGTGCCGATCCGGGCAGCGTTATCCGCCAGATGCAGCGCGACCTGGCTCATCCGCATCTTCGTCGTGATGTAATTGGTCATTTCCGCGCCCGACAGGCTCATCACCAACAGGATCGGCAGCGCAAACGCGAATTCGAGCAGCGCCAGCCCGCTGGTGTCAGCGCGCAGCCGCGCGAGGAAGCGAAACGGGGCGAGCGCGCGCGTCATGTACAGTTCCTTGCTACCGGCGCGGCATATGTTGCCTGATCGTCGTAAGGCTGGTTCTTCAGGATCGTTGCCGCCTTCACCGTTGTCGTGTTGCCAACGTTGATCAAATTATAGAGCGGGAACATCCGGGCATAGCTGACCGTCACGGTGTACAGCGTCGCGTCCTTCGCGCCGCCCTGGCCGCTATTGCCGCCATCACGGTCCCAGGTGCTGTTGTTGTTGGCATCCTGATAGGGCTCGCCAGGCGTCGCGCCATTGGGGCCATCGCATGTGCCGTTGCCATTGGTGTCCGTCCAGGTTTCGGCCTGCGCCGCCGCCGCTGTTGAGAAGGTTTTATAGAAGCGCCGTGTGATTGTGATCGTGGCATTGTTGGCCAATGCCCGCACCTGCGCGCGCACCTTATTGTCAATCGCGGTTTGCGCTGATGCTTCGTCATTGCCCTCCAGCGATGAATCGCGACCAACCTTTTGCACCACGCCCTGCAGCACCGATCGCATATACAGCGTGTGCGCCACATCGAACGCGCCCAGCAACGTCAGCACCAGCACGGGCGCGACAAAGCCGAACTCGACGATGGCCGCCCCGCGTTCATCGCGGCTGAACCGGTGGAGGAAACGGGGAGCTTTGCGGATCATCGTGTCAACCTGAGCTGGGCGATTTCAGATGCGATTGAGCCGAACACCGTGTCGAGATCGGCAGAATTGCGTGCGGAATAAAAGCGCCCAGTGGTGGCGCAGCTGCGCAGGGAGTTTTCGATGGTGGTGTTCGACACGCCGAACCAGATCACCCAGAGCGTGATGTTTTTGTTCTTTACCGCCGTACAAATGCCCGCAAGCCGCGCATTCACCTGCTGTGTCAGCGTGCCGCTGGTGCCGCAGCCTTCGGATGGTACGGCATTGGCGTCGGTCTGGCGGCGGTCGAACCACGCGACCCCATAGGCGGTATAGTTGCCCACGCCTGTGCAGGCTTCACCGTCGGTCATGAAAATCAGGTGCCGCTCAATTTCGCCGCCGCTGGGCGTCAGCGCGTTTTCGCTGGCGAAGATACCGGTCGGCGACATCAG
>JBBSCC010000098.1:0-10557 GCA_038250735.1 Sphingomonadales bacterium | reverse complement strand
CGATCCGCGCGATATGGCGCTGATGAAAAAGGGCGTGAAGGCGATGTACCGCATCCTCGAAACCCCACCGATGACGAAATATGACGCGCGAGACCGTAATCCGATCAACCTTGATGATGACGACGCGCTCGACCGGCTGATTCGCGCGCGCGCGGACACGATTTATCACCCGGTCGGCACCGCCCGGATGGGATCAGATGACGGCGCGGTGTGTGATCCGCAACTGCGCGTGCGCGGGGTGGAGGGGCTGTACATCGCCGATGCCTCAATCATGCCCAAGCTCGTATCGGGCAACACCAACGCTCCGTCGATCATGATCGGCGAACGCTGCGCGGATTTCGTGCTGGCGGACCTTGGCTAAGCCCCTAAGGGGCTGGCATGGATAGGAAAGACTGGACTCGAATCGGGCTGATTGCGGCGGTGTTTCTCGTCCCCGGCGGGTTCGTGCTGGGCGGCGCACTGGCAGCACGACGCTACCGTCGGCCAGCCGACGATGGGGCTAATCTGCCTGCGGGCCAGGCGACCCAGGCCGACAGCGATCAATCGTCGCGCACGAAGTGACGAATTTGGCCAGCGCTGGTGGTGTCATAACCCTGCGCCGTGCGGTGCCAAAAGGTTTCCACCGGCTGCGCGGCGCCGTTGGGCGTAGCGCGCATGGTTAGTGAGAAGCGGATGTCGTTGCCGGTGGCCTCGGCCGTCCCCCGACCTATGCCGCCAAGGGAATTCCAGTAGGTGAAGACAATGGTGTCTTTCTCGACGCTGTAGATCGTCTCACCAGCGTAGACGGCGCGTCCGTCCTTTGCGACGATATGCGCGTCGCGGACATGCTTTCCGTCGAACACGACGGTGAAGCAGTGCCGATCGACCGCGCCGTCAGGGAAGGTCGTTTTCCAGCAGTGTCCGGCATAGGCATCGAACGGCTGGAGTGCGGGTAACCAAGCGATGACGGATAACAACGGCAGCAGCGAGCCCAGCATAACGGCACTCCTTCACCGCTAAGCCTAGCCCGCCCTGCGCCGTGCGCAACCCCTGCGAATGCGGGCGGAGACAATTATGCAGCAGGCGACCCGGTCACAAAAAAGGGCCGGTGCGTTGCCGCACCGGCCTTAGGATGTTCGCAGGAGGAACCTCTTGGGGGGCGCGCCGCTGGCCTGGGCCATTCGGCGCGCCCCAATCTTGTCAATAATTATAGGCGCGCTCGCCGTGTTCGTTGATGTCGAGCCCTTCAGCTTCGACGTCAGCCGATGGACGCAGGCCAATCGTGTATTTCAGCAGCAGGAACAGGATCAGCGAAACGCCGCCCGACCATGCCAGCGTGATGCCCACCGCCTGCAGCTGAACCATCAGCTGGGCCATGATGTCGTACTTCTCAGGATAGAAGCCGGCTGGCGTCACGGTGTAGTCGAAATAGCCCTGCCCACCCAGCGACGGTGCCGCGCAGATGGCGGTGCCCAGCGCGCCGACGATGCCGCCAACGCAGTGGACGCCGAACACATCCAGCGTATCGTCATATTTCAGCGCCTTCTTCACGGTCGTCACGCAGAAGAAGCAGACGATGGAGGCGACAAAGCCGAGCACAATCGACGTCATCGGTGCAGCAAAACCGCTGGCAGGCGTAATCGCGACGAGACCCGCCACGGCACCCGTTGCAGCACCCAGCAGCGACGGCTTTTTATGCACAATCTGTTCGATCACTGCCCAGGCAACCGCTGCTGCCGCTGTCGCAACATAGGTGTTGATAAAGGCAACCGTGGTCACGCCATTGGCTTCCAGATTGGAGCCTGCGTTAAAGCCGAACCAGCCCACCCACAGCAGCGACGCACCGATCATCGTCATCGTCAGCGAATGTGGTGGCATTGGATCCTTGTTATACCCGGTGCGCTTGCCGATGACGAGGCAGCCGACCAGACCGGCAATCCCCGCATTGATGTGCACCACAGTGCCACCAGCGAAATCGAGCGCGCCCTTCCCCCACAGATAACCGGTATCCGTCGGGTTGGCGGGGAGGAAATCCGGGCCCGCCCAATACCACACCATGTGCGCGATCGGGAAATACACCAGGGTCAGCCAGGCGACGACAAAGATCATCAGCGGCGTGAACTTTACGCGTTCGGCAAACGCCCCGACGATCAGAGCGGGCGTGATGCACGCAAAGGTCATCTGAAAAATCACAAACGCATATTCGGGTAGGTAAACGCCGTTGGAGAAGGTCGCAGCGAGCGTGCTCGCGTCGACGCCCATCAGCATCACCTTGGAAAAGCCACCAACGAACGGCGCGGTTGCGCCGCTGCCCGCGGTAAACGCCATCGAATAGCCCCAGCACACCCACACAAGGCTGGCGATCGACACGATCATCAACACCTGCATCAGCACGCTGAGCATATTCTTGGTCCGCACCAGACCGCCATAAAACAGCGCGAGGCCCGGCACCGACATCATCAGCACCAGCACCGACGATATCAGCATCCAGGTTGTGTCGCCCTTGTTCACCATGGCGGCGGTTGGCACGAAGGGCCCGGCAGGGGCCGCAGCGGCGGCCACATCCTGCGCCCAGGCGGGCAGTGCAGCCAGCAAGGCCGCGCCAGCACCCAAAGCACTGACTAGTTTCATAGATCGCGTCATTTTTGCCCCTCTCACAGCGCGGTCATGTCGGTTTCGCCGGTGCGAATGCGCACCGCCTGGCCAACGTCGAGTACGAAAATCTTGCCATCGCCGATCGCGCCGGTATTCGCGGCGGCCTGCACCGTTTCAATGACACGCGGCATCAGATCGTCCCCACAAACGATCTCGATCTTGATCTTTGGCACCATGTTGGTGGTGTATTCGGCCCCCCGGTAAATTTCGGTCTGGCCTTTCTGCCGACCAAAACCCTTCACCTCCGACACGGTCATCCCCGCCACGCCGATATCGGTCAGCGCTTCGCGGACCTCATCAAGTTTGAACGGTTTGATAATGGCAATAACAAGTTTCAAGCGCGTATCCCCCCAAAGCGAAAGCGTGCCTTATCCCCCAGCAAAGGTCGTGCCAGACGCAAGTTTATCGCTGTTTTGCGGGATTCAGCGCAATAATCTGGCGATCAACGCGCGCTAAAGCCGCGCGGACAGAGTCAAATTTTTGTGCAGTTGCGAAGGCGTGCCCGAAAAATGGGCACGCCCAATGCCATCAGCTTAACGTGCCACGGACGCGACAATCGCCCGCGCCGCCGCCAGATCATCCTCGTGCACCATCACCCGCACAGGGATGAAGAACGAACTGCCATCGGCGATGCTGGCATTCCCATCAAACGCCACCGCCGGAATATCCTCTGATTCCAGCCGCCCGATCAGGATATGCGCTTCGTTGCGATCAAACCGGCCAAGCTCGACAAGCGACACCGGCCTAAGCCTCAATAACAGGCATCACGGTTTGCACGCGCACCGGCAGGCCATCGATGCTCTTGTTGCGCGACGCGATGGTGGCGAGCCGCTCGACCGGGTCTTGCTGCGCATGAAAGCGCACCAGCGTATCGCGTTCCTTTTCAAGCGTCATGCGCGGCACCGCCCAGCCACAGCTGGTCTGCAAACTGTCGACCGCAATGTCGAAAATCTGCCGCGTGCCGGGCAGCAGCGCGAAATGCGCCGCCAGCTCATCAAACCCCGGATCGCCGATCACGGTAAAGCTGCCCCGCCCGTAAAGCCGCATGATCAGCGCCGGGTTATCGAACGCGCAGAACATGATGGTGATGCGCCCGTCGACCGACAAATGCGCCTGCGTCTCATTCCCCGATCCGCCCAGATCAAGATAGGCAACCCGATTGGGCCCCAGCACGCGGAACACATCCATCCCCTTGGGGCTCACGTTAACGCGGGCCCCCTCCGCCGCCGTCGCGACAAAGAACACCGGCTGTTTGGCAATGAAGGCGCGGTGCTTATCGTTGATGGCATCGAAGAATTCCACGGTCGGCCTCGCTTGTCATTGGCACAATTTGGCTTACGCTAATCATATGTCCTTCGCCAATCCACCTCGCTTGCCGGTAACGTTCACAATCCGGGAGTCGACGATCGAGCTTGCAGCGGAATTGGACATCGACATTCAGGCGGTATGCGAGAATGCGCTGAGGGCCGAGGTTGCGCGTCGCTTTCAGGAAGTGAATGCCGAATCGATTGAGTACTGGAACGCTTGGGTTGAAAAGCACGGCCTGCCGCTGGAGCGCTATCGCCAGTTTTAGACAGCCGACGGGTTGCCCGGATATTTCATTAACCCGTTCGTCCCGAGCGAAGTCGAGGGGCTTGCCACAGTTTCCGAGCGAAGTGGCTCAACCATGCTCCTCACCGACAATTTCACCCCGCGCGGGCACGGGCATATATTTAAGTGCCAGAAGTAGCTGGATCCCCGCCTTCGCGGGGATGACGGCTAAAGTTATCGGCGCAACCCGATCACACCGCCGTGCCGCCCACCGTCAGCCCGTCCACCAGCAATGTCGGCTGGCCAACGCCTGCGGGCACGCTCTGCCCGCCCTTGCCGCACATGCCGACGCCTTCGTCCAGCGCCATATCATCGCCTATGCCGATCACGCGCGTGAGCACGCTTGGCCCGTCACCGATCAGCGTTGCGCCCTTGATCGGTGCGCCGAGCCGTCCATTCTCTACCAGATACGCCTCGGTACAGGTGAACACGAACTTGCCGGACACGATATCGACCTGCCCGCCGCCGAACGACTTGGCGAAAATGCCCTTCTTCACGCGGCTCAGCAGCTCAGCCGGGTTGTCGCGTCCGCCGCGCATGAAGGTGTTGGTCATCCGCGGCATCGGCGCATGCTGGAAACTCTCGCGACGGCCATTGCCGGTGGGGGCAACCTCCATCAGCCGCGCATTCAGCCGATCCTGGATATAGCCCTTCAAAATGCCGTCTTCGATCAGGATATTTTCCTGCGTCGGCGTACCTTCATCATCAATCGACAGCGATCCGCGCCGGTCGGCGATTGATCCGTCATCGACCACGGTGACGCCCGGGGCGGCCACCCGCTCGCCAATGCGGCCCGAAAAGGCGCTGGTGCCCTTGCGGTTGAAATCACCCTCCAGCCCATGGCCGATCGCTTCGTGCAGCAGGATGCCGGGCCAGCCGGGGCCGAGCAGCACGGTCATTTCGCCAGCAGGGGCATCAACCGAATCCAGATTGACCAGCGCCTGCGCCAGCGCCTCATCAATCGCGCGGTTCCAGGTTTCCGGCCCCATCAACCGATCATAGAGATAGCGCCCGCCCAGCCCAAAACTACCGGTTTCGCGGCGGCCATTTTGCTCCACCACAATCGACACGTTCAGCCGCACGAGCGGGCGAATATCCGTCGCGACAAAACCATCGGCGCGGACGATTTCGATCACGTTCCACTGGCCCGACAGCGACACCGATACCTGCGCCACCCGCGGATCGCGTGCGCGCGCGGCTGCATCAATCGTCTGGCACAAATTCACCTTGTCAGCGAAGGGCACCAGATCGAGCGGATCGCTATCGGTGTATAAATGCCGGTTGGTGGCGCGCGGCGGCGCTGCCTTGGCGCTGTCTGACGGGTCGATCAGCGCCATCGTCTCAGCAGCGCGACCAATCGCCGCCCCGCTGAGTTCATTGGCATGGGCAAAGGCGGTGGTCTCGCCCGAAACGGCGCGCAGGCCAAAGCCGCTTTGCGTGTCGTAACTCGCCGTTTTCAGTCGGCCATCGTCGAATCCGAACGCTTCCGACTTGCGATATTGCAGGTACAGCTCGCCATCATCGGCGCGGGCAAGCGCGCTGGCGGTCAGCCGCTGCGCCTCTGCCGGGTCAAGCTGACCAGCGGGGTAAAGATAGCGGCGGGGATCGGGCGTGGTTGTCATACCCGGCAATATAGGGACCACGCGCGCAACGTCGAGGGGGGTGTTAGATGCTCGCGCCTGCCGGATGATCGGGCTGGCCTGCTGGATCAGCGCCATCGGCCGCGCCGCCAATCAACACAAAACGCCGGTCGCAATAACCGCAATCGACATAGCCATGCTCGTCGATCTGCAACCAGACACGCGGATGGCCGAGCGCGGCGGGAATGCCATCATGCGCGCCATCGCAAGCGACTCGGGGCGTGCTGACGCGGGTGATTTCGGGTGGCGGAACCATGGACAGCGCGATAGCAACCGTGCGTGACCACTACAAGCGATGGTCTTGACGACGAAAAGGGACGCGACCGATGATGTTCAAGCCAGTGTTTGCCATGGCGGCAATGATCGGCGCAATCGCGCCCGCCGCTGCGCAAACGCCGCCGCAAGCCTTAACCCCAACCAGCATTCGCGCCGCCATGGCAGGCAGCTGGACCGGCAAGCTGGAATATCGCGATTACCAGGCGGATCGCTGGTTCGGCCTGCCTGTGCAGGTGTCGATTGAGATGATGCGCGATGGCCTGACGATCATCCGCCACGCCGATTTTGATGATGGCCCCAAAACCGGCATCGTCACAATCACCAGCATCGCGCTGCTAGACCCCGCGACCAACCGCGAGACAAGCGCCAGTTTCCGCAAGGGTCGCGGTACCGAGCTGGATACCGCAACGCTGAAGCTGACCCGCGCCGAGGCGCTTGACCGCTGGACGCTGGAGGAAACCCGCGACGGCACGGATGACGATCGCCCGGCCCGCATCCGCGAGACGACCACACGCGACGGTGCAACGATGGTCACGCTGAAGGAAGTCGATTTTCTCGACGATACCGGTGAAGCGTGGCTGACGCGCAATCGCACCACGCTGATCAAGCAATAAGCGGGAAAAGCTTGGCGCATGTGCAGCGGCAGCTTAAGCGACTAACCATGACCGAAGCCGCAATCTCGATCGACCGCCTGTCCAAAACCTATAAGGGCGGCAAGCGCGCGCTTGATGATGTGAGTTTTGATGTGCCGCGCGGGACAATTTTCGGGCTGCTCGGCCCCAATGGTGCGGGCAAATCAACGCTGATCAACATTTTGGCCGGGCTGGTGAACAAAACCGGCGGCAGCGCGACGATCTGGGGCTTTGATATCGATAAGCAGCCGCGCAATGCCAAGGCATCGATCGGCATCGTCAACCAGGAAATCCTGTTCGATCCTTTCTTTACGCCTGTCGAAACGCTGGAAATCCAGGCCGGGCTGTACGGCGTGCCAAAGGCAAAGCGGCGATCAATGGAATTGCTGCGCGCGGTGCATCTGGAAGACAAGGCCAATGCCTATGCCCGCACGCTCTCCGGCGGGATGAAACGGCGGCTGATGGTGGCCAAGGCGATGGTCCACACGCCGCCGGTGCTGGTGCTCGACGAGCCGACCGCCGGCGTCGATATCGAACTGCGCAAGCAATTATGGGATTATGTCCGTGAACTAAACGCAGGCGGCGTCACGGTGGTGCTGACCACGCATTATCTGGAGGAAGCCGAGGAGCTGTGTGACCGCATCGCCATCATCAACCACGGCAAGCTGATCGCCAACGAACCGACGCGCGCTTTGGTGGGCATGGCGACCGAAAAACTGGTCGAGGTGACGGTGGACCGTGACGTGGTGACGCCCCCATCCGCCGCCTGTTTCCAGAAAATCGAGCTGAAGGGCGATCGCACGCTGGCCATCACTTACCGCAAAGACCAGGCCAATGCCGGCGAAGTGCTCGCCGCGGTACAGGCCAGCGGCTACGGCATCGTGGACGTATCGACCCGCGAGGCCGATCTGGAGGATGTGTTTTTGAACCTGACCCGGGCGACGAATGGAGGTTAGGCGTGGGGTTCAAGATATCCTGGATTGCTGTCGAAGGAATGACAAAGCCCCAGTTGCTCGCTGCGCTCGGTTTCTCGGATACAGATATTGAGGACGCAACCAATGAGACCCCATTATCCGCAGCCGAGCTTGGCAACGGCTGGAGCATGATCTGGTCGAATAATGTTGATTGGGTCAATGACAAACTATTCAAGCACCTGCCGCCCGATGCTCACGTGGTTGCTGTCCGGCTGCACGAGGGGCTCATGTATGCGGAAGCGTTTGGCACCAATGGCGCAGACGGCCGTTGGCGTGTGGCTCATGACGCTGAGCGAAGCCTTACGCATCTGGTTGTGGATGGTACGCCACCAAAGTTAAAAGACGTTCGAGATCGGCTACTTGAACAACAGGCGGCGGATGCGGGCGGCGAGGTCGATTACGTCTTCGACGTACCCATCGAAATCGCTGCCCGGCTAACCAGTTTCCGACATGACGGTTTTGATACCCCGCTTGGTCCTAGTCCTCGCTTCACAGCGGTGACGTCCGCGCGATCGACAACAAGCCCACTGGCGCGCTGGTGGGCAGGGCGAACGAGATTTTGGAGGAGGTGACCGTGGAGCGCGTCATCGGGGTGCCGTTTGCCCTGGGCTTGTCGAAGGGCTGCCTTATTCTATCTACGGTCGAAAGAAGGGCAGGGCCCTTCGACTGGGCTCAGGAAAGCCTTTGACAAGCTCAGCCCGAACGGAGAGTAGTTTGGCCGATACCCATAAGACCGACATCCTCATCATCGGCTCCGGTGCCGCCGGGCTCACCGCTGCACTCAACCTGGCCGATGAGTTCAAGGTCACCGTGCTCGCCAAGGGCGGGTTGAACGAGGGCTCGACCGCCTGGGCGCAAGGGGGAATCGCGGCGGTGCTGGAGCCGGGCGATACGTTTGACAGCCATATCGAGGATACGATGGTGGCGGGCGCAGGGCTGAATGACCGGGCAACCGTGGAGTTCGTGGTCGAAAGTGCGCCCGCTGCCATCGCGCGGCTGGCCGAGCTGGGGGTGCCGTTCAACATGGACGGCAATCTGCCGCATTTGACGCGCGAGGGCGGGCATAGCCACCGCCGGATCGTGCATGTCGATGATGCGACCGGCTGGGCGGTGCAGGAAGCGTTGCAGCGCGCCGCGCATCTACACCCCAATATCACGCTGGTGCCTGATATGGTCGCGATCGATCTGGCGACCGGCAAGCATGAGGCGCGCTATTCAGGCTCCGGGCATGTCTGGGGCGTCTATGCCGTCAACCGCGCGACGGGGCGGGTGGAGCTGTTCACCGCACGCGCCACCATCCTCGCCACGGGCGGCGCCGGGCGCACCTATTTATTCTCCACTGCGCCAAGGGGGGCGACGGGGGACGGAATCGCGATGGCGTGGCGCGCGGGTTGCCGCGTGTCGAACATGGAAATGATGCAGTTCCACCCGACCTGCCTGTATCATCTGGAGGTCAAAAACTTTTTGATTACTGAGGCGGTGCGCGGTGAGGGCGGGCATTTGTTGATCCCCGAAACCGGCTACCGGTTCATGCCTGATTTCGACCCTCGGCTGGAACTCGCCCCGCGCGACGTGGTCGCGCGTGCCATCGACCATGAGATCAAGCGGCTCGGCCTCGATTACGTCCATCTCGACATCAGCCATAAGGGGCCGGAATTCATCCGCGAACACTTCCCCAACATCTATGAAAAGCTGCTCGGGCTGGGCATCGACATGACCACCGATCCGATTCCGGTGGTGCCCGCCCAGCACTATACCTGTGGCGGCATTGTCGTGGATCTGGACGGGCGTACTGATCTGCCCGGGCTCTATGCAGCGGGCGAGTGCACCGAAAGCGGGCTGCACGGGGCGAACCGGCTGGCGTCGAATTCGCTGCTCGAATGTTTCGTGTTTGGGGAGGCATGCGCCCGCCACATTATCGCGCATTGGGATGATCTGCCCGAACCGCCGCCAATTGCGCCCTGGGATGAAAGCCGGGTGGAGGATTCGGACGAAGAAGTCGTCATCAAGCAGAACTGGACCGAGATTCGGCGGTTCATGTGGAATTATGTCGGCATCGTGCGCACGACCAAGCGGCTGGAGCGCGCGCAGCACCGCATTCGCCTGCTGACCGAGGAGGTGAATGACTATTACGGTCATTTCCGCGTCACGCCCGATCTGATCGAGCTACGCAATCTGCTGCAAACTGCTGAATTAATTGTGAAATCGGCGCTTCACCGCAAGGAAAGCCGGGGCCTGCACTATACGCTGGATTTCCCCGATCTGCTGCCAAATGCAGTCGATACCGTCTTGATGCCTTAACCAAATACTGCCCGTTTTCGGGAAATTTCCGCTTCATCGTGGAAATCAGGGTATTCATCGCAATCAAAAATTATGGCTATATCGTGTTAATGCCTATCCACGCATGGTGCGGTTCAGCAATCTGGGGGGATTGAACATCTTGATTCGCCATGGAAAAAATTTGACCTTCGATCGGCCCAATTCAGCGCTGGCGACCATTGCGATGATCGCACTGGCCGGGTGTGCCTCTACATCGTCGCCGCAAGCGGCGCGGGTGATGCCCGTCGCGCCACCGGTCTACCGGGTCAGCATGCCAATCCCCGCAGCTGTGCCCATGAAGGTAACCGCGCCGACCCAATTGGTATCGACGATCAACGCCTTGCGCGCCCAATTTTCCGGCAATGTCGGCATTGCCGTGCGCAGCATCGACAAGGGCTGGTCTGTGGCATCCAATGGCGATGCCAAGCTGCCGCAGCAAAGCGTGAGCAAGCTGTGGGTGGCCATGGCGGTGCTTGATTTTCGCGATTCAGG
>JBBSCC010000097.1:0-10589 GCA_038250735.1 Sphingomonadales bacterium | reverse complement strand
CGATTGCAGAAAATCCGGCATTGCTGGCGGCGCGTAAAGCGCTGGAAGCGAGCGGGTATGACGTGAAGGTATCGCGCGCAACACGATTGCCCACGGTCGATGCCTTCGCCCAGGGAAATTATACCAATTTTCTGGGTACATTGGGCAATATCCCCGGGCGCGTATCGCCACAATTTGATCGTACCGCGCAGTTCGGCGTGCGTTTGTCGTTGCCGCTTTATCAGGGGGGGGCGCCATCTGCCCGCATTCGCCAGGCGCAGGCCCGCCAGAGCCAGGCTTATGAGCAGGTTACAGAGGCTGAGCGCTCCGTGGTCGCGCAGACGCGTTCTGCCTATGCCGTCTGGCAATCGTCGCTTGAAGTGATCCAATCCGCGCAAATCGCGGTGGACGCCAATAAACTCGCGCTGGAAGGCGTGCGCGCTGAAAATAGCGTGGGTAATCGAACGATTTTGGAAATCCTGAACGCCGAACAGGAATATCTCAACGCGCAGGTTACCTTGGTAACCGCGCGGCGCGATGCCTATGTCGCCGGGTTTGCCCTGCTGGCAGCAATGGGGCGGGCAGAGGCCAAGGATTTGGGGCTGGATGGCGGCACCCTTTATGACCCTGCGGTCAATTATGAGCGGGTACGGGGCAATATATTCGATTGGGGTAGCGACCCCGCACCCCAGCCGGTGGCGACGAGCACGGTGCAAACGCCGCCACAGACGGCAATCGTATCAGGCCTGGTTGATCCCATGGTATCGCCCGCAGTTGACAGAAGCGGCGGTAATCCCGCAAACACCCCGCTTAAGGATCGCTGACAGGGCGGTTACGATTGCGGGGCAAGGCAATGGGCGACGTGAGCGCGGAACCGTCGATGGAGGATATTTTGTCCTCTATCAAACGGATCATAGCTGAAGAGGGCGATGGTACGGCCGTTGCACGTGCCCGTCGCTCGCCGCGTTCGGCGCCGGCAAGCATCTCCCCGGCACCCGCGCCGCTGCGCCGCGCCGCGATTGATCCGCGCGACGTGCTTGAGCTTAGCAACCCCGTCACTGATGACGTCGATGGTGAAGACGATACTCCAGAGCCCGTGCGCATGGCCGTGCCGAGTGATGCGATCCTGTCAGAAACCGCAGCGCAGGCCAGTCGGGGCGCGCTAGACACGCTGTCGCGGATGATTGTGAAGCCAGCGCCAGCACCGGATGCTGCCGCGCCCGAAACGCTGGAATCGATGGTGCGTGAGATGCTCCGCCCGATGCTGCGCGAATGGCTGGATGCCAAGCTGCCCGGCATGGTTGAGGAAATGGTCGCTCGCGAAATCGCCCGGATCACCCAAGGACGCTAACCTCTCGCATATCCGGCTAAAACCAGCGACTTACCCGGTTCATATAAGCCGAATACGGCGCGCCGAATTTTGCCTCCAGATAGGCTTCCTCGCGTGCGATAACGTGCTTGCGCACCAAAAAGATCGCGAGCGGCCATAGCAGCAGCGCGGGCATGCTGTGCAAAAGGATCGCAAGGCCGGGATAGGCAATCGCCATGCCCAGATACATCGGGTTACGGGTGCGCGCGTAAATGCCGGTGTCAATAATCTCACTGGTTGGCGTTGCGGGTATCGGGTTTTCGCCGCGCCGCCGGAACAGCCCGATGGCAATGCCGATCAGGATGAAGCCGGGAAACAGGAAAATCATGCTCAGCCCGCCGGGGATAGGCAGTGAAGGCAGCCGCAGCAGCCAATCGATGACCGGGCCGATCATCACCACGCCAATGAAGATTAGCGGCGGCGGAAATCGCACCGCAGGACCTTGATCGACCTTGTTCATTGCTTTTCCCCCAACCGTGGCTTGCAACGCCCCCTTGCAAAGCGCTGACGCTGGTCTAGCGATCGGACATTCCACAAGCGAGGGATTTGATGGCTGACCCGACCCCCTGGATCGTCGCGCAAGACGATGGCGCCGTGCGCAAACATGCCCCCGCCACGCTTCGCAACCGTGAAGCCATTGCCGGGGTGCTGATGGATGCGTTGTCACCCCAGGGCCTGGTGCTGGAAATCGCCAGCGGCAGCGGTGAGCATGTTGCGCATTTTGCAAGCGAGATGCCGGGGCATGACTGGCAGCCAAGCGACCCCGATGGCAGTGCGCTGGCCTCCATCGCGTCGTGGTGTGCCGGGCTGCACAATGTTCGCGCGCCACTGGCGATTGATGCGGCACTGCCCGATTGGCCGATCGATGCGGCAGATGCCGTGCTGTGCATCAATATGGTCCATATCAGCCCCTGGGCGGCAACGCTGGGCCTGATGGCGGGCGCAGCACGGATTTTGCGGAGCAATGGTCCGTTGATCCTGTATGGCCCCTTCCGGCGCCAGGGCGTGCCAACCGCCCCCAGCAACGAAGCGTTCGACCAATCCCTGCGCGCGCGCGACCCGCAATGGGGGCTGCGCTATGTAGAGAGCGTGACCGAGGCGGCACAAGCGGCAGGGCTTGCGTTTGATCAAATGATTGCAATGCCTGCGAATAATCTGATGCTGGTGTACCGACCGGGCTGACGATCAGACGATCGCCTGTTCGGTTTCCTGAACGCGGCGGACGTGTTCGCGCCACACGATATACAGGCCGCTGGCGATGATGATCGGCGCGCCAATCCACGTCGCGGGGGTGGGGAGCATGTCGAAGAGCAACCAGCCGTACATTGTCGCCCAGAGCAGCGACGAATAATCCATCGGCAGCACGACAGAGACCGGGCCAAAGCGGATCGCCCCTGTCATCGCCAATTGTGCCACGCCGCCGACCAGGCCGACGCCCATCAGCAACATCCACGTCACCGCGTCATGCGGCTGCCAGGTGAAGCCATAGAGGATACCCAGCGGGACAAGCGACAGGGTTGAGAACCAGAAAACCGTGGTCATCGTGGCCTCTGTCTTGGCGATGGTGCGCAGCAAAATCGAGACGCTGGCCGTCGTCATCGCTGCCGCCAACCCGCTCAGCGCGCCCAGCATGGGGAAGTGGCCGCCGCCGGGTTGGGCCACAATCAACACGCCTGCAAAGCCGGTGATCACCGCCGCCCAGCGATGCCAGCCCGTCGGCTCGCGCAGGATGAGCGCGCCCAGAATTGTCGCGAAAATCGGCATGGTGAAGCTGATGGTCGTGGATTCGGCGAGCGGTAGCATCAGGATTGCATTGAACGTCAGGCTCATCGCGACCAGGCCCATCCCGGCGCGCAGCACATGCGCGCTGAACCGCCCGGTCTTGACCGACGCAAAGCCCGGCCCGCTGGCGAGCACAGCCACCATCAGGCACGCCGCGCCGAATTGGCGAAAGAAGATAATCTCTCCAAAGCGTGCGCCGCCGGCTTCACATAACTTGATCAGCGCGTTCATGCTGGCGAACAGCGCGACTGAGGTGAGCCGCAGCGCGACGGCCAACAGGATGCGATCAGGAGAAGCGGCGGCCATGGCGCTGCCTATGCGGAACTGCGCTGGATACAACAAGCCTACGCGGCAGGGCCGGGGTGACGAACCCGAAAACTCTCGCTAATCGGTGCTTCCATGATCAAGCACGCCCTAACCGTCACCCGCGAGGCCGATTTTTCCGCCTGGTACCAGTCCGTCATCACAGAGGCCGATCTGGCCGAGGAATCGGGGGTGCGCGGGTGCATGGTTATCCGGCCCTGGGGATACGGCATCTGGGAGCGGATCCAGCGCCTGCTGGATGATCGCATCAAGGCGACGGGGCATGAAAATTGCTATTTCCCGCTGTTTATCCCCTTGAGTTATTTCGAAAAAGAAGCCGAGCACGTTGACGGTTTTGCCAAGGAAATGGCGGTTGTTACCCACCACCGGCTGATATCAGACGGGAAGGGTGGGCTGGTGCCTGATCCCAGCGCCAAGCTGGAGGAGCCGCTGGTGGTGCGCCCGACATCGGAAACGGTGATCGGCACTGCCTTTGCGCGCTGGGTGCAAAGCTGGCGCGATTTGCCCGTTTTGATCAACCAATGGGCCAATGTGGTGCGCTGGGAAATGCGCACCCGCATGTTCCTGCGGACCACCGAATTCCTGTGGCAGGAAGGCCATACCGCGCACGCAACCGAGGCCGAAGCGCGCGAAGAAACGCTCAAAATGCTCGAAGTTTACCGCGAATTTGCCGAAAATTGCGTGGCTTTGCCAGTAATCGCCGGCGAAAAGCCAGAAAATGAGCGTTTTCCGGGGGCAATTGCGACCTTTTCCATCGAAGCGATGATGCAGGACGGCAAAGCGCTGCAAGCGGGCACATCGCACTTTTTGGGCACCAATTTTTCGAGCGCGCAAAACATCCGTTTCCAAAATGCTGAAGGGCAGCTGGAACTGGCGCAGACGACAAGCTGGGGCATGTCCACCCGGATGATCGGCGGGCTGATCATGGTCCACGGCGATGATGATGGCCTGCGCGTGCCGCCCCGCGTGGCCCCCTGGCAGATCGTGATCGTGCCGATGCTGCGCGACCAGCCCGAAGATGCCGATCTGATCGCCTATTGCAAATCATTGCAGGGTGAACTGGCGGCGCAATCGGCGTTTGGCGAGCCGGTGCGCGCGTTGCTGGACCTGAAGCCGGCCAAGGTGGCGGGCAAGCGCTGGGGCTGGGTGAAAAAGGGCGCGCCGATCATCATTGAAGTGGGCGGGCGCGACATGGCGGGCGGCAACGTCTCCGTCATTCGCCGCACCGCGCTGTACCGCGAAGACGGCAAACTCGACAGCGCCGTGCTGGCACGGGGCGATTTTGTGCGCGGGGCCGCGACCATGCTGGCCGAGGTGCAGGACACGCTGTTTGCGCAGGCCAAGGCACGGCTGGACGCCAATATCGCGCGCGACGTGGATGATTTTGCGGGGCTGGAACGCGCCTTTGCCGATGCGGTGAAGAACCCCGGCTTTGTCGAGGTGCAATGGGCAAAGCCGACGGGCGAGGCGCTGGACAAGCTGGTCGAGCGGCTAAAGGCCCTGAAGCTGACCCTGCGCAACGTGCCGATGGATGCAGCGCCAGCGGACGGCGCGTGCGTGTTCACCGGCGAACCGGCAGTGGAGCGCGTGCTGGTGGGGCGGTCTTACTAGGCTGTGTGTGGGTGATTTGGGGGGGGCTGTTGGGCAAGGACTGGCCGCCGTTTGACCCACAGGTTTCTGGCCATCACAGCAATATGGCACCCCGACGTCCAATGCGACCCCGCGGGCAGCGATCGTAAGATATCAATGGGCGCTATCGGCGGGGTTTGCGTGTCGCGAGCGCCCGGTGAGCGCGCGCGACACATGGTTCAAAAGGTGAATTTCACGTCTGCGGCGAATGTTCGTTGCGGGAAGGGGTGAAATAGGAAGTATCTGTTATTATTGACGTTATCGATGCCAATCCCGAACTGTAGCTGATCGGCAACCTTAAGCTGCGCGCGCAGATCAACGACGAAATATCGGTGAAATCCCTGAAAAGTATTGCCAATGATATCGCTGTTGTCGAGCGTGCCAAAATTCCGGCTGGCGTAACGCGCAGCAGCGGTTAGGGCCACGGCGTCTGATGGCCGCCAGGTGCCAACCACGCTGGCCTTCCAATGCGGAACACTGGGCAATAACTTGCCGACTGCCTGGGGGAATACCCGGTTCTTGCTTGTAACAGCATCGGCATAGGTCACGCTGCCCGATAGATCGAGATGCGGGACAATGTTGGTTCGCTGCACCGCAAATTCGACGCCGCGCGCGCGCGTCTCGTCAACATTCTGCACGAAAGTGCCAAGCTGTACGGGCGTGACGGAAAGCGGGCCGGTTTGCGAAATCAACGCGTCGTTGATCACTTCGTTAAACAGCGAAAGCCGGACGGTGCCATGGCTATCGGCATGTTCCAGCGCCAGTTCCGCCGAACGGGCCCGCTCGGGACGCAAATTGGGGTTGGGCACTGATGGCACCGGATTGGTCACGATCTGATAAAGCTCGCCCACCGTGGGGAAGCGCCATGCCTGCGCAAGCGAGAGCCGAAGCGTAAATTGTGGATCAATCTTCCATGCCAGCGCGGCCTTGGGTGAAAATTTCGATGCGGACAGGGGTGGCTGATTCACCCGAGCAATCGCCGGGCTTTGCGAGAAGTTCACGCCATTATATGCCCGCCACCATTCATACCGGCCCCCGAGCGTCAGCGTGACAGCGGGTAGCACCCGCCATGCATCCTGTGCCCAAACGGCATAAGTGCGCGTCTTGCCACTGCCGACAAGGTTCAGCGTACCTGGCGCGCCGTTGATCCAATTGGTGGTATTGAACCGGTTGCTGGCAATTTCGAACCAGTCGCCATGCAACCCAAAACTCACCGTGTGGCTGGCATCGGCATCTGATCGCCAGGCACCCTTGGCGTCGAGTGTCTTCCAGCCCGTACCTGCTAGATCGGTGATGAACCCTGCCCCGCCGGTTTGGCCTGCGGGCAGCGCAGTGTTTGAAATCCGTTGCTGGTCTTTCGCGACATCATACAGTGTGCCGATGACCTGCCAGTCAAAGCGGTC
The DNA here is from genome assembly GCA_038250735.1 of Sphingomonadales bacterium. Classification (GTDB taxonomy): domain Bacteria; phylum Pseudomonadota; class Alphaproteobacteria; order Sphingomonadales; family Sphingomonadaceae; genus Sphingomonas. The sequence continues at coordinate 4,103 of JBBSCC010000097.1, read as the reverse complement.
GTGGCTGCCGGTAAGTGACAGGTTGTGCGACCATTGGCGCTGATCAGTGTGATAAACTTGGCCAGAAAATGCGCTTGTCGCAACGGTATATGACCGTCCGTCGATGTTGAGGTTTCCGGCAAAGACGGGGGAGCCGCTGGCCGTGCCGGTCAGATAGGTTTGCACCGTCGAATTTGTATCGTTCAAAAACAGGCTGCCGACATAGGTTAGGCGAAGCGCCGCGCTGACGTCGATCGCAGCCTTGACCTTGAAACGATCTTGCACCTGCCGTTCAATGCCGGTTGCACCAAGCACCCGGATCGCAGCGCCAGTCCGGTTCAGATCGTTAAATCCCCCCTGCGTCGGCGTGCCCGCTGTGCTGGTGGTGGCGGGGCGAATTGCGGTTACAAAGCCAAGCGGCTGCGACAGGCTGTCAACATGATCGACGCTTGCAAAAACGGCGACGGGACCAAAGCGATTGCCGATGGTGCCGCCAAGTTGATAGGCGGGCAACGTTTGATGCGTGTCATATAAATCGAACTGCTGCACGCTGGTGCCCGCGTTAAGCGTAGCCTCAAACGCGTCGGGCAACCGGGTGGTGATGTTGACGACCGCGCCAATCGCATTGCCCGGATAGGCCGCTGAAAACGGACCATAGAGCACGTCGATCCGCGAAATTTCTTCGGTGCTGACCAGGTTCCAGCGCGGGCTTGCCGTCGTATTGTTGTTGCCCACCAACGCTGAAAGCAGCGCGCCATCCGCATAGATAAGGCTGCGAGCGCTGGCCCCCAGTCCCGATGTGCGCGTTGCCAACGGGGCCTGACTGTCGCCGATATGGCGTTTGCGAACGACCAAGCTGGGCAGATATTTCAGCGTATCTTCCACATTGCGTGCATTGATTGTCGTTTCGATAGTGGCGGAATCGATCGCGGCGCGGGAATTTGGCGCGTTTTCGATTGTTGCCGTCTGGCGCTGCGCAACCACCAGAATGTCTTCATTCTCAGCATCGGGCGTGGCCGTGATATTGTCATTCGCCCTGGCGGGCGCGGCGTAACAACAGAGTATTGCAAGGGCAGTAGTGGCGAAAAGCGCATGGGTGTGGCGTGTCATAAAAGTCCCCGTTCAAATTTGATGCATCGGGGTCGGCCCGCCGGGTGGCGTGCACGACCGTTAGCGCGCGGCAACGGCCGGCGCGGATCAGCAGCGAACGAAAAATAAACGGCGTTCGCCGCGCGAGCGTTCAACTCAGCGCGGGTGGCCCTCGCAGTGGCGGGCGAAGAAAGGCAATTTGCCGGGCCGTCGGCTGCGGAGTCTCGCGGAGCCCGGTCGCCAAAATGAAGAGGATTGCCAGCGCCAATGCAATTGGATCAGCAGCGGCGAGCCCTTGCATCGACAGGCCCGAAAACGCGCAGGGCATGTCGGTTTTGCCCTGTTTGCCGGGCTGGTCTTGCTGCTTTGCCAATCCGGGGATCGTCATCGTCACGGTTTGATGCTGGCTGCCGCCACAAATCTCGACAGTGATTGTGCCGTTCGACGCGATGATGGGCATGAACCCCGTCGGCACCAGCGCCTTCATCGCCAACGCCAGCGCCACAAGCCATACGGCGACCATGCGGTGACGCAGAATATGGCGGCGAATGGACGACATGACGGGGTCCCTAGCAGGGAAGAAAGCACAAATCATCGGCTATTATGGGCAGGCAATCTCAGCGGGTATTGGGTCAGACCAGCCCCCCCATCTACTCAGCCTGCGCGCGGCCCGGCCTTATCCAATGGCTTTCGCGAAACCATTTCGTCACGACATATTTCACGCCCTTTGCCACCGGCATGCCTTCGTGCAGGGTCAATGGGTTGGGGCTGCCGTCTAGCTGCATGTTGTTCCAGATCAGCAGCAGCCCGCGTTTGGGGGCGACGCGGATGCCCGCTTGGGGGAACCAGGTCGCGCCGCCCTCTGCCACGTCGTTCAGATAGATCATTGCGGTCCAGGTGCGCTGGCCGCCATCTTTTACCACGCGTTCCCAATAGCTTTCGCTTTGGAAGAAATAGTCATGATGCGCGCGAAAATGCTGGCCGGGGGCGTAACGCTGGCCCTGCATTGTTTCCCCGCACAGCGGATCAATTCCCAGCAGCGCGGCAATACTATCGTCAATCGGGCGGACATCGGGCGCCCAGCGATCCATGTCGCAGCTTTCGCTGGTGCGAAAATCCTTTTCCGGGCGATCAGACAGCAGGGTGGATGGGCGCCTGTCGGTATCGATCAGCTTGATCAGTTGCTTGCACCGCGCCGCATCCAGGAAATTATCGTGGTAAAATGCCTGCACGCCGGCAATCGTCACGTGCTGCACCGCGGGATTGGCCATCAGCCGCTGGCCGACCTGAACGCCGAATTGCGCGCGCACGGTGGAAGACGTTGGCGGCGTTTTCTTGAAGAGCTTGATCACGCGGCCAAATGTGCCGCGCCGCGCCCAAAAAGCAAGGCCCGGCGGTTTCCCACCGGGCCTTGCCCCTCGCGACGAACGACCTTGTATCGATCGCTTACCAGAAAATATCGTACACCGTATCAACAACATAACCGGTGCGGATATCGACGAGCAGCGCATCGTTGTAATAACGCACCCATTCATACGGGCCATAGGCCGGGGGCAGGTGATAGTAGAAGGGATCATCAATCCAATAATTCTGGCCGAACAGCACGCTGTTCAACGTGAAGCCAATCCCGAAGCGCCGATAGCCATAGTTCCAGCCGCTCGGCGCATAATAGCGGGGTAGCTGGAAGAAATTGCGGTTATAGCCGCGATACCCCTGCCAGTTGAACTGCTGGTTCTGCCGCCAGTTGCGGTTCCAATTGCCCCGGCTGTTGAATTCACGCCCGCGGAAATCATTGCCCCGGTTGCGCCCGCCGAAGTTCTGGCCGCGAACGCCCTGGTTATTGTTGAAACCCTGGCCGTTGTTGAATTGCTGGCCGTTGTTGAACCCGCGATTGCCGTTCTGGTCAAAGCGCCGATCCTGCTGGCGGTCCTGCCGGAAATCCTGGCGGTCGTCACGACGATCGGTGCGGAAATCGCGCCGATCATCGCGCCGTTCGAGCTGGGCCTGCGGCGGGGTTACGACTCCGTTTTGCACCAGGCCCCGATCATTGCGGCGATCCTGCCGGAAATCCTGACGCTCCTGTACGCGATCCTGACGGAACTCCTGCCGGTCCTGCCGCAATTCGCGACGCTGTTGGAACTGGGGCTGGAACTGGGGCTGGAATTGGGGCTGGGCCTGCTGCCGCACCTGAGCCTGCACTTGGGCCTGCACCTGCGCTGGAGCCTGTACGGGTGCCTGAACAGGGGGTTGGACCTGGGCCTGGCGTTCCTGGCGCTGTTGCTGCCGCTGTTCCTGGCGTTGCTCCTGGCGCACCATGCTGGCGTCGGGGCCACGTTCGGCCTGGCGTTCAGCACGGAACGCTGCGCGATCCTGCTGCAACGCCCCTTGGTTACTTTGGCGCTGCCCGCGAAAACGGCCGCCTTCATCTTGTGCCATGGCGGCGGTTGGGACCAAGGCGGATGCCGCCAGCAGGGTCACCAGTAACGATCTACGCATAAGTCCCTCCGATTAAGCGCCGCACACGATAGCCGTGGAAGCGATGACCCGTAATGGAACACCGTCGATGAGCGGTTTCTGAATTGCTGTGTCAGCCAAATGAAAGGAATCTATCGTGCCTAAAGGGCACCCTGCCGATTGGGGGCGGGCGTTTCGGGTGCGATTGTTTCGTCGCCGCGTTGAATCCGCGCGGCCAGCTGCACCGCCTCCACGATGCGCGGATAGACGCCGCAGCGGCACAAATTGGTGATGGCCTTGCGGATTTCCTCTTCGGAAGGATTGCGGTTGGCCTTGATCAGCATGGCGGCGGCCATGATCATGCCGGGGATACAAAATCCGCATTGCGGCACGTTTTTGGCAATGAAGGCCTGTTGCACGGCGTGCGAGCGATCACGCGACAGCCCTTCGATGGTGGTAACAAACGTGCCCTCGATCGCGCCAATCGTCGCCTGGCATGATCGCACCGGCTCGCCATCGATATCGACGGTGCAGGCGCCGCATTGCCCGGTGCCGCAGCCATATTTGGTGCCGGTCAGGTT
>JBBSCC010000096.1:0-10599 GCA_038250735.1 Sphingomonadales bacterium | reverse complement strand
GCGATCCACGGCGCGCCGGGCGGCAGCACCGCGTAACTGCGCACGACCAGATCGACGAGCATCAGGTGGCCGTTGACCGACAGGAACAGCAAGGTGAGCAGCGTCATCATGAACTGGCCAAGCGCGGTGCTCGACTTGCCGTTTTGCGGATCGATGGCCGACGCAAAGCCGATGCCCATTGATGTGCCGATCAATTCACCCGCCACCAGCGGCGCTGCAAAGGCGATTTGCAGCACAAAACCAATCGCCAGCCCAACCAGCGCTTCAGCGGCAATCGCCAGAAAGGTGGTGGCGGCAAATATCTGGGCGGGGGCCGCCACCGGATGCGCGGCGAGCACCAGAAATCCAATCGCGCCGGACAGCGCAATGCGCACCTGCAACGGCACGCTGACCGCGCCGAAAACCGGTGCCGCGATAAACGTCGCGCTGACGCGGATCATGACGAACAGCAGCGTCCAAAGCTGCGGCTCAATCGACAGGCCAAAGCCCAGCATCGCGCTATTTCACCAGATCGGGAATGCGCTCGAAAATCGATACGGTGAAATCGCTCAGCAGCCCCAATATCAGCCCGCCAAAGATCACCAGCGACACCGCGACGACCACCAGCTTGGGGACAAAAGTCAGCGTCTGTTCGTTGATCGAGGTCGCTGCCTGCACCATGCCCAGGATCAAGCCAGAGAGCAGTGCCGGGATCAGGATCGGCGCAGAGGCAAGGGCAAGCACCCACAAAGCTTCATTCGCGATCGTCAGGAAATATTGGGTGTCCATCGCCGCGCTACCTCATGAAACTATTGGCAAGCGACCCCATTGTCAGCGCCCAGCCATCGACCAGCACGAACAATAAAAGCTTGAAGGGTAACGATATAATTGTGGGGGACACCATCATCATACCCAGCGACATCAGCACCGACGCGACGATCAGGTCGATCACGATAAACGGCAGGAAAATGAGAAACCCGATCTGGAACGCGGTTTTCAGCTCGCTGGTCACATAGGATGGCAGCAGCACCGAATAGGGCACGTCCGCTGGCTTGGCATATGGCCCCGATTTGGCGATTTTGGAGAACATCGAAATATCCTTCATCCGCGTCTGGCGGAGCATGAAGGCGTGCAGCGGCTTGCCCGCGGTTTCGATCATCTGGGTCGCGCCGATCTTACCGGCGGCATAGGGCTGAATGGCGTTGACGTTCATCTCGTTCAGCACCGGCGCCATGATGAAAAAGCTGAGGAACAGCGACAGCCCGACCAGCACCTGGTTCGGCGGCGTCTGCTGCAAACCCAGCGCCTGGCGCAAAATGGAAAGGACGATGATGATCCGGGTAAAGCTGGTCATCATCAGCAGGATGCCGGGCAGGATCGACAACAGGCCCATGATGATGAGCACTTGGAGCGACAGCGACAGCGGCGCATTGCCGCCGCCCAGATCGCCCAGCGCGCGATCAATCGCATCGCCTGTGCCCGGTGCCGCTGGAGCCGCAGGCGCGATCGGCGCGGCCTGGGCAAATGCCGGCACCGCGATAATCAGGCAGAAAATAACCGCGAGTGCCATAAGCACAACCCGGCCCGCCCAGCGGCTCCGCTTGCGCGCGTCACCGCCAGCAGGGGCGGTGCGGAACAGGCTGGGGCCCGTTGCCGCGATACGGCGGACGACCGGGCTGGTCATTTGTCGCCCCGGTCAATCAGCGACACACCGCCGCGGCCAACGGAGACGAGCAGCTTTCGCCCTTCAAATTCCAGCACCGCCAGCTTCAGGCCCGGCGACAGCATCATCGTTTCCTTCACCGTCAGCATGCGTTCGCCCTGCGTTGCCTGCAGCCGCGTTTCCAGCCGGCGCCACAGGTAAAGGCAGCCGATCATCAGCCCGCAGACGAGCGGCAGCAGCACCGCCACCTTCAGAATATATTCCCACATCATCAGCGCGCTGCCCGCTTGTCTGGGGTTACCAGCTCGGTCATCCGCACGCCGAACCGGTCACCCACGGTCACCACTTCGCCGCGCCCGATCAGCGTGCCGTTGACGAACACATCGAGCAGTTCATTGGCCGCACGGTCGAGTTCAATCACGCTGGCTTCACCCAGCGCGAGCAGTTCGCGCAAGGTGAGCGAGGTTGACCCGATTTCGACGGTCAGCTTGACGTCAACGTCCTGCAACAGCCTGAAATTGGCCGCCACTGCCCCGTCGACGGGGAAACCCCCGGTCATGTCGTTCATCGGTAATCCTCTTCATCTTTACGTTCGATCGTGGTCAGGCGGATCGCGGCCTTGCCGTTCGACGTGCCAACCGTTCCCGTGCCAAGCCGGTCGCCGCCCACCATCACCGGCACATCGGCACCGAAGCTGATCGGGATGACGTCCCCGGCCTTGAGTTCCATTAGTTTGACGAGCGAAATCATCGGTTCGGCGAGCACCGAACGCACCGGGAATTGCACGCCCATCACCGCACGGGTCAGCCCGTTGCGCCATGCAGGATCGGGCGCGGCGGCGCGCGCATGCACCTTGCCCGTCAGCGAGGGGGCATGCGGCTTCAGTGCCGTCACCGGATAAACGATATCGATGAAAGTCGGTTTGGCGGTGCCGGTTGCGATCCCGAAGCGGGTAACAACCACCGCATCCTCTGCATCAACATCACTCAACAACGCCGGGCTGGTTTCCATATGGCCGGGGCGAAAATCAATCCGTGCCAGCGGCTCCCACGCGCTTTTCAGCGGGCCAGCCAGCATCATCCCCAGCCGCTCCACCATCGATTCGGCAGCGGGTGAGAATTCGGCTGGCATCGGGTGCGGGGCAGCGCCGGTGCCGCCAAAAAACTGGTCAAGCAGTTCAAGGACAAACTTGCCATCAAACAGGATCAGCGCGGTGCCCGGCGACGGGGCCATTGCCATCGGCAGCCAGGCGGTGAGGATTTCAGGGCGCTCAGCGCGGTAATCGGCAAAGCGCTGCACCACCAGCGGTTCAGCCCAGATCCGCGCCTCGCAGCGCAGCAGCGGTTCAAACACGCCCCGCAATGACCGGGCCAGCAGCGCCGACAAATGCTGCAACGTGTGGAGATCGCCAAAGGGATTAAGGTTGGCTACCCCCAGCGCAGCTGCATGCTCGGCGGGGGGGCGCGATCGTCCCCGATCGCGCCGCTCGCTTGCTGCCGTTGGTGATGCCTCGTTAACCATGCCTCACTGAACAACAAAATTGGTAAAGTAGACGTTACCAACGCCGCCGAATCCCTCTTTTTGTTTCAAAACAGCGTTAATTGCCTTCACCAGATGCGCCTGGAGCTGGCGCTTGCCCTCCACCGCGAACACCTGTTCCTCGGTTGCATCACCCAGCGCGAGCAGCACCGCAGAACGCACCGCGATTTCGTGCGTTTTGATGTTTTCGACAATGCGCTCGTCATAAGGCGTCGAAATGGCGATGCCGACCTGCACGAAATGCACGCTGTCGCGCAGGTTCGACGTGAATTCCTTTTCCATCGCGTAATAATTGGACGCGTATTTGTCGCCGCCCTTGCCCATTGGCGCATAGCTGCCGCCGCCACCGCCGCCGCCATGGCCATCCTCTTCACCGCCGCCGCCGCGCTTTTCCTCGGCTTTAGGAACAAGCCGGGGCAATTCGATGTGCACTGATTCACCGTGCTCCCCGCCGCCGAAATAGCCGGCTTGCATGGCATACAAACCACCGCCCACGCCGCCGCCGATCACGATCAGCAGGACGACGATGATCATCACCCATTTCATTGCGCCGCCCTTTTTCTTTGGGGCAGTTTCGGTATCTTTATCGTCAGATTTCGCCATGATCTTTCCCCTTCATCTCACGCAATTCGGTCATCAGAAATCGCCCGATCACGGGCGGGATTGGTTGTGATTGAACGATTATGGTTAACAGGTTGTGCAACCGGGGCCGGGCGGCGCTGATCAGCGGCCTGGCCAAAGGCGTTCCCGCTGGCATTCCCAGCCCGTGCGCCGTCGCTGCCTGCTGATACAGACGCGTCGCCAAGCCTTAGCCCGCGCGCTTCGGCCAGTTCGGCAAGGCGCGGCTGGGCATCGGCGAGCAGCGCCCGGGTGGCCGGAGCATCGGCGGCGAACTGGACGTGAACGGTGTCGCCATCCTGACGCAGTGCAACTTCAATTTTGCCAAGCGCGTCTGGCACCAGCGTGATTCGCGTGTCCCGGGCATTGGCGACATCGTGCACCGCGCCAATCCGGTCGATCAGCGCGCGGGTCCAATCCTCCCGGCGCATATCAATGGGCGGCAAGGCGCGGGGTGCAGGATCGAGCCGTTGCGCCGCGCTATCGGCGCTGCCGGTGGGTGCAAGCGGCGCGGAAAGCGGGTCCTCATCGCGCAACAGCCGCGGCGGGCGCGCGGTGGTGGCGGCGATTCCGGCGGCAAAGGCGCGCAACGCCGGCACCGCCACGCCAATCACTGGCGCAGGCGGCAGGGTCGGTATCGCCGGAGAAACCGGAATCGACGCATCAGGCGCGGCAGCCCGTGCAGGCGATGACGGTTGCGCGCTGGCGCTGCCGGGCCGAACGACGATGATCGGGTTGACGGCAGGGCGATCAGCTGCCGGACCGGTCGTTTCGATGGACAGGCGAATGGTTTGCGGCGCGGGTTCATCCGCGCGGGTGGTGGCCGCTTGCAGGGCGGTGGCTGGAACCGGCGCCACAGCGGCATCAGCCCGGTTTGGAATGGAAGCAGGCGAGCCGCTGGCAATCGGTGGCGACGGTGACACGGGTAGGCTCGCGGCGCCCAGGTCGATCAAGCGCGACGGGGGATTATCGCTGGCAGGCCGAACGACGATTTCAGGGCTGGCGGCAAGGTGATCAGCCGAAGGGGTGGTAGCTTCGGCTGGCTTGCGACCATTTTGCGACGCCGCTTCATCCGCCCGTGTGTCAGCGGCGGGAACAGCACTGGATTGCGATAATGGCAGCGCTTTATCCGTCAGGTTTGGGATTGAACCCGCCAAACGGCTGACGGTCGGCTGAACCGACGACACCGGCACCGCAGTTGCGACCAACTCTGGTGGGGGCGGCACAGCCGCTGCGGCCACCACGATCGGCAGCGCAACCAGCGGCGTCGGCGGGGCCGGGTCGATGGAATCGGCTGCGTCGCCGCGCTCAACCGGGGTGGGGTCGCCGTCACCGGGGGGTACGTGAAGACCAACCGCCAGAAAGGGAAACGCCAGCGGCTCGGCGTCACTGGGCCGCGCGCCTGCGGGCACGCCAACGGGCAAGGCGTTTGGCGCGGCAGTCGGCGTCGGGATGGCCAGATCGGCAGCAGCGGCAAGAAATTGCCGAACCGGCGGCAATGGATCGCCAGCCGCCACGGGCTTTGCCGGGTCAATATCTGCCGTCCCGCCAGTCCCTGCCGCAAGCCCAGCCGGTGCCCCCGTCTCCGCCAATGCCAGCGCCAGTGCAAAATCCCCCGTTCCGGCAGCGGACGCTGCCAAAACCGGCGCATTTACAGGCACAAGAGCTGGAGAAAGCGAAAGCTGGAGCATGCATAAATCCTGCGGGCACAGTTACCCGTCAGGCATTCAGCAAGGATCGTGCCGGTTCCTGCGCGTCGGCGGCGCTTCTTCCAGGGCGCGCATTGCCTTGACGATGGCGGCCTGATCCTGCCGCGCAATCAGCTTTTCGATGGCAGATTGGTCGCGCCTGGCCTCACGCGTGGCGTCGCTCGCGCGGGTTAGATTGTCGGTTGCCGTGCGCAGCCGCGCTTCGGCGGCGGCGGCGGACTGGTTCAGCCGGTCGCGAAAATGCGCAGCGGCAATGAACGAAAATGCCTCTGCCGCTTCTTCCTCCGGCGCAACATTGGCAACAAGCTGAGCGATCCGGCTGCGCAGCGCATCCTCGCTCGCCACCTTTTCATGCGCCTGCATTTCGGCAGCCTGCACCAGCCCCAGCTGAAGCGTGCGCACCCGCAAAATCCGGTCGAGCGAAATCCCGCGTTTAGCCATCCCCAAAAACGCCGGTCAGTTCGGCAACGGCATCGTCAAGCGTGACGATCTCGTCTGCGCCCTGGCGAATATATTCGATGATCGCACCGTGATTGGCGATGGCCTGGTCAATCGCATGATCAGCACCAGACCGGTATGCCCCCATGAGCACCAGATCACGATTTTCTTCGTAAGTGGCCAGATGCCCGCGCAGGATGCGCGCGGCGCGCTGGTGCGGTTTGGCGGTAATATCGGTCATCACCCGGCTGACCGAGGGGCCGATGTCGATCGCCGGATAAATCCCGCGTTCGGCCAATTGGCGGGACAGCACGATATGCCCGTCCAGGATGGATCGGGCGCTGTCGACCACCGGATCATTGCCGTCATCACCGTCCGCCAACACGGTATAAATGGCGGTGATCGATCCGCCCGAATTGATATCGGTGCCCGCCCGCTCGATCAAATTGGGCAGCATCGCAATGGCGGACGGCGGATAGCCGCGCGCGCTGGCGGGTTCGCCCAGCGCCAGCCCGATTTCGCGCCCGGCATGCGCCACACGGGTCAGCGAATCCATGATCAGCAGCACATTCTTGCCCTCGGCCCGGAAAGCCTCGGCAATCGCGGTCGCCCGCAACGCGCCGCGAATGCGCAGCACGGGTGAATGATTGGCAGGCACGGCGACCACAACGGCACGCTGACGCGCCTCACCCGCCACCTTGGTTTCCAGAAAATCGGCGACTTCGCGGCTGCGTTCGCCGATCAGGCCGATCACGATCACATCCGCCTCAGCCGCGCGCACGATCATCCCCAGCAGCACCGATTTGCCGACGCCCGATCCGGCCATAATGCCGATCCGCTGGCCCTGCCCAATCGTCAGCAGCCCGTTGATGGCGCGCACGCCGACATCCATCGGCTTCAACACCCGCCCGCGATCAAGCGGGTTTTGCAGCTTGCCTGCAATCGGCCAATGCCCCGCGCCGCGAATGGGGCCAAGCCCGTCAATCGGCTTGCCCGCGCCGTCTACGACGCGACCGAGCAGCGCTGCCCCCACCTCTGCTTCACCCGGCGCGCCCAGCGGGCGCACGGGTGCTTGCGGCAGCAACGGCGCCGGACCGCCCAAATTCATCATCAACGTGCGTCCGCCGCGAAAGCCGATCACTTCAGCCTCCACGCGCGCCTTGCCTGATCCAATCGAGCAGATCGTGCCCACCGGCAGCGACAGGCCCGTCGCCTCCATCAGCAACCCATCAAACGAGGCGAGCCGCCCGGAAACGCGCGCACGCGGGGCAAAATCAGCGCCAGCCACGCCTTCCAGATAATCAGCCGTAAAACGGTTCAGCATGACGGCACAGCCACTCGGTCAATCGCGTGCGCCAGTTGTTCAAGCCATAGTTCGGGCCCCTCCTCGACAATCGTCGAGGCTGATTCGAGCACGAAACTACCGCGATCAATGCTGACATCGCCGACGGGCAGGATCGTGCTGGGCAGCTTATCGGCCAACAGGGCGACATCGTCGGGATGAACGCGCAGCATCGCCGCTTCGGCACTGTCCGCCAGCAGATCAGCCGCCGCCGCAATTCTGCCGGCGAGCAAATCTCCCGACACCCCGACATCCCCGACCAGTTTCGTCACCAGCGACATCACCGCCTCGCGCAATTGCCGGGCGAGCTGTTCCCGGTCGATCCGGTCGCTCGTCTTAAGCGCATGGGCAAGCGACTGCAGCAGCGCCAGGTCGCGTTCATGCGCTTCACGTTCAAGCAACCGCCCTTGCGCCACGCCTTCTGCAAAGCCTGCACCGCGTGCGGTTTCGATGGGATCGTTGAAGCCAACATCTTCTACCTGCGGGTTCAGCGGATCCCAGCCATGCGTCGCATCATGATCGGGATCGGCGGGGCTGAAGCTTTTGGGCGAAGATTCCTGCGGCGAGAAGGATTTCGGACGCCCCTTCCCCGCCGCCCGCGCCTTTAGATCGGCAGGCGCAAAACCATCGCTGGGCCCGTCAAACGCCTGGTGCAGTGCCCTGGCAGCGGCATTGTGACGCGCCGAAAAGCCGGCGGCAAAACTAGACATAGTCGTCGTCGCCCCCACCCATCTGAATCGTACCGTCCTTCGATAGGCTGCGGGCGATCTGGATGATCGCCTTTTGCGCTTCGAGCACTTCGGACAGGCGCATCGGCCCGCGCGATTCGAGCTCGTCGCGAATACCGTCTGCCGCCCGGCTCGACATGCAACCCAGGAACCGGCCGCGCATCGATTCGTCGACACCCTTCAGTGCCCGGATCAATATGTCGCCGTCGACATTGCGGATCAGTGTACCCAGATTCTTGTCGTCCAGCTCCAGCAGATTATCGAAGACGAACATTGCTTCTTCGATTGCCTTGGCGGTTTCGCGGTCGATCTTGAACAATTTGGGCATCACCCGCGCCTCAGTCGTCTTGCGCGCGCTCGACATGATTTTCGCCGCCTCGCGCGTACCGCCCAGCGTTACGCCGGTTGATTGCTGGCTGGCACCGATCCGGCCCGACAGCATCGCCTTCAGCGTCTCAACCGCTTCCGGGGTGATGGGGCCCAGCCGCGCAATGCGGTGGAGCACATCGGGCTGCACCGAATCAGGCAGCAATTCGAGCACCTGTGCCCCGATGCCGGGATCCAGATTGGCGATCAGCACCGCTGCAATTTGCGGGTGTTCCTTTTCGATCAGCCCGGCGATCTCGCTTGCATCCAGCCAATCGAGCAAATCAATCTGGCAGGCATCGGCAGGCGGGGTGATGCGCGCCAGCACGCTATCCGCCTTTTCCTGGCCAAGCGCGCGGTTCATCATCGATTCAATGCGCGGGCGGGGATCAAAACCCACGCCGGTGCGTGCCCGCGCCTTGCCGACAAAATCGTCGAGCACGGTCGCCACCTCGATCTCGCTGACATCGGCGACAGCAAACATCGCCTTGCCAAGCTGGCGCACTTCTTCGGGGTCAAGCTTTTGCAGGATGGCGGCGGCTTCATCGTCGCCGACCAGCATCATCAGCACAGCGGCGCGTTCAACGCCGGTATAGCTTTTGGTTGGCTGTTCCATCAGCTCGCATCCGCCTTAATCATGTCACGCACAGCAAGCGCCGCGCGGGACGGGTTATCGCGGGTAAAACCGCGCACCATGCCAATCCGGTCATCAAAATTCCGGGCATTATCGATCATCTCAATACTCACCGGGATCGGCACACCGTCCTGCATCTGTTGCGCGCCGCCGCCGGATGGCTGGCCCACAGAGGAAAAGGCAGTACCTGCCGCAAGGCGGGGCGCGGGTGCTTCATCGCGCTTTTTCAGCACAGCCTTTGATAGCGGGCGGATACCCAGCATCAGCACCATGATCGCAATCACAATGGCCGTCACGTTGCGCGCAACGATCGGCAGCCAACCGGCATCATACCAAGGTGTATTGTCTTCAAGCACGGTGGCGGGTGCAAATTTGCGCGCGATGACCGTCACCTGATCATTGCGTGCGGCATCATAGCCAACCGCTGCGCGCACCAGATCAGTAATCTGCTGGATTTCAACCGGGCTGCGCGGCTTGCCCTTTTCAGGATCGCGCAGCAGCACCGCAACGGAAAGCCGCTTCACGGTGCCGGGCATGGCCCGCGTGACGGAAATTTCCTTACCCAGATCATAGGCGCGCGAATAATTTTCAGTGGCCTTGGGTGGCGTGGCACCAGCAGCTGCGGCACCGGGCGCGGGCGTGGCACCAGGTGCAGGGGTGGCCCCGGCAGCAGGTGTCTGGCTTTGCGCGGTTACCGTGCTGGCGGGCGGTGCGGTGTTTGACAATGCACCGGGAATACCACCCGGTGCCTGTTGCCCGGCCGCTGCCCCCGTGCCGGTCCAATTGCCCTGTTCAGCACGCAGCGCGCCCTGCTTGTCATAGCTTTCGCGCGTTGCCTGGGTTTCATCCAGATCAACATCGGCCTGGATTTCAGCCGAGAAATTCCCCGGCCCCACCAATGGCGTCAGCAACTGGGTCAATTGCGCGCGGTATTTATCTTCAATCCGGCGCTGGAAATCGATCCGGGCGTCGCCAGCAAGCGTCGTCGAATCCTGCCCCTGCACATGGGTCAGCAATGCCCCCATCTGATCGACCACGGTGACGGCATCGGTCTTCAACCCCGGCACCGACGAGGCGACGAGGTTGATGATCGAGCTCACCTGCGCTTCGGCCAGGCTGCGGCCCGGTTGTAGCTTCAGGATAACCGACGCAGAGGGTGCGGCATTGTCGCGCACGAACACGCTGGTTTCGGGCATGGCCAAATGGACGCGCGCTTCGGCGACCGCGTCAATTTCCTGAATCGACCGCGCCAATTCGGTCTCGCGTGCCTGGCGCAGCCGCTCGCCCTCAACCGCGCGGGAAACACCCATCGGCAAATTGTCGAGAATCTGGTAGCCGCCAGGGGCCGCCTTGGGCAGGCCCTGCCCCGCCAGCAAAATGCGGGCGCGCGAATAATCATCCTCGTTGACGGTCAGCGCGCCGCTGCCCTCATCGATTTTCGACGTGATGTTCGCTGCTTGCAACGCGGCCTGCACCGCGCTTTTGTCAGCATCAGGCAAGCCCGAAAACAGCGTTTTCTGCTGCGGCGATGCCAGCGTCATCCAGGCAATTGCCGCCGCCGCGATCAAGCTGACGAGCAGGAT
>JBBSCC010000095.1:0-10663 GCA_038250735.1 Sphingomonadales bacterium | reverse complement strand
GACGGTGTTCGTCCAGCCCAACGTCTTGTTGTGCCCCAACAAAGGGTAAGGCGCGCCGGGAAAGGTTGCCCCGGCAAAATCCCACCCCGCCTTTGAATGCACCACCAGTTCATACCACGCCACGCCGCCGCGATAGGGCTGGTGCGCGTTTGAAACGAGCCGAGTAAAGCCGTCCGCTGATCGCTTGGGGGCGACAACGAACGCGTTTGAGCCATTCATATTGCCCTCGTCAGTGTCGCGCACGGCGACCTGCCCCTTGGGCGGTAGCGGCGCAATGTTGGGCGAATCAGGCGTTGGCCCGGCGGTTTCAACCGGCAATGGCTTTTCGCCCACCAGCGCGCCCAGCACCGCATCAAGCCCGAAGAAAAAGGGTGATCGCAGCACAAATCCCGCGGCAATATCCTGCCCATTGACGGGAAACAGGTTACGCAGCCGCACCTCACCCGGATGCTTTTCAGCAAAATGGTTCAGCCCGGCGGCATAGGCATCAAGCAAGGCCCGAACGTCAGCGGGTTGCTTCATATAATCGCGCGTCACCGTTTCGCGGGCACGTACCAGCCGCAGCGCAAAATCAACTCCGGCACCAGCTTGCCCGTTCAACGCGCCAAACCGACCGCGCGTCATCGCGATCACGTCTTGCAGGGTCGTGAAATCATCCTCGGCATGGGCATAGGCGATGCCGTAACTGACATCGGCGTCACTGGTGCCAAACACATGCGGCACGCCGAAATTGTCACGCACGATCCGGGTATCATAACTGTGCGTGGTGGGCGGTGGCGCAGCGGTCGCGGTCAACGGCTCCCAAACGGCCAGCCCGATTGCAGCGACGATCAGGAACACCAGCACGCCCGCGCCCAAGCGCCCCAACAATTTCCGCATCCACCACCCCATTTCTGATTTGGCGCAAGCCTAGCCGCCCGGCCCGCACGACGCGAGCGCGATTTACAATCCGGCATGCTTGACTGCCATCCCTTGTGTTGCAGATTAGCAACACTACATCGGGCCTGTATTTCACGGCCACTCCCCTGGGGCAACCAACAGGAACTGCGCATGAACCTCGAAAAATTCACTGATCGTGCCAAGGGCTTCCTCCAATCGGCACAGACTGTGGCAATACGCATGAGCCATCAGCGGATCGGTCCGGAGCATTTGCTGAAAGCGCTGTTGGAAGATGAACAGGGCCTCGCCTCTGGCCTGATCAAGGCCGCAGGCGGCAACCCCGCACGCGCGCTGAGCGAAACCGATGCAGCGCTCGCCAAGGTGCCGGCCGTGTCTGGTTCGGGCGCGCAGCAAACGCCGGGGATCGACAATGATGCGGTGCGGATCCTTGATCAGGCCGAGCAGGTCGCCGCCAAGGCGGGGGACAGCTATGTCACGGTCGAACGGCTGCTGGTGGCGCTGGCGCTGTCGCTCAATACCGTGGCGGGCAAGGCAATCAAGGAATCGGGCGCGACGCCAGAGGGGCTGAATGCCGCGATCAATGATCTGCGCAAGGGCCGCACGGCAGACACGGCAGGCGCCGAAGACCGGTATGATGCGCTGAAGAAATTCGCGCGCGACCTGACGCAAGCGGCGCGCGACGGCAAGCTTGATCCTGTTATTGGCCGCGACGAGGAAATCCGCCGCACGATCCAGATTCTGGCGCGCCGCACCAAGAACAACCCTGTACTGATCGGCGAGCCTGGCGTCGGCAAAACCGCGATTGCAGAAGGGCTGGCGATCCGCATCACCAACGGCGATGTGCCCGATACGCTGAAAGGGCGGCGACTGATGTCGCTTGATCTGGGGAGCTTAGTCGCCGGTGCCAAATATCGCGGCGAATTTGAGGAACGGCTGAAGGGCGTGTTGGATGAAGTGCGCGCTGCCGAGGGAGATATCGTGCTGTTCATTGATGAAATGCACCAGTTGATCGGGGCCGGCAAAAGCGAGGGGGCAATGGACGCCTCCAACTTGCTGAAACCGGCACTCGCGCGCGGCGAGCTGCACTGTGTGGGGGCAACCACGCTGGATGAATACCGCAAGCATGTTGAGAAGGACGCCGCACTCCAGCGGCGTTTTCAGCCGGTGTTTGTTGGCGAACCCACCGTGCCCGACACCATCTCCATCCTGCGCGGACTGAAGGAGAAATATGAGCTGCACCACGGCGTGCGCATCACCGATGCGGCAATCGTTGCGGCGGCCACCCTGTCGCACCGGTACATCACGGATCGCTTCTTGCCCGACAAGGCGATCGACCTGATGGACGAGGCCGCCAGCCGCATCCGCATGGAGGTGGAGAGCAAGCCCGAAGAAATTGAAATCCTGGACCGGCGGATCATCCAGCTGAAAATCGAGCGCGAGGCGTTGAAGCGCGAAACCGATGCTGCATCGCGTGATCGTCTGGCGACGCTTGAGGGCGAACTTGCCAACTTGGAACAGCAATCGGCGGGCCTGACGCAGCGTTGGCAGGCCGAAAAGGACAAGATTGCGGCTGAAGCACGGCTCAAGGAACAGCTCGATGCCGCTCGGCTTGAGCTTGAGCAGGCGCAGCGCAGCGGCAATCTCGCACGCGCGGGCGAGCTTTCCTACGGCACCATCCCGCAACTTCAGCGCCAATTGGACGAGGCAGCGGGCGCAACCGAAGGGGCGATGCTGCGCGAGGAAGTAACGGCGGAGGATATTGCCGGGGTGGTCGCGCGCTGGACCGGCATTCCGGTGGAGCGGATGATGGAGGGCGAGCGCGCCAAACTGCTCCAGATGGAGGAAACGCTTGGCAAGCGCGTGATCGGCCAGGCAGCGGCGGTGCGCGCCGTGTCCACCGCGGTCCGCCGCGCGCGAGCGGGGTTGCAGGACCCCAACCGGCCACTGGGTAGCTTCCTGTTTCTCGGCCCAACCGGCGTTGGCAAAACCGAGCTGACCAAGGCACTCGCCGAATTTCTGTTCGATGATCCCACCGCCATGGTGCGCATCGACATGAGCGAATTCATGGAAAAGCACGCCGTCGCAAGGTTGATCGGCGCGCCCCCCGGCTATGTCGGTTATGATGAGGGCGGCGTTTTAACCGAAGCAGTCCGCCGTCGCCCCTATCAGGTGGTGCTGTTTGATGAGGTGGAGAAGGCACACGGCGATGTGTTCAACATCCTGCTCCAGGTGCTTGACGACGGAAGGCTGACCGATGGCCAGGGTCGGACGGTCGATTTCACCAACACGATCATCGTGCTGACATCAAACCTGGGAAGCCAGTATCTAACGGCACTGGCAGACGACGAACCAGTTGCCTCGGTTGAGCCGCAGGTGATGGAGATGGTGCGCGGCCATTTCCGGCCCGAATTCCTCAACCGGCTTGACGAAATCGTGCTGTTCCACCGGCTTGGGCAAAGCGAAATGGCACCAATTGTCGACATTCAGGTTGATCGTGTCCGGCGGCTGCTTGCCGAACGCAAGGTAACGATCGAACTGACGGCGGGGGCACGGAGCTGGCTTGGCCGCGTGGGCTATGATCCGGTTTATGGCGCGCGCCCCCTGAAGCGCGCCGTGCAGCGTTATCTGCAAGACCCGCTCGCCGACCTGATCCTGTCGGGCGCGATCAAGGATGGGCAGGCCGTTCACGTCACAGACGGTGATGGCGCGCTGAAGATCGCCGTTACCTGATCGTCCGACCGCCAATTGGGGGGGGCTGCCCCCCCTGCCCCAGCGCGGAGCCGATATGCTCCCTGAAGGCACGATCGGCGCCGATTTTGCAGCACATTGGTTGGTGCGATAGCATCTGCACAGCCAGTCACCACGATTCGGGAAACTGCGCTTGGGGTTGAATTCAGGGAGCATGGCGGCGATGGCAGCAGGATGGACGCGACCACAGGCCCCATGGACAATTTCACCGGCTTTTGGGCGGCCCACCCATGACTATTGAGCTGTTTGCGCTGAACCCGGAACTCGATTTACCAGCCCTGTCCCAACGTTTCGCTCGCGACCGGCGTGTACAAATCCGCAACGTGCTGACCGAAGCCTCTGCCCGCGCCCTCCATGATGTGATTGCCAATCGCACGCCATGGGGCCTGGCCTGGGGAGCGGGTGATCACGGGCCACACGGCATCAACGCCGATGAGCTGGCCGGGCTGGGTACCGCCGCACGTGCCGACATCGCCGGAAAAATCCATCGCGCCATGAGCGCGCAGGATTATGCCTTCAGCTATGCCCGCTATCCGATTCTAGACGCTTATCTGGGCGCATGGGCACCGGGTGGGCCGCACGATGTGTTTCTTGAGCACCTGAATGACGAGCCATTTCTGGATATGATGCGCACCGTCACCGGCTTCACTGAATTGCGCAAGGCAGATGCGCAGGCCACGTTGTTTGCGCCGAACCAGTTTCTTGCGCGACATATGGACAGCCATGTCGCTGAAGGCTGGCGGGTCGCCTATGTTTTGAGCTTGTGTGCGCTTGACTGGCGACCGGATTGGGGCGGCTATCTTCAATTTTTCGATGACGATGGCGATGTCATTGCGGGCTATCGGCCGCGTTTTAATGCGCTGAGCCTATTTGCGGTCCCGGCTCCGCATGCTGTCAGTTTCGTGCCACCATTTGCGCCCATCGGGCGCTTTTCGATTACCGGGTGGCTGCGAGATCGGTAACGAACAGCGGCTAGGCTTGCTGGAGCACAGGCGATATGGCGGGTCGAGCAAACGCGCGTGAAACAGTGGCGCAGCGACGGCAGTGCCCACGGCGAGATCAAACGGCTAGACAGCCCATCGACGAGACGGCATCGTAATCTAATGTCTCAGATCGACGTGAACGCTCTTTTTGGCCGCGCCGAAACTGCTTTTCAGGCCGGCCGCTATGATGCCGCCCGGAAGGATCTTGGCGTCGTATTGCGCGTGATGGGCGATCATCCGCAAGTGCTTCACTTGCTGGCGTTGTGCCATTCAAGGCTTGGGCAGACGGACGCGGCAATCGCCGCTTTTCGCAAAGCCTTGGTGGCGCTGCCCAACGATCCGCAGATCAATAACAATCTCGCCAACTTACTCGACCAGCAAGGCGATGCCGCGGGCGCCTTGCAGCATTTCGAGCGCGCGCTCCGGGGCGATCCGCGTGCAGTTGACCCCCGTTTCAACCGGGCGTTGTTGCGGCAGCGGCTGGGTGATTACGCAGCGGCGATTGACGACCTGAGCGTGCTGCTAGCTGCCCATCCAAGCAACCCCCGGCTATGGGAAGCGCGCGGATCGATCAATCGCCAGAGCGGCGACCTTGCCGCTGCTACCGCTGATTTCGGTCACGCTCTGGTTTTGGCACCGGATCGTCCCATTGCCCTGCACGGCGCGGCGAGAGTTGCTCTGGAACGCGGCGAGCTGGCGTCCGAGCCCGCTTATCGCCGCGCGATTGAGGTGGCGGGAGACGATCCCGCGCTGGTGCTTGGCCTAGCAGAGGCCATTGCATTGACGGACGACGGCGGCGGTATTGCGCTGCTCGCCCAGCACGTTGAGCAAAACCCGGGCTGGATTGAGGGGCATGTAAGCTTGGCGCGCATGCGGGCGGAATCCGGCGGCGAGGGCGATTTCGCCCGAGGCTTTATCGAGGCCATCGATCGCCTTCCAGGCGACCGCGACCTTCACATTGCCCATTGGCGATGCCTCGCTATGGCCGGCCGCCACTCGGACGCGCTGGCGGCACTCGACCGCGCCATGCCCTGCTTGAAGCCAGCCGAGGACTTGGTGTTGATGGAAGCGGTGTTTGCAGGCGAGGCAGGCGCTATCGACCGTGCGGATGCCGCTTTTTCCCGGGTGGGTGCGGGCCCCGAGGCTGATCTCGCACGGGGGCGGCATGCGCTGCGGAAAGGCGATCCAGCGCAGGCGGCGACCTTGCTTGAGCCTCTGACGCGCAATCAGACCGGGCTGGTCACCGCATGGGCACATCTATCGTTGGCCTGGCGGCTCACGGGGGATGTTCGGCATGGCTGGTTGTGCGAGCAGCCTGGGCTTTATGGGGCATCGGACCTGGATTTGAGTCGCGGCGAGCTTGATGCGCTCGCAGCCCACCTGCGCGATCTGCACAGAACGCGCGCCCACCCCATCGGCCAGTCGCTTCGCGGCGGCACACAGACGCGCGGGCGGCTGCTCGCGCGCAACGAGCCGATTATTTCGCTGCTGCGCGATCGGCTCGTCGGGGCGGTCGCACGGCACCTCGACGCGCTACCGCCTGAGGACCAAGAGCATCCGCTACTGCGATTTCGTGGGCAGGGTTTTTCCATTGGCGGTAGCTGGTCAGTCCGGCTGGGAGACGGCGGATTCCACGTCCACCACGTCCATCCAGAAGGTATTTTGAGCTCTGCGTGTTACATCGCGCTGCCTGATGCCTGTCGGATGGACCAGCAGGGATGGCTGGAAATCGGCGCACCACCGGCCGAACTTGGCCTCAACCTTGGCCCGATCGCCACAATCGAACCGCGCCCGGGACGGCTTGCTTTGTTCCCCAGCTATCTATTCCACGGCACGCGCCCGTTTGAGAGCGGCGAGCGGTTGACGGTGGCATTCGACGTCGTGGTGTAAGCCGGCGCTACCGCATTGATGGCACGCCGATAGCGCCAGTGCCGAGGGGCGGCCATTTTTGACCGATCGATCCGGCCGACCGCCCCAAAGCTGGCTGCATTGCCGCATTGCTGTGTGGCTTGATCGCTGCGGGTCTGTTTTCACGCCCAAACGAAAAAAGGCGGCCGCTTGCGCGACCGCCTTTTTCGTTCGTCATACGGTATCGATCAGAAGCGAACCTTACCCGCGATGAAGAAGTCGCGGCCGAGGACGTCAAAAGTCCCGGGATAGGTATTGGCCTGCTCTTGGTTGCTGCCGATCAGCTGTGGCGTACGACCACCAACATTGTTGACGCCAGCGGTAAAGCTCAGATTCTTGTTCACATCCACCGACATCGTGATGTCAAACAAGTCGTACGCGCTCAAGCGCTCGGTCGTATAGGTCGTCGTCGTATCATCATCATCGGTCGCCGAAAGATGGCGCCAGCGCAAGCTGGTGGTGAGAGGACCGTCGAGCCAGCTAAGACGCGAAGACCACTTCCACTTGGACTGCGGATTGCCGCAATTCAGGCCGAAAAAGCCTGCGCATTCAATCGTCGTCGGATCACCGATCACCGGAACGAACGTATTCTTGTCGGTGTAGGTGCCCTGGAAGAAGAAATTCAGCTTCGAGCTGCTGCTGATTAGACCGAAGTCCATCGGCTGGACATAGTTCACTTCCACGTCGACGCCAGATGTCGACAGCGACGACAGGTTGGCACCACCAGCGAACACGACTGCGGTCGTGCCGTTGGAGTTGACGGTGCCATCAATGGCACCCGTACCGGCATTACGCGTAACCAACTGACAGAAGCCGTTATTAGCATCCTGGAACACATTGTAGCACAGGTTGAGGATGTTGGAGACACCGCCGCCCGCCGTTGCCACGGCGTTGCCGATGCTGATGTTGAAGTAATCGACCGTGATCGACAAACGCGGGAGGAACGAAGGACGAAGGACCGCACCAAAGGTGTAGGAAGTCGATTCTTCAGCATTCAGATTTGGATTTCCGCCGAACTGCGCCTGAATCTGCGTGTTGGGCTGCAGTGTCGAAGGAACCCCCTGCCCCAGGTTTGCTGCCGGTACGCCAGTAGCAAGGCAGGTGGTGCGCAGCCCGCCTGCCGGAATGGCAGCTGCGGTAGTGCAAGGATCGGTCACAGCCGGGAAACCGGTCTGCAGGCCACCAAACAATTCGCCGACATTTGGTGCACGAACCGCGCGCTGATACTGACCGCGGAAAGTGATGTCAGGGATGGGTGCCCATTCGAGGCCGACCGAGTAAGTGCCCACGCCACCAACCGACGCAAGCGAATAATCGGAGTAACGACCAGCCGCGCTCAGTTCAAGGCGATGGAAGAAGGGCTGGCCTGCAGCGATTGGGATGCGAAGCTCGCCGAAACCTTCCCGCACTTCATAGCCACCCTGTGTAGGGTTACCGGCGTTGAAGCCGATCACGTCGCCCGAAGACAGTGCCGTATCGGGAATGAACCGCGAGTCGACCTTGCGATATTCACCGCCGACCACAAAGCCAATCGGGCCACCGCCCCAACCGAGATCGAAAACGTTGCCCGAAACTGTACCGGTCGCGACCTGGAGGGTCGAGATGTCGTTATTCTGGGCGAGGATCGAAATCTGCTGGACCGACGCTGCCGAAAGCGTACCTGGGCCAAAGATATTGATCGCCGGAGCGGTGCCATCCAGGCCGCGCTGGAAAGCAGCACGCGAGATGTTGCCTGCCTGCACGTTCGCATTGCGGGTGCGTGCGTAGCTGTAATAGGCATCATATTTCAGGCCGGTTTCGCCGATGTCGCCCTTCAGGCCGAACAGCACGCGGAACGAATTCCGCTCGTCGAGCGTGTTGCGCGAGCCAGTTTCGACAATCCGGCGTGCAACTGAGAGCTGTACGACACCAGCGGCATTGGAAGGTGCAGCAGCACCTGTGAACAAGAGACCTTGCCCCGCTCCCGTACGAGCCAGATTGATTGCAGTTTCATTGGCATCAAGCTGCGCGAGCGACGCCCTGTCGGCCGCCGTCAGGAACGGTGACACTGCCGCTATGTTGACGTTGAAGTTGCCGGTGACTGGCGTCGCTGCCAGTTCGTTGGCCACGCGGTTGTTGATGAAGGACACCTCGGTATATGCAGTCGCATAATCGTTGATTTCATAATCGGCAAAAGCGCCGAGGAGATAACGCTCCTGCGGAACCTGCAGATAGTTTACCGGTGCAAAGTTATAAAGATCGCGCGGAAAAACGGCTGCGCTGAGCGACTGGCCGGCCGCCGTGTAGCGACCACCCAGACCGGTAAAGATCGTGCCGGCACCGCGGTTCAACGTAACAGCCGCCGCGCCGGTACCAACGGTTGCGGTTGCAGGTGCGGAGAAGCGACCTTCGGGCAGCGTGCCTGAACCGCCTGGAGCAAACCCGCCAGCACCATCGTCACCAAGCGCGCTGCTCGAGAAAGCACGATCGCCCTGGAAGATTGCTTCGCGACGGAAATATTCCGCATAGGCGGTGATATGACCACGACCTTCGCCAATATCCGAACCAAAAGCCACGAAACCTTCGTATCGTGGGCCGTCCCCGGCTTCGGTGACTGAATATTGCGAACCGGCTTCGACGCCGTTCAAATCGTTGCGGAGACGGAAATTGACCACGCCAGCAATAGCGTCCGAACCGTAAACGGCCGATGCGCCGCCGGTCACCACGTCAACACCCTCAAGCAGAAATGCCGGGATCGTGTTAAGGTCGGTTACCTGCGAGGTATCAAAGAACATCCAGCGGCGACCGTTCACGAGCACGATATTCCGGTTGGTGCCGATCCCGCGCAGGTTCAGCGTAGCAACGCCGCCACCAGGATTGTTTGAGAACGAAGTCGTGCCCGGAACGACCTGCGGCAGAACGTTGATGATGTTCTCAACGTTCACCTGGCCGGTGAGCTTGATTTCTTCAGCCGTCACAACGGCGATGGGAGCGGCCGTATCAAGGTTTGCACGAGCGATACGCGAACCGGTGACGACGATCGCCGTTTCGGCTTCGGGCTGATCGTCCGGTGCGGTCTGCGCCATTGCTGGACTGGCCATCGCGGCAGCCCCAATCAGCAGCGTCGATGCCAGCAATTTGTTGCGGAAGGTAAACGACATTTTATTCCCCTTATTATTAGCCGGGCTTAACTGAAATCAAGCGCAACAGACCCAGACGGATCGGTTGAATTGTGCCGCACGGTATAAAGTCCGGGGTTCCGTTACATCAATGCAGAATCGTGACAGTGAAGTTTTTGAACCATGACGTGATAAAACTGCAACATGAGTTACCGTATTATAACGGCACGTCACTGGTTGGTGGCGTCTTGCTACATGGAGCCCGTCAGTCGATACAGGGCCACATTCTGGAGATAGCCCATGCGTCGTTTCATTCGCGCCCTAGCCATTTTTGCGCTTAGTGGTTCCGCATCATCACTCGCCGCGCGCGCACCCCAGAATGACGAGGGCGCGGCACGCGTGGTAGGTGAACTTACGGCCTGCCGAACGGTCGTCAATCCGACGGAACGGCTCGCTTGCTTCGACCGGACGGCAGCGACGCTTGTGGCGGCGCAGGAGAGCAAATCGATCGTGGTTGTTGACCGGGCTGAATTGAAAAAGGTTCGGCGATCGCTGTTCGGCTTCCCGCTGCCGAGCTTCAACTTCTTCGGCAAAGCGGACACCGTGGCAGAGCCCGAAATTCAAGACATCACCGCCAAGCTGGTGCGAGCTTCGCTTGCGGGCCAAGGCCTGTTCACCCTGACGCTTGATGATGGATCGGTGTGGCGGATGAGTGAATCGCTGGGGCGACTGCCACCCGATCAAGGCGATGTTGTCAGAGTCTCCCGCGGTGCGCTTGGGAGCTACCGGGCGAGCATTGCCGGCAGCCGTTATGTCGAGGTTCGCAGGGTTCGTTAATTCGCTGCGCGAGCCGCCAACCGTCCCATTATGGCACTGCCGCCTCGGCTAGCGTTACTGCGCCACGGGCATTGGCCCGGCCAGCAACAGCGGATCGATTCGGCTGTCGCGCCATTTAACGCTCCAGTGGAGGTGCGGGCCGGTGGCCCTGCCCGACATGCCAACAGCGCCAATAGGCTGTCCGCGCTT
>JBBSCC010000094.1:0-10788 GCA_038250735.1 Sphingomonadales bacterium | reverse complement strand
GCGCAACGCCGAAGCGCAGGTGATGGGCGGCATCGTGATGGGGCTGTCGACCGCGATTGGCGAAGCAATCACGCTGGAAAAGGGCGCGGTGCAGCAAAGCAATTTCAGCGATTATCCGGTGCTGAAACTGGCCGATGCGCCGACGGTTGATGTGCATTTCATCAACAGCGGACATGACATGGGCGGCCTTGGCGAACCCGGCCTGCCACCTGCAGCGCCCGCCCTTGCCAATGCGCTGTTCGCCGCAACGGGCAAGCGCGTGCGTCAGTTACCAATCATGGCGCAGGCCAAGGCATAGGGCGTGCTGGCGAGTGCAGGGGGATGCGTAAATCCCCCTGCCTGCTTACGCAGCAACCGGCTCGCGCAGCGGGATGATCCCTGCTTGCAGTGCGGCGATGTAGAGCAGGTCGTTTTCCGCCCGAACCCGCGCCGACAACCGATCGATGATCGACAAGGTGCTTTCGCGAAAACCCGCCCAGTCCGATTGGATCATGCCGGTCGTCCATTCGACCAAATAGCTGTCCCAATCAGCGCGTAACGCCGCAAATTCGCGGCAAAACTGGTCAGCCGCATCGGCAAAATCGCGCCTTTTGGCAGCGATGATCGGGCGGTACATCAGGCTGTCCTCATGCGCCAAATGGACCCGCAACTCTTCGGACAGATCGCAAAGGATCAGCGTCGCGCCCACCGCATCCTCGTCTGGATGCTCCACGATATTGGTCAGCCGAACGAGCTGCGCGTCGATCCGGTCATGTTCTTGCAGCAGGCGTTGATACGTCATGTCAGTGCTCCTGCCGCCGAAATAGCAGGGCAATGATTACCAGCAGATGCGCAGATTATTGCCAGCCCGCAACGACCGACCCAAAAACAGACCCCGCGATACCCAATATGGGCCTGCGGGCAGCCGGTAAGCCTAGCCGTGCAGCACTGCCCGGTCCGCCCACCAGCTATGCGTGCCGCTGGAGATTTTGTGCGGCAGCGCGATTCGGCAAACCGGCCCTGCCGCAATATCGCGCGCGTCGATCAGCACGCATTCGCTGGTGCCGCGATTTTCGTCGATGATGAAGCTAACAAGATAGCCGTCATCCTCGGCGGTGCTGCCCACGCGCGGCGCGAACGGCGCTTCGCTGGCATAGCGGCCCTCCTCCAGCATCAGCGACCAGCTTTCGCCGGTTTCCAGATCATGTTTCACAAAACCGTTGAACAAGAACCAGCCGGGCTTTGTCGTGGTCGAATAGATATAGCGGTGTTTGCGCCCCGCCACGCGCTGATCGATCATCCCGAATTCGAGCACCCGGTCATCCAGCCGTTCCTCGCGCGTGGTGCCATCCGCCAGATTGAACCGCCAGCGGTGCAGCTTGGGCTGAAAACTATGTTCATCGACATACGCCATCATATGGCCAAAGCCGTCCTCGTTCGGCAGCGGCGCTGGCTGGGGATTGTCCTGAAAATAGGCGTCCATCACCACCTCATCCCCCTCTTCATAGGCGTTCAGAAAATGGAGGATGTAGGTGGGGGTCGCCTCAAACCAGCGGATATCTTCGGGCTGGCCGTGGCGCGGGATCAGCGCGAAGCGGCTGGGCAGCCCGTCGTGCATGCGGGCGGCATGGATGTCGCGCTTCAGCAATTCCTGATCCCAGAACATCGGCAGATCGTTGACGATTGACCAATGCTCGCTGAAAATCATGTCGTGCGGCAGGCGCGGACCGGGCAACGGGACCGGGATATAATGCGCCAGCGCGCCGTCGCGGTCGACCACGCCGTAATGCATGAACGGCGCGTGCTTTGAATAGTTAAAGAACATCAGCTCGCCGGTGCGATTATCAACCTTTGGGTGCGCCGAAATCCCGTCGAGCGGCACCCAGGGTGCCAGGCCCAGCGGCGCCAGCGTTTCGGGATCAAGCACATAGCCTTCGCCGCACTGGTAAAAGGTGGAGATTGCCTTGCCCGCATGGACGATGATGTCGGTGCTCGACGAATCCTTCAGGCTGCCATGCGCGCCGAAGCCGGGGCGTTTTGAGGTGCCCGCCCGGTCCATCAGCCCGCCCCACAACGATCCGCCCGCTTCTTGTTCCGCCTGAAAGCCGCGCGTGCGCACCCAGCGGTTGCGATAGCTGGCAGTGCCACCGTGAAAATCGATCTGGTGGATCATCCCGTCGCCATCAAACGGGTGGTATCGCCCCAGCGGCTGATGAAGCTGATTCTCGGTATTGCGCAGATAGACGCCGTCAATGTCGTGCGGAATAACGCCCTCAATCACCTCCAGCGCGGTGGCCGTCACCTCCTCATGCTGCGGGGTCCACGCGCCGTTCAGATAGGGGTGATTGCTGGGTTCCAGCGTGGAAAGCACAGGGGAAAGGCGATCGATCTGCACGGTGCTGATCCTTGGCAAGGGGAAGCGATGCGCCAGCCTAAGCCAAGCAGCGCGCGAACGCCAATATGCCGCCCATGCCCAGTGGCCCTGCCCCATCCCGTCCCGTCCCGGCGCGCCAATGATAGCTTGTACTGGTAGGCGCAGACCACCAAATCAGCTAAACCACAGCCGATTACCGCTGCCGCCTGATTCTGTGCCTTTCGCAGGGCCAATGCGCTGCTCTCAAGGAAAATCTGGCCCCAAGGAAAGTCTGGCAATGCCAATCGCTGAAATGCTCTCGTCTCCCACCCCGGCATCACGCGAACAATTATGGGGAATTTTGTTCGAAGCAGCCGAGATCGAACAGAATCTGATGTGCTGTTATCTTTATGCGATGTTCAGCCTGAAACAGTCGGTCGACGAAGATCTGACTGAGGCTGAACTGGCCACCATCCAGCGCTGGCGCGGCGAGATTATGGACGTGGCGATTGAGGAAATGGCGCATCTGGCGATTGTTTCCAACATCCTGTCCGCGCTGGGCGCGCCTGCGCATTTCGGGCGGCAGAATTTCCCCATCGCGCCCGGCTATCACCCGGCCGGCGTCGTGGTGAAGCTCGCGCCGTTCACGGTCGAGACGCTGGATCACTTCATCTATCTGGAACGCCCCGAAAGCGTGGAGATGGCCGATGGCGAGGGGTTCGCCCCTGAACACAGCTATGTCCGCGGGCTGGCGCCGGATCGGCTGATGTCGGCGACGATGGATTATGCAACGGTCGGCAAACTCTATCAGGCGATTGAAGACGGCATTCGCCATCTGGCCGCCGACATTGGCGAAGACGCGCTGTTCGTTGGCGATGCCGCGCACCAGATCAGCCATGACGTGATGGCGCTGCCCAACATCACCGTGGTGCGCTGCGTGAAAACGGCTTGCGCTGCCATCGACGCGATTGTTCGGCAGGGCGAGGGTGCTGATCCCGATGAGGCGGGGTCGCATTTTCAGCGGTTTCTGGCCATCCGCGCCGAATATCAGGCGATGCTGGAGGCGCGACCGGGTTTCCGCCCCGCGCGCATGGCCGCCCACAACCCCGTCATGCGCCGCCCGCCGCTGCCCGCAGGCAAGGTGTGGATCAGCGCTGAACCCGCCGCCAGCCTGCTGGATATTGGCAATGCGATTTATAATCACAGCCTGCGGTGTTTGGCGCTCAGCTATGCCGGAGTGGATGGCACAGCGCAGCGATCATTGGTGAATGCGTCGGTTGATCTGATGCGTATTCTAACGCCGGTTGCCGAGCGCCTGACCACCCTGCCCGCCAACCCCGATCAACCGGGCTGCACCGCCGGGCTAAGCTTTGCGACGTTGCGCTCTGCTGCGGCGCTGCCCGTCACGCCGGGCGCTGTCCCCGTGCTGGTGGAACGGCTACGCGATATCGCCGCGACATCTCGGCTGGTGGCGGGGGAGCAGGGCGAGGTTGCCGATCTTGCCAGCAAAACCGCTGCCGATCTTGATCGCCTTGCGGATCAGCTGGCGGCGACGACGGCGGTTACGGTCGCGGCGGTTGAGACCGCGGAAATGCCGGTGGACGATCCCGCTGCCCCTGATGTGCCACTGGCGTTGGCGGCGGTATCATCTGCGCCCGTGCCGGAAGTAGCGGCGGACGGAACGGAGACCATCCCCGGCACATCAATCGACCTGATTTTTGCCGGTGATCGCTGCATCCATGCGCGGCACTGCGTGCTCGGCCAGCCCGGTGTGTTCAAGGCCAATGTTGAGGGGCCGTGGATTGATCCCGATGCGACCAGCACGGAAGGGCTGGTGACGGTTGCGCATATGTGCCCGTCGGGCGCGATCCAATATCGCCGGCATGATGGCGGCGCAGACGAAGCGCCGCCGCCGGTGAACCTGGTGCAGTTACGCGAAAACGGGCCTATCGGGGTGCGGGCAGATATGGTGCTGGCGGGCGAGCGGGTTGGCTACCGCGCCACGCTGTGCCGCTGTGGCGCGTCGAAGAACAAGCCATTTTGCGATGGCAGCCACACCGGGATCGGCTTTGTCGCGTCGGGCGAGCCAGCAACGCGCGAATCGCAGCCGCTGGTGGTACGCGGCGGCCCGCTGGCGATTGATCCGCAACAGGACGGCCCGTTACAGGTAACCGGCAATCTGGAGATTTGCGCAGGCACCGGGCGCACGATTGACCGCGTCACGGGTGCCGCGCTGTGCCGCTGCGGCGGTTCTGCCAATAAGCCATTTTGCGACGGCACCCATCGCCGGATCGGCTTCAAAAGCTAGCGGCCATCGACGCTCCGGACCGGTCAAAAGACAGGGTCGCTTGACACGAGCGCGACTCGCTGGCAATATGTCAGTGTTCCATGACATATAGTCATTCACGGGTGACATGTGCGGCATGGAAAACGACACGAGTTGGAGGCAAATATGTCGTCGGGAATGAGTGCAACGTTGCTGGGGCTTTCGGCGGGCTTTGTCACGCTGATCGGCCTATATCTGTGGCTGGTCGGCAATGATGCCACCACCGGCATCGTCATGTTTGCCGTTGCCGGAACACAACTCGCGCTGGTGCCGGCGCAGCGCCGCGCCGGCAGTTGTGACAAGCGCCAGTAACCGTTTGCGCATGAATTCGGGAACAGGACGGGCGCTATGACCAAGCTTCGCACCATCTTTGCCATCATCATCATTTTGCTGGCAGGCTACACCACCGGTGCGCTGATCGCGCAATCAACCAAAGCGCGTGCGGCGGGGCCAGCAACCGATGCTCTCGCCCCCTCCCCCGCAGCGTGGACAACACTGCCGACCGAAGCCTATCCCGGCAAGCGCGACGACATCAGCTTTGCCGATGCGCAGCATGGCTGGTACGGCACCGGCAAGGGCGATTTGTTCGCCACCAAAGACGGCGGCGACAGCTGGACCAAGGTTGCCAGCAAGCCCGGCACCTTCATTCGCGCCCTGGGGTTTGTGGATGCCAAAACCGGCTATATCGGCAATATCGGCACCGACTATTATCCCGGCGTTACCGATACCACCCCGCTTTACCGCACCGACGATGGCGGCGTGACATGGGCACCGGTTGATCTGGGCGGCAAGACCATCGCCGGCGTGTGTGCGATCGACATTTTGCGCACGAGCCGCATCTATCAGGGCGTGCTTGAACCGCGCATCGTCATCACCGCTGCCGGGCGCGTTGGCGGGCCGACGGGGATCATCCGCTCCACTGACAGCGGCAAAAGCTGGACCGTGATCGACATGAGCGACAAGGCGGGCATGATCCTGGACGTCAAATTTCTCGACGAGCAAACCGGGCTGGTGTTCGCCTCCACCTCGCGCGATTCGGCCACCACCAACGGCCTGATCCTGCGCACCACCGACGGCGGCAAAAGCTGGACCGAGGTGTATCGCGGCACCCGCCCGGCTGAACTGATCTGGAAAGCATCATTTGTCAGCCCCAAGATCGGTTATGCCACCGTGCAAAGCTATGATCCCGCACGCACGACGCAGGTCATCGCCAAAACGGTCGATGGCGGCAAAAGCTGGACCGAACTGCCGATGGGGGAAAACGCCGCAGCGCGCCAGTTTGGCATTGGCTTTGTCGATGCACTTCACGGCTGGGTGGGGACGATGGCGGGCGGCTATTACACTGCAGATGGCGGCAAAAGCTTTACGCCCGCGCCCATCGCACGCGCCGCCAACAAGTTTCGCGTCGTGCCAACTACCCGCGGCAAAACCGTTTTTGTCATCGGCACGCAGGTTCAACGTCTAAATTCAGTGCCTTGACAGAATCGCGCTTGATTCTGATTTACTGTCTTAATACACCATAGCCATCCATACGATGATCGCGCCAACCCCCGGGGGGAATTGAAGATGCTAGAACTCAGCAATGTCACGCACGTCTATGCCAATGGCACGCGCGCGCTCGACGATGTGTCGTTGACGATCCCCAAGGGCATGTACGGGCTGCTTGGCCCCAATGGTGCCGGTAAATCGACGCTGATGCGCACCGTCGCCACGCTGCAAACGCCCTCATCGGGGAGCATTCGTTTCGGCGATATCGACATTATCGCCGATCCGGAAAAATTGCGCGAGCGGCTGGGCTATCTGCCGCAGGATTTTGGCGTGTACCCGCGCGTTTCGGCCTATGACATGCTAGATCATATGGCGGTGCTGAAGGGTGTGGCATCGGCGCGTGAACGCAAGGAAACGGTTGAGACGTTGCTCAACCAGACCAATTTGTGGACCGTCCGCAAGAAGGCAATCGCGGGCTTTTCGGGCGGCATGCGGCAGCGTTTCGGCATTGCCCAGGCGCTGATCGGCAACCCCGAGCTGATCATCGTTGATGAACCCACCGCCGGGCTGGACCCGGAAGAGCGCAACCGCTTCCTCAATCTGCTGGCGGAGATTGGCGACAATGTCGTCATCATCCTGTCGACGCATATTGTGGATGACGTGGCCGATTTGTGCCCGCGCATGGCGGTGCTGGCGGCGGGCAAAATTCAGCTGGAGGGTGCGCCGCTTGATCTGATCGCCCGGTCCCGCGGCACAGTGTGGGCCAAGACGGTGGAGCGCGACCAGATGGCCGATTATGCCGCCGCGCATGAGGTGATCTCAACGCGGTTGTTCGCTGGCCGCACGATCATCCACATCCTGTCGGATAATGACCCCGGCAATGGTTTCACCCCGGTCGATGGCGGGTTGGAGGATGTGTATTTCTCCACCCTCGCCCGCACGCGCCGCACACCCGCTGCTGCTGCTGCGTAAGGGGACCGCCACGATGTTCGCCAAAATCGCCGCGTTTGAGCTGCGCTATCAGTTCCGCAACCCCGTATTCTGGGTCGTCTCGATCCTGTTCTTCCTGATGACGTTTGGCGCGGCCACGGTTGAACAGATTCAGATCGGCAGCGGCGGCAACGTCCACAAGAACAGCCCGTATGCGATCACCCAGACGCACCTGATTCTGTCGATTTTCTTCATGTTCGTGACGACGGCATTCGTCGCCAACGTCATCGTGCGGGATGATGAAAGCGGTTTCGGGCCAATGGTGCGATCAACGCGGGTGTCGAAGTTTGATTATCTGATGGCCCGGTTCCTGGGCGCGTTCCTAGCCGCCGGTGTCGCCTTTCTGGCGGTGCCGCTGGCGATCTGGATCGGATCGTTCATGCCCTGGGTGGATAGCGAGACGCTGGGGCCGAACCGGCTGGCGGATTACGCCTATGCCTATTTCATCATGGCGCTGCCCAATGTGTTCCTGACCTCGGCAATTTTCTTTGCCGTCGCCACGATGACGCGATCGATGATGTATTCCTATGTCGGCGTGGTCGTGTTTCTGGTGGCCTATCTGGTGTTCAACTCGGTTGCGCGCACCCTGCCCGATGCCCGCGCCTGGATCGGCTATGTCGAGCCGTTTGGCATCGCCGCCTTTGGCACCGTCACCCGCTATTGGACGGCCACCGAATCGAACAGCCTGACCCCGCCGATCACCGGCATGCTCATCATCAACCGGGCAATCTGGCTGAGCGTATCGGCGCTGGTGCTGGCATTCGCCTATTCGCGATTTAGCTTTGCAGAACGCGGCGTTTCCAAGCGAAAACTGAAAAAACTCGCGCGAAATGACGCCAAACTGGCCAAAACCGCACCAATTTTGGTGACAAAACTGCCGCCAACGCGCCCAAATGCCGCCGCTGGTGCGCGAATGATGGCACGAATTCGCTTTGAAATGGCGCAGGTATTCAAAAGCCCCGCCTTCTTCGTGCTGATGCTGGTGGGGCTGTTCAATGCCGGCGGCGCGATCATGTTCGCCAACGAAATTTACGGCACGCCGGCGCGGCCGCTCACCTTTGCGGTGATCCAGCTGCTGGCGGGCAGCTTCACGATCATCCCGCTGATCATTGCGATCTATTATGCGGGCGAACTCGTTTGGCGCGATCGTGATCGCAAGATGCACGAGATTATCGACGCCACCTCGCTGCCCAACTGGGCGTATCTGGTGCCCAAAACCATTGCGCTATCCGCGGTGCTGTTCGCCACGCTGCTGATCTCCACCGTCGCGGCGGTATTGATCCAGCTGGGGCGCGGGCAAACCGACCTGCAACTGGGGCAATATGTCGCCTGGTATCTGGTGCCCACGACTGTGGACATGATCCTGCTCGCGGTACTGGCGATCTTTGTTCAGGCGCTCAGCCCCAACAAGTTCATCGGCTGGGGGGTGATGGTCGTCTATGTCGTCGCCACGATCACGCTCAGCAATATCGGGTTTGAACACCCGCTTTATACCTATGGCAGCACGGGCAACACGCAGCTTTCGGACATGAATGGCGACCAGATTGGTGGCACCATGGGCTGGTGGCTGCGGCTCTATTGGGGCGGCGTGGCGGTGATGCTGGCGGTGCTCGCGCATCTGCTGTGGCGGCGCGGTACGGCGGCAAACCTGATGCCACGCCTGCGCCGCATGCCTGCACGACTGGCTGGCGTTCCTGGCGTGATCCTGGCGGCTGGCATGGCCACGGCGGCGGCAACCGGCGGGTATATTTTCTACAACACCAATGTGTTGAACGAATATCTGGTCCGCGATGATCGGCAAAAACTGATCGCGGCGTATGAGAAGAAATATCTGAAGTACGAAACGCTCAAACAACCATCGACAACGGATATCGTGCTGAAGGTCGATCTGTACCCGCAAGAACGGCGGATGGAGGCATCGGGCAGCTATGCGCTGGTGAATGATACCGGCGCACCGCTCAGCGATCTCCACGTCCGTTTTCCCGATCCTTCGATCAAGGTGCTCGCCGCCAATGTGCCGGGTGCTACGCTGGCGATGAATGACGAAAAGAACCGCTATCGCATCTATCACTTTGCCACGCCGCTCGCGCCGGGGGCAAAGGCGAGCCTGACCTTCAAGACGCAGCGCTGGCAACGCGGGTTTCGCGCCAATGGCGACGATACCCAGATGATCGCCAACGGCACCTTCTTGAACAACAGCGATTTCTCTCCGCAGATCGGCATGGGCCGGGCGGGGTTGCTGCAAGACCGGGTAACGCGCCGCAAATACGGCCTGCCCGCCGAACTGCGCATGGCCAAGCTGGAAGATACCGCCGCACAGGACCGCAACTATATCGGCAACGCCGATTGGGTACGGTCTGACATCACGGTATCCACTGATGCCGCGCAGACGCCAATTGCCCCCGGCAAGCGCGTGTCTGATGTAACCACAGGCGGCCGGCGCACCGCGCACTTCGTCGCCACCGCGCCCATCCTAGCATTCTTCTCGGTCCAGTCTGCGGCCTATGCGGAGAAATCGGCCGATGCCGGCGGCGTGAAGACCACGGTCTATTTCGATCCCAAGCATGCCTATAACGTCGATCGCATGTTGAAGGCGATGAAGCTGAGCCTCGATTACTACCGCACGAATTTTGGCCCCTATCAGTTTGATTACGCCCGGATCATCGAATTTCCGGGCTATCAAACCTTTGCGCAGGCGTTTGCCGGTACCATCCCCTATTCGGAACGGATCGGCTTTATCGCCGATACCCGCGACGCGAACGAAATCGATTACGTCACCTATGTCACCGCGCATGAACTGGCCCACCAATATTGGGCGCACCAGATCATCTCTGCCGAAATGCAGGGCGGCACCGTGCTGGTGGAGACGATGGCGCAATATTCAGCGATGATGGTGCTGCGCGAGCTGTACGGTGAAGACAAGATGCGCCGGTTCCTGAAATATGAGCTCGACAATTATCTGCGCGCGCGCGGCGGAGAGGCGATTGAGGAACTGCCGCTCGAACGCGTCGAGAACCAGGGCTATATCCATTACCGAAAAGGCGCGGTCGTGATGTACCTGCTGCAGGACCGGTTGGGTGAGGCGCGGATGA
Source organism: Sphingomonadales bacterium (assembly GCA_038250735.1). Taxonomy (GTDB): domain Bacteria; phylum Pseudomonadota; class Alphaproteobacteria; order Sphingomonadales; family Sphingomonadaceae; genus Sphingomonas. The sequence goes on along the minus strand of JBBSCC010000094.1, from coordinate 560 downwards.
ACGCGATGCTGGGCCAGTTGCTCAACAAATACCGCTTCAAAAGCCAGCCCTATGCCCGCTCGCTCGATCTGGTCGATGGGCTGAAATCCATCGCCCGCAATGATGCAGAGCGCGCGCTGATCAGCGATCTGTTTGAAAAAATCACCATCTATGACCTGAAAACCAAGACCGCGACGGTGAAAAAACTGCCCGATGGCCGATTCGAAACATTGCTGACAGTGGCGGGCGACAAATTCTATGCCGACGGCAAGGGCAAGGAAACCAAGGCCAAGCTGGATGACGTGATCCAAGTGGGCCTGTTCGCGGCACGCCCCGGCATCGGCGCGTTCAGTGCCAAGGACGTCGACCTGATCGAACGCCGCCCGGTGGTGTCAGGCGAGCAGCAAATCCGCGTGATATCAAAGCGCAAGCCAGCGTTTGCGGGGGTGGATCCGTATAACAAATATATCGACCGAAATTCGGACGATAATGTCGTGGCGGTTACGGGGTAAGGCGGCTGGCCGCGCAAGTGGAGGATCAACTCAGTTAAGTTGAAGCCCCCCCCCCTTCCGTTCGTGTCG
>JBBSCC010000093.1:0-10803 GCA_038250735.1 Sphingomonadales bacterium | reverse complement strand
GGTGACCACAACCGGCGCACTCACGGTCAACGCTATAAATGCGGCATCGAGCCTGAGCGTTGCAGGGGCAGTCTCTGCGACCACCACCTCGCTCACGGCGGGTACGGGCGGCATTGCGCTGAACGCTGGTTTGACGACCAACAACAACACGCTGACACTGACGACGACGGGTGCGGGCACGCAGAGCGCGGCGTTCACGACGGCGGGCCTGGTGCTCAACGGCAGCGGCGGCGCGTACACGCTGACCAATGCGGGCAACGTGCTGACATCGGTGACGGGCACGACCGGCAGCATCAACCTGGTGAACAGCGCGACGACGACGAGCGTTGGCCCGGTGACCACCACCGGCGCACTCACGGTCAACGCCATAAATGCGGCATCGAGCCTGAGCGTTGCAGGGGCCGTCTCTGCGACGGTGACCTCGCTGACGTCGGGCACGGGCGGCATTGCGCTGAACGCTGGTATCAACACCGAAGAGCACACGCTGGCGCAGACGACGAAGCGTAACTGAACTAATCGCGCGACCGCCGCGATCACGACGGCGGGTCTGTCGCTGCTGGGCAGCACGGGCGCGTACACGCTGACCAACGCGGGCAATGTGCTGGCATCGGTTAGCGGCACGACCGGCAGCATCGATCTGGTGAACAGCGCGGCGACGACGAGCGTTGGTCCGGTGACCACGACGGGCGCGCTGACGGTCAATGCGACGGCGGCTGGTTCTGGCATCACCGTTGCGGGCGCAGTATCAACCGGCGGGATATCGCAGCTAAGTTCACTCGGCACAGTCACCATTGCGAACACTGGTAATATTGCGACCTCAGCGGAGTTTGCGCTGATTGCCGGCACGAACTTTATCAACCAGGCCGGGTCTAACGCGATTACCACTAGCAATGGCGCGCGCTGGCTGATCTATTCGCAAGGACCACAAACCAATGTCTTTGGTGGCTTGGCCAGCGGCAATCAGGCTGCATACGGCGTTAATGCATCAACGGCCCCGCCTTCGGCAGTTTCGCTGGCGGGCAATCGCTATCTTTTTGCCACCAGCCCAACCGTCACCGTTACCGCGGTTGATGCCAGCAAGGTCTATGGCGATACGCTAGATGCGATGTCGAACCGGCCATTCACGGTATCCGGTCTCGTCAATGCGGCTGCCTTTGGTAACGTTTTCGCTCAAGACGTTCTGATCGGCACACCAGCCTTTGCATCGCCGGGCGACGCGATGCGTGCGCGGGTTGGCGCCTATACGACCACGATTGGTTTAGGGTCGCTGACCGGCCTGCTGGGTTACACCTTCTCGTTTGTGAATGGTGTGCTGACGGTAACGCCAAAGGCACTGACGGCGACCTTGGTCGGCGGCGTCACCAAAATCTATGATGGCAACACAATCGCAACGCTGGCGGCGGGTAACTACGTCGTCAATGGCATCGTCAGCGGACCGGTGAGCGGTGTCGTCACCACCGACGATGTTGTTCTGAATAATCCGACAACGGGGCAGTATGACACCCGCAACGTTGGAACCGGCAAGCTCGTTACCGTCAACGGCCTTACCATTTCTGGTGCGGACGCAGCCAATTATACGATCAATACAAGTGCCAGCGCCGCTATGGGACAGATCGATCCCAAGGCACTGATTGCATCGATCACCGGCAGCGTGGTCAAGACCTATGATGGCACCAATGCCGCAACGCTCATGGCGGGTAACTATAACCTAGGCGGTGTCGTGAGCGGTGACACGGTGGTGCTGAACAATCCGATCGCGGGCCTGTACGACAACCGCAATGCCGGCAGCATGAAGACCGTTACCGTAAACGGCATCGTCATTTCGGGCGCTGACGCGAGCAATTATATCGTCAACACCACCGCAAACGCAGCGGTTGGCCAGATTAATCGCAAGGCGCTGACTGTCTCGCTGACCGGCATGGCCACCAAGATTTACGACGGCACCACCACCACGACGCTTGCGGCCAGCAACTATCTGGTGAGCGGGCTGATTTCGGGCGACACCGTTGCAATCAACCCGACGACGACGGGCCTGTATGACAATGCAAATGTCGGGATGGGCAAGATCGTCACCGTCAACGGGCTGACGACAATTGGTCCCGATGCTGGTAACTACACCGTAAATACCAATGGCAGCGTTAGCGGTGCGATCGGCCAGATTGATCCACGGACGATTACCGTCTCACTGATCGGTACCGTAACCCGCGTGGCAAATGGCACGACGACAGCGATCGTCGCACCCGCAAACTTCAGCCTGTCGGGCTTTGTTACCGGCGAAGGAGCCCGGGTTAACCAGACGATGGCCGAATATGCCAGCGCCATGGCCGGGATGAACCTGACGGTGACGACCATTTTGTCACTGCCGAATTTTGAGCCGAACATCGGTACATTGCTAAGCAACTACAGGTTGCCAATCGGGCCTGTCGCCGGACCCATCGGGAGGCTGACAGCCCAGGCGGCGGTGACTCAGGTGACCGCCATCGTGGCGACCGTGAACGTTCAGCCTCCCGCCCCGCCGCCTGCGCCCGCTCCTGCACCAGCGCCTGCACCGGCGCCTGCACCGGCACCGGCGCCTGCGCCAGTACCTGCCCCAGCGCCTGCGCCGACACCGGCACCGGATGCTCCTGCGCCCTCGGGCGGCAGCGGCTCTCCGGCATCCGGCGGTTCTCCGCCGCCGCCTGTCGACGCATCGCCACCGTCACCTGTTCCCACCGAAAAGCCGCCGACGCCAACGGATGCAGCCGACGCGGGCGATCCTGTGCTGGCTTCGGTGAATGGAACGGCATCCGATGCAGCGCCGACCAGCGCGGTTGCAAAATCGGTAGTGTCTGAGCCAGTCGCAGGCGGATTGTTGACCGCACAGCGGCGGCTGCCCCCGCGGACCGAGGATGTTCCGGGGCTGGATGATGGATTCTCAGGATCGGGTAACATTCTATAATGGCACGTTTGTTCACGATGAAGCCGCTGATGCTGGCCCCGGCATTGGCCTTGGCAATGTTGCTACCACAGGCGGCAACGGCGGCTGACCCGGTTGCCGAGGTGTTGACGCCGGTTGGCAAAACACTGAACGGCGAGCCTTGCTCCACAAAGCCGATCAAAGGGCTTGCCGCGGAAGAGGGGCTGGCCGCCCCGCGCGCGCTTGTCTGTGGGCAAAACAGCGAGGGATCGATCGTCGAAACGCAGGCGGTTGGCGTTACGGTCCCCGGAAGCGATCCAGCGAGCCGTAGCGTGATCGAAAAGCGTCTTGTTCAAAGCATCGCCTATGTCGCGCTGCAGCGGCGGATGACGTGCAAGGCCCCAAGCTGGATAGAAGGCGCAGCGGTTGGCGGTGGCGCGTTGCTGGCAATCCCGTGCATATTGCGCGAGGGTGACTGGCCACAGATCGTGATCGTGCAGGTCAATCCTAATCATTTCGTCGTCGCCGACGGGACGCCTTCAGCGCTGCCAGCGATATTTAAAGTCTTGAAATCGCCCAAAGCCGACACTGCAGCTGCTGACCAGCAGGCGCTGATTAACCAAATCTGGGGCCGCAAGATTGCGTTGACCCGCGCAGATGATCGCGCACGATTAACTCAGCTCGTCAGGGCCGGCCGCACCGCCAATGGGATTGGGCGGTTCGCCGATGCAGAAACCGCCTTTCGTGAAGCGCTCGACCTTGAAACCGATACGCTGAAGGCAACGGACCAGATTATCGCGGCGACGCTGCTCGACTTGGCACTTAATGTCAGCAACCAGGGCCGTGCTGAGGAGGCGACAGCGTTGTTTCGCCGGGCGGCCCCGCTGCTGCAGGCATCAACCGATCCCATCAAACGCGCGCGGTTAGCCACATATCTGGCGGTTAATGCGGCCAATGCGGGTGATTATAAACAGGCACTGCCATTGTCCCGTGATGCAGGGGAAGCCTGGCGCAAGCTGGCCGAGGAACGTCAGGAGCAGTCCGGCGGGCCAGCGGGCGCCGATTCGCCCGATGCCGTGGTCAGCGTTGAACAGGGCGAGCTGGCCAATGCACTGAACTTGCAGGCATTGATGGAGTTGCGGTCAGACAATCTGATCCAGGCCTATTCGGCGGCGTCCGAGGCGCTGCTCATCCTCAACAAATCGGATCGGTTGCCGCGCTGGTGGAAAGCTGATTCGCTGATTGTGCTGGGCGAAATCAGTATCGGCCAGGGGCGGCTTTCCGCGGCAGAAACCTATTATAACGCGGGCATCAAGCTGCGCCGCCAGATTTTCGGCGATGGCGCGCCCACTATTCGCGCAATGGCGGCACTGGCGCGCGGGTACCAGGCCGAAAGCGTGAGTACCTCTGCGATCATCACCTATCGCGAGATTTTCAAGCTGGCCCGCTCGCTGCCATCGACCACCGGCATCTTTACCGCGGAAATGCTGGTTCCGTTTGCAGCGGCGATCGTCGATACTGGCGAGACGGTGACGGATGCTGTGCAGAAGCGGGGGCTTTTTGCTGAGGCTTTTGATGCTTTTCAGCTTGTTCAGTCGCCGACGGTGGACAAGACGATTGCGGCGGCGGCGGCGCGGCTGTCGATCAAGGATCCTGAAATTGGTAAGCTTATCGGGCAGTTGCAGGATCTGCAGCGCGATTCAGACTTTGCGCGCGTGAAGCTTTCATACCAGCAATCGCTGTCTGACGCGGAACGCAGTGGCGACGTGGAAGCCGCATTAAAGACGCAAATTGCCAATGATATTGCAGAAATCGCCACTGTTCGAGCGACTTTGGCCGCAAAATACCCCGCTTATGACAATTTTGCCACGCCTCCGTCGGTAAATCTCGATCAATTGCGCGGTTCGTTGCGGCCTGGTGAGGGCGTGTTGTCCTTCCTGATCGGCCGGGAGCGTTCGTTTGCCCAATTGGTGACGCGCGAAGGCGTGGTCGTGGCGCGCGTGCCGGAAGGGGCGTCGGAATTACGGGCCGCGGTAACGTCGATCAGGCGCGCATTGGAGATTCAGGGCGGCGCCATCAACGAATTCAATCTTGATGAGGCCAACCAGCTTTATGAACTGCTGTTCGGCGGGCTGAAGGATCAGCTAGCAACGGTTGACCAATTGATCGTGGTACCATCAGGCCCGCTGAGCAACCTGCCCTTCAGCTTGCTGGTCGCAACGCCGCCTGGGGATGCCACTTACGAAAAAGCCGATTGGCTGGTTCGCACCAAAACGATTTCCTATACCCCGTCATTACAGGCGTTTACGGCACTTCGCGGCAACAAGTCGCGCCCGGCACCGCGCCAGGCACTGCTTGCCTTTGGTGATCCTGCATTGGTGGGGCACACCGCCAAAGCGGGTGAGCTGTCACCCTTTGCAGCGCTGGCCAATAATTGCCGACAAGGCGGTGCAATGCCGGCCGGTCTGCTGCGGGCGCTGGCGCCGCTGCCGGACACCGCACGCGAGCTGAATGTCGTTGCAACGTCGCTTGGTTCATCGACCGACAGCGTGTTCCTGGGGGGCAAGGCCACCGAGGAAAACCTTCGCAAGCAAACACTTGATGATTACCGTGTGTTGTATTTCGCCACGCACGGCCTGTTACCGGGTGAACTGCGCTGTCAGGCAGAGCCCGGGCTGGTGCTTTCACCACCGCCGGGCGCACAACAAATAGATACGGCGCTGGACGGTTTATTAGAATCCAGCGAAATCGCGAGCTTACGCCTGAATGCTGATCTAGTTGTCCTATCCGCGTGCAATACGGCTGCAAGTGATGGTCGCTTTGGGGGTGGAGATGCGCTATCAGGCCTTGCAGAGGCGTTTTTTCACGCCGGTGCGCGTAACATGCTCGTCACCCATTGGCAGGTGCCATCAGCGGCGACGGCGGAGTTGATGTCTGCGTTGTTTACGTCGTTACGAGTGAGTAACGGTGGGAGTGTAGGGGAATCACTGCGACAGGCGCAAAATAGTCTGTTCGCGAAGGGAGCAACGGCTCACCCGTTTTTTTGGGCCGCGTTTGTCGTGATCGGTGATGGCATGGGGTTACCACCGTTAAACGCACCATTAGTTGCAAGGAGGTAGATATGGCGATGGCCAATATTTCAAAAATCACGCTGGCACTCGTACTCGGGCTGAGTTCGGTTGCTGCGAGTGCATCCACGCTGATCGTTATCGATTCACGTGCGCCGGGGCTGAAGGCTGGTCAAAAGATTGACAGCAACACGCCCATTACGCTGAAGGAAGGCGAGCGCGTTACCGTGATTGGTCCGGATGGCAAGTCGATCACGCTGCGCGGCAAATTCGCCGGTCTGCCGCTTGGCAAGACGCCTACCACATCGGATCCAACGCGCGCTCTGGCTGCGCTGATCAGTACGCGCAACGCCCGCACGAGCTCTGTCGGTGTGGTTCGCGGTGCAACCGATGCCGCCGCGCTGCCTGATCCGTGGCTGATTGATATCTCGCGTGCCGGTGAGCGCTGCCTGAAGGCAGGCGGCAAGCCAGTATGGTGGCGTCCAGATGGTTCCAAGGCACAAAAGTTCACCGTGCTGCCAGTGGATCGTTCGTGGATTGCCGATTTTGAATGGAATGCTGGTGAAACCATGATGGGCGTGCCCGATCTGGCAACGTTTGATGCGCAGACGATTTTTGTGATGCGCGTTGAAGACCAGGAATTCCCCGTCAGCATCAACATCGTCCCATCGGACCTTGAGAATGACCTGATCCTGGCATCATGGATGCTGGAAAAGGGCTGCACGCAGCAAGCTGATGCGCTGCTGAAGACCGTCGGACAGAACCAAGCCGCATCAAAATGAATGCGAAGACGTTAAAAGCATACAGGACGGCAGCATTAGTTGCCGTCCTGGCCGCCTTTGCGGCAACGCTGGCGCTGCGCATCGGGTTTTTGGGGCATCTTGAGGATGTCACGCGCGATATCCGCGTGGCGACTGCTGCACCAATGCCGCAGCAAAAGGATATCGTGATTGCGGGCCTGACCGAAGAGACGGTCACGCAATTTGCCTATCGCTCCCCGGTTGACCGGGAGTTTCTGGCGAACCTTATCAAGACGCTTGAGGCCAAGGGCGCGCGTGAAATTGGCGTCGACGTGTTGTTCGACCAGCCAACCGAGCCCGCCAAGGACGAACTGCTCAAGAAAACAATTCGCGAAACCAAGACGCCGTTGTTCATCAGCTATTCGAATTCCAAGAATGTCGTGAATGATGATCAGCTTGCCTATCTGAACGATTTCGTTCCCGAACGGCTGCGCGCAGGTGCCAATTTGGCCCGCGACCCGTTCGACGATTCTGTTCGCTGGATTTTCCCGGGTGAAACCGAACCCGGCATGCCGCTCGGCTTTGTTCGCAAGGCCGTGGCGCTGCTGGGCATCAAGACACCCAATACCCAACCCGAAATTGCCTGGCGCCCACGGCCCGATTCCGAAACGCCAGCTTTCCCGCTTTATCCTTCGCACACCATCGCGTTCCTTCCGGACGAATGGTTCAAGGGCAAGATTGTGCTGGTCGGGGCCGTGCTGTCGATCACCGATCGCCACCGCACGCCGCTTGCCGTGGTTGATGACGGCGAAGAAGGCAACATGCCCGGCATCACGGTGATGGCGCACGGCATATCCCAAGTGCTCGAAGGGCGCTCGGTTGACCGTTTGAACCCCGGATTTGAAATTGCGATCACGGTGGCATTCGCCCTGATCGGCGTGGGGCTTGGCGTGCTGAAAAAGGGGGCCGCGTTCAGCTTTAGCGTCGGCGGCATCTTGATCGCATTATACATCGCTGCGGCGATGGTTGGGTATTCGCGGGGGATTCCGCTCGTTCCTGTGATTGCGCCCACCATCGCGCTGATGTTGTCGCTATGGCTGATGGACGTGTTGATCGGTGGTGCCGAACGCAAACAGCGCCAGTTCATCCAGGGCGCATTTTCTCGCTATGTTTCGCCCGCCGTCGTCGATCAGCTTGTCGATGATCCCTCGGCGCTCAGCATCAAGGGTGATCGTCGTGAAGTGACCTTCATCTTTACCGACATCGCCAGCTTTACGACGCTGTCAGAAGGGCTGACATCAGAAAAGCTGTCAGAGGTGCTGAACGCCTATCTGGACGGCGCATGCGCAATCATCCTGAAATATCAGGGAACGATCGACAAGTTCATTGGCGACGCCATCATGGCGATCTTCAACGCGCCGATCGCCCAGCCTGATCATGCCGAGCGCGCGGTGAAATGCGCGCTTGAACTCGATGTCTATGCCGAAGCGTTCAAGAAAGAACAAAATGCCGCGGGCATCCCCATCGGCGTCACCCGGATCGGCATCCACACCGGCATTGCGACCGTCGGCAACTTCGGTTCGGCCACCCGGATGGATTTCACCGCGCTTGGCGATACGGTGAACACCGCCGCCCGTACCGAAGGCGTGAACAAATATTTCGGTACGCGCATCTGCGTGACGGAAGAGTCGGTGTCTGCCTGCCCTAATCTGAAGTTCCGTCCGATTGGCGATGTGGTGCTGAAGGGCAAAACCAAGCCCGTCACGCTGTTCTCGCCCGTTTCCGAAGCCGATGCCGCCACCAATGTTACCGCTGATTATATGGTGGCATATGAACTGCTGAAGGCAGAAGACCCGCAGGGCATTGAAGCCTTCAAGGCATTGGGCACGCAATATCCCGATGATGCGATCATTGCCTATCACGGTCGCCGGATTGCCGCAGGGGCTACCTCCACCCTGATCGTGCTTGAGGATAAATAGCGTGATAATCACCGCTGCACTCAACCGGCCTGCGCCGCGCCGCCGCCCCATCGGGCTTGGCGCCATGAGTTTTACAGGGGCAATGTTGACGACATCGGGCGCGGCCTTTGCCCAGGTGCCGCCCCCGGTGCCGCCGGTTGTGCAGCCAAGCCAGGGCGAAATCTCTCGCGAGCGACTGACCCTACCAGAGGTGCGGACGCCAAAATTTGAGCTGCGCATTCAATCGACCGACAAATCAGCCGTGCCAAAATCGATTGAGGCGGTGCAATTTGTGCTGCGTGACGTCGTGGTTGAAGGCGTAACGGCGTTTCCGCCCGAAACCGTCAACGCATTATTTGCGGACGTGAAGGGCAAGCGCGTTGGCCTGGGTGCTGTGCGCGAAGCGGCCACCAAGCTGGAGGCGCTTTACCGCGACAAGGGTTATTTCCTTACCCGCGTGTTCATTCCGCCGCAGCCGATCAGCAATGGTGTCGTCAAGGTCACCGTGATCGAAGGTTTTATCGAAGATATCACGGTTGAGGGCCTGGATGCTGGCACGCAGCGCGCCGTAAAGGCTGCGCTCGAACCATTGCTGAAGCACAAGCCGATTGATCTGCCATCGCTCGAACGCCGCTTACTGATCCTGAACGACATGCCTGGCATCGGCGGCACCAGCGTGCTGCGGCAAGGCGCAACGCTGGGCGGATCAAGCCTGATCGTCACCCTTGAAGAACGCCCTGATACCTATCAGGCAGCGATCAACAATGGTGCGTCACGCATTCTGGGGCCATGGTCTTACGGGGTGAATGCAACGTTCAACCGCCCGCTCAACCTGCCAGGAACGTTTAACATTGGCCTGAATGCCGGTGGTCGCAACCTTGAATCGGTACAGTCGGTCAGCGGCCGATATTCGGTGGCGATTGGCAATCAGGGGTTGCTGACCAGCTTTGGCGTGCTGGCGGCAAAGGCGCGGCCAGGCGGCTCAGTGCGGCCGCTCAACATCGTCAACAACCTGATTTCGCTCAGCGCCCGGGCGCGCTATCCGTTCATCCGCAGCCGCGAATTTTCGTTGTTTGGCGAAATCGGCTTGGCCGTGAACCGGTCGGACACCGATATTCTTGGTCAGCCCTTGATCCGCGATCGCACCACGGTGCTGGATTTTGGCCTGTCGGCCCAGCAAAATGGCTTCCTTAACGGTGCCACCACCGTCAATCTCAGCGTGTTTCAGGGGCTGCCGATTCTGGGCGCGCTGAAAGCCAGCGCACCTGCGCCGTCGACACTGAATTTTGATCCCAGTTTTACGCGCGTTGTGTACTCGATCCAGCGCACCCAGCCCCTGATCGGGCGGTTCAGCGCGCAATTGGGCTTCCAGGGTCAGTACACCAATTCAAAACTGCTGTCGGGTGAGCTGGTTTCCTTTGGCGGTTCCGGCGTTGGTCGCGGTTTTGATCCTGCCACCATTACGGGTGACCGGGGTTACGGCGGATCGGCAGAGCTTCGATACGATGTGCCGATCAGTAACGTCATTGTCCGCAGCGCCCAGATTTACGGTTTTGTCGATGCGGCGCGCACGACCAGCCTGCGCACGGTAAATTTGCCGGGCAGTTCGCAGAACATTCAGTCAGCCGGCGGTGGTGTAAGGCTGTCACATCGTTACGGCACGGTTGATTTCCAGGGCGCCTATGCTCGCCGGTTGCTGGGCGGCGCGGATGAACGCCCCAATCCGCGCGCGCTGATCTCTGCAACCTTCGTTTACTGAACCGCGGCCCCGATCGGTTGGGGCTGACAAGCCCGGCTGGATGCTTACGGGGTTAGCGCGGCGGTTGCCGTTGTCTCGATCATCGGTTCCGGGGCTGGCTTGATGGGGAGTGCCATGCTGGTTGCAGGGCTGGCCATTGCCGCCGGTGCTTCCAGCCCCTGACCCAGGATCGCTGCTGTCTCAATCGCATCAAGCGCGGTGTGCGCCTGCACATAGCGCCGCGCCGCCGTCAGCCAAGATGCGGCCTTGGGCGCGCCCGGCAAGCGGGCCACTTCGGTCAGGGCTGCCTCTACCTGCCCCGCGTCAAGCAATCGCCGAACCCGCGCCAGCCGGTCTGCTGCGCGGGGGGATGCTGTGCCCTCATGCCGGATCACGACCAGGC
>JBBSCC010000092.1:0-10909 GCA_038250735.1 Sphingomonadales bacterium | reverse complement strand
GTCGGCATTTCCGGCGCGATCCAGCATCTGGCGGGGATGAAGGATTCCAAGGTGATCATCGCGATCAACAAGGACGAGGATGCGCCCATCTTCCAGGTCGCAGATTACGGGCTGGTCGGCGATTTGTTCAAGATCGTGCCGGAGTTGACGGGCAAGCTGTGAAAATGGGCGGTGCCCATTATGTTTTCATATTGGGCACCTCCAACGACGATGACGGCACGCTTTCGGCAATTTCGCTGAGCCGGGTTGACGCTGCCGAGGCACAATATCGTATCGATCTGACGATCATCGTCACCGCAACCGGCGGCCATGGTGCGCATTTCAACAGCGCGGCACGGCCCCACCGCGACTATGTTGATCAAGAGTTGATCAGGCGCGGCATCCCGACCGCGACAGTGTCCAACGACGAATTGCTGAGCAGCAACACCGTGGAAGACGCATTGGTCATCGACCGATTCTGCAAGCGCCGCGCCGTCGCATCGTTTGGAATCGCTACGTCGGCGTTCCACGTCCGGCGATGCGAGTTGATCTTCGATTGCCTGTGTCCGGATTATGCAACCACGTTTCACGCCGCGATTGATCCCGCTGCGACTAACCAAGCGAAAATCACCCATGAGGTCGCGGCCCAAACAATGCTGCGTCGGCAAGGCGGGGTTATGCTGGGGGATAAATTGTTCGCATTTCGCAATTTGGCTTTGGCGCTCGAATGACCACCATCCGAATCGCCGTCGTCCAGGCAGGCTCCACCCTGTTCGATACGCCCGCCACGCTTGATCGGATGGCGCGCCACGTCGCCACGCTTGGGCAACAAGGCGTGCAGCTTGCCGTGTTTCCCGAAGCCTATGTCGGCGGCTACCCCAAGGGGCTCGATTTTGGCGCGCGGGTGGGGTCGCGGACGGCGGCGGGGCGGGATGATTTCGCGCGCTACTGGCAGTCGGCGATTGACGTGCCGGGGGCGGAAACGGTGCGGATGGGGGAGATGGCGGCCAGCATCAACGCAACCCTGGTCGTTGGGGTGATCGAGCGGGCGGGCGGCACGCTTTATTGCACGGCGCTGACGTTCGGTCCCGACGGCACCCTGCTCGCCCGCCACCGCAAGCTGATGCCTACCGCCAGCGAGCGGCTGATCTGGGGTCAGGGCGATGGATCGACGCTGAACGTGGTCGAAACGCCCATCGGACGGGTTGCGGCGGCGATCTGCTGGGAAAATTACATGCCTGCGCTCCGCCAGCATTATTATGCACAAGGGGTGGAATTTTACGCCGCGCCAACGGTGGATGATCGCGACATCTGGCAAACGACGATGCGCCACATCGCCTATGAAGGCCGGTGTTTCGTGCTGAGCGCGTGCCAGTACATGACCCGCGCCGACGCGCCCGCTGACTATCACTGCATCCAGGGCAATGATCCTGCCACGGTGCTGATCCGGGGCGGGAGCGTGATCATCGGCCCGATGGGCGATGTGCTGGCCGGGCCGGTGTACGGTGAGGAAGCGGTGCTGGTTGCTGACGTCGATCCGCTGGATATCGTACGGGGTCGCTATGATCTGGATGTCAGCGGCCATTATGCCCGGCCAGATGTTTTCACGCTGGCGGTTGATACCCGCCCCCGCGCGCCTGTCACCTGCATTGCGGCACCCGACGGGGAAGCCTAACCTGCCGCGTCGATCACGGGGGAGAATGAGATGCTGACGCCATTATTGCTGGTTCTGGCGCAGGCCGTGGCCCCCACGCCAGCGCCCGCCGATCCCGCAACCGCCCAGCGCATTGAAAAACTGCTCACCGCCAATCCGGTGATCGACGGGCATAATGATCTGCCCTGGGAAATCCGCACCCGCTATGCAGCCAGGGTGGAGGCGGTTGACCTGACCAAAGACACGTCACGCCTGCCGCAGCAGCTGCAGACGGACATTCCCCGGCTGCGCCGTGGCCATGTCGGCGCGCAATTCTGGTCAGTGTGGATCACCGCGGACATTTTGGGGCCGCGCGCGGTGGAGGTGACGCTCGAGGAGATCGACATCGTCAAACGCTTCGTCGCCGCCAATCCGGGCAGCTTCGAAATGGCAGGCAGCGCCGCCGATATCCGCCGAATCGAGAAAAGCGGCAAAATCGCCTCGCTGATGGGCGTGGAGGGCGGGCACCAGATTGACGGGCGGCTTTCCGTGCTGCGCCGCTATCATGATCTGGGCGTGCGCTACATGACGTTGACGCACACAGCGAGCCTGCCCTGGGCCGATGCCTCCACCGATGAGCCCCGCTCCGGCGGCCTGTCGCCATTCGGCAAGCAGGTGGTGGCGGAGATGAACCGGATCGGCATGATCGTTGATATCAGCCATGTGTCGGACGCAACCCTGGCGGCGGTGCTGGCGGTGACAAAGGCGCCGGTGATGGCATCGCATTCCTCCGCGCGCGCGCTGGATAATGCGCCGCGCAACATTCCTGATGATCTGCTGGCCGCGATTGGCAAAAATGGCGGAGTGGTGATGGTCAATTTCTACCCCAGTTTCGTCTCGCAGGCGTGGCGCGATTGGGACAAGGCCCGGACGGATTATGCGAAATCGGTGGGCGCGTCCGCCGAAGCTTACGGGCCAAACGCAGCGGCACCCGTGCTGGCATGGGAGGCGAGTCACCTCGAACCGCTCGTCACCTCAGCGACCATCGCCGACCATGTCGATCATGTCGCCAAGCTCGCGGGCCGGGCGAATGTGGGGGTCGGCAGCGATTATGATGGCATCAACGGCACCTCCCCCCGGGACATGACCGGGGTGGACGGCTACCCCGCGCTGTTCGCAGAACTCGCCCGGCGCGGTTGGAGCGACGCTGATCTGGCTGGCCTCGCGCGCGGCAACATCTTGCGGGTGATGGAGAAAGTGGAAGGCGTGGCCAAATCGATGGCGGGCATGCCGCCGATCGATGCGACTGACCGGCCGTAATTATTTACCGCGCCCTTTTACAATTTCTGCGAGCCTGTCCTGTTGCTTGGCCAGCGTTGGAACGCCCATGACGGCCCGTACCTGATCGCTTAGCAATGCGCGGTCATAGGGTTCTTGGGTTGTCGGCCCATCGTTGGGCGATTTGAATTGCGTGCCGTATACTTGGGGTTGACCAATGGTTTGGAGATAACGGTCCAGTGTTGCCGCCGCGATCCACGTCGCTTCGGGATATCCTTTTGCTGCCGCAGCAACGGCGAGGGAATGCGCCAGCAGGTAATCAGCGGCGGTTCTACCATGTTGAAAGACAAAAGCGGCATGATAGAAATCGGTGCCCGTGTGTAGGTTGCCCGCGTCAAGTAGCGCTTTTGTCCGATTGCGACGAAGTGCATCGGATGCCAAGATCTTGCCGATGTCGGCTTGAGTGAGTTTGCTGAAATCGGGTTTTCGAGCGCCCTGATCGGCATCAAAAATTCCGGACATTTCCACATTGTCAGCTGGCGTCTGCGCGTGCGCGGTAAGGGGAAATGCCAGTGCCAAGAAGAAGACCAAATATTGTTTCATTCGTCGAACCCTTTGAGAAACCCCGTCACATTGCTGCCGAGCGCATCCACCGCATAGCCGCCCTCCATCAGGATCACGCTGGGCCAGCCGCGCGCGGCGATGTCGGCGGCCAGGACGGCGTAATCGGCGGTAGCGAGCTTCAGGTGGCTGATCGGGTCGCCCTCCCACGTATCGGCACCAAAGCTGACGACCAGCAGATCGGGCGCGAACGCTGCAATGGCGTCCAGCGCGGTCGTTTGCGCTAGCCGGAAGCCCGGCAGCGTGGTGCCTTGCGGTAGCGGCAGGTTCAGGTTCGCTCCCAGCCCCTCGCCCGCGCCGCGTTCATCGGCATGGCCCCAATAAAACGGATAATCGGTGGCGGGATCGGCGTGGAGCGAGGCGTAGAACACGTCGCCGCGATCGTAGAAAATATCCTGCGTGCCATTGCCGTGGTGATAATCGATATCGAGGATCGCGACCCGGCCTGCGCCGGCATCAATCGCTGCCTGTGCGGTGATCGCAGCGGTGTTCAGGTAGCAATAGCCGCCCAGATAATCCGCCCCGGCATGGTGCCCCGGCGGACGGCACAGCGCGAAGGCGGCGGGGTCACCCCCCTGCACCGCCGCCAGTGCGGACAGCGCGCTCTGGGTGCTCCAATAGGCGGCATCCCAGGTATCTGCCGTCAGCGGGGTACTGGCATCAAAGCTGAACTGGCCGACCAGCGCGTCAATACGCGTCAGGTGCAGCGGTCGCCTGCCCACCACCGGCCACACATAGCCCATCACATCACCGGGTCGCCCCGCCGCCACCCAAGCCGCAGGCGCAGTTTGCAGAAAATCGATATAGGCAGCGGTGTGGACCGCGCGGATCGCCGCATCACCGTGATCGACCGGAATTTCCACCCCGGCCAGCGCCGCCGCCATCATTTCGGCCCGCGACGGGCTTTCGGCGTAAGCGGTAAAACCGCCATTATGGAGTTCCTGCAACGGCGCATGGGCCAACTGACGCGGGGAAAAAAACTGACGCATCGGTTAGGCGATCCCTTTGGGGAAAGAGCATCTGGGCGGATTGGCATAGCCCAGCACGCCAATCGCCGAAAGCGATCTGCGTGCGTCAGAATCGGACCGAACATGTCCGATTTTGCTATGCCATCGCCGCCCGAGCGGTAAGATGATCCGTCGATTCGACAGGGTATCAGCCCGGAATTGGCGGCACGGGGGGAAAACCGATGAGCCTTGATCTTTTCGAGATGGCAGCCTTGATTCTGTGCGTCACGGCGTTGGCCTGCTGGATTAATGCCAAGACGCTGAAGCTGCCCGTCGCTGTGGGGTTGCTGGTCGTTGGCCTTGCGTTCACCGGCCTCGTCGCCGCGATTGATCTGTTCAAACCCGATCTTGGCGTTGGCGCGGTGTTCAGGGCGCTTGAGCTGCAGGTCGATTATCCCAAGCTCGTGCTCAATTTCATGCTGGCCTATCTGCTGTTTGCAGGCGCCATGAACGTGAATGTCGATGCCTTGATCAGCCGTGGCTGGGCGGTTGCCGGGCTGGCGATTATTGGCACCGTCGTCACCACTGTGCTGATCGCGGCAGCGTTTTGGGGCGTGTGCCGCCTGTTGGCGATTGATATGCCGGTTGCCTGGGCGCTGGTGTTCGGTGCGCTGATCAGCCCAACCGATCCGATTGCCGTGCTGGCGATGACCAAGCGGACCGATCTTGAGCCCCAGCTTCAGGCCCAGCTTGAAGGCGAAGCGCTGTTTAATGATGGCGTGGCGGTGGTGCTGTTCAAGGCGCTGCTGGCCTATGCGATTGGCCAGGGCGCAGGTGGCCATGGCGGCGGTGGCGAAGCAGGCCATGGCGATTTGATGGCGCTCGCCCAGCATTCGGCAATCGAGGCTTTTGGCGGCATTGCGCTGGGGCTGATCGTCGCTGTCATGGCGGTTGTTATCCTTTATGCTGTGAATGACTGGATCACCGAAACGCTGATTACGGTTGCCACGGCGACGCTGGTTTATGCCGTGGCGCTGCATTTCGAATTGTCAGGCCCGCTTGGCGTGGTGGCGGCCGGGCTGATGATGGGATCGGCCTGGGCCGAACGCGCACTGGCACCGCAAGCCAAACATTACATCCAGCCATTTTGGCATGTGATTGATGAGGGCATGAACGCCATTTTGTTCCTGCTGGTCGGCATCAAAGCCTATGAGCTGCAGTTTTCGACAACGGCGCTGATATTGATGGCGGCAGGCGCCGCCATGGTACTGGCGGCGCGCTGGATTACGGTATCGGTGCTGGGGGCCACGCTGTTGCTGGTGGGCAATGCCATTCCCATCAAGCTGTATAATGTGCTGACCTGGGCCGGCGTACGCGGTGGATTATCGGTCGCGCTGGTGCTGTCCTTGCCCGATATTCCGGCGCGCGAGGCAATTTTTGCGGCCACGCTGGGCGTGGTGATCTTCTCCATCGTCGTCCAGAGCATGACGATGGAAAAGCTCGCGCTCGCCACCGGATATGGCAGCCCTAAGGCAGAGCCCGAGGCGACGCACTGATCGATCAGGCTTTGGCGAGCGCCTCGGCAATCAGCTTGCGGCTGTTTTCAACACCGTAGAGCGCGATGAAGCTGCCCATGCGCGGCCCCTGGCTTGATCCGAGCAGGGTTTCGTACAGCGCGCCGAACCAGTCGCGCAGATTGTCGAAACCGCCTTCGTTGCCGATGGCATAGACGATGTTCTGCAAGTCGACCGCCGATGCGTCGGCGGGCGCGGTCGCCAGTTCGTGGTCGAGCCGGTCGAGAGCGGCCACCTCCACGCCCTCGGGCTTGCGGCGAACCAGCGTTGGCGCCACGAAATCGCGGTTATACGCCAGCGCATGGCCGATCAGCGCATCAAGTTCTGGCGACACATCGCCGTCGATATAATTGCTGAGATAGCCGCGTACCTGCTCAGCCGTTGCGCCTGCGCCCAACACGCCGACCAGATTGAGCAACAGCCCGAACGTCACCGGCGGATTGGTGCCGGGCACCGCGCCGTTATGAATATGATGCGCCGGGTTGCCGAGCTTTTGCTCCACGGGTTGCGCCGCGTAATTGCCGCGAAACTGGAAATATTCGTCCACCGCACGCGGGATGACGCCGATGTGGAGCTGCTTGGCCTTTTTGGGCTCGCGATAGGCGAAAAATGCCAGGCTTTCCTGCGTGCCATAATCGAGCCATTGCTCGAGCGTCAGGCCATTGCCCTTGGACTTGGAGATTTTCTCGCCCTTTTCATCCAGGAACATCTCATAGATCAGCCCCTCGGGCGGGCGACCGCCGAGCACGCGGGCGATTTTGCCCGATTGCACGCCGCTGTCGATCAAGTCCTTGCCGTACATCTCATAATCAACGCCCAGCGCGACCCAGCGCATTGCCCAATCGACCTTCCATTGCAGCTTGGCATGGCCGCCCAGCACGCTTTGCGTCATCACCTCGCCGTCAGCATCGGTGAAGCGGATCAGCCCGGCGTCCGCATCCACCACCTCCACCGGCACCTGCAACACCACGCCCGATTTCGGGCTGATCGGCAGCACGGGCGAATAGGTCGCCGCGCGTTCCTTGCGGAGCGTGGGCAGCATCACGCCCATGATCGCATCATAATGGCGCAGCACGCCCTTCAGCGCGTCATCAAACACGCCCGCTTCATACTGCGAGGCAGATGAGATAAATTCATATTCAAAGCCGAACCGGTCAAGGAAATCGCGCAGCATCGCGTTGTTGTGCGCGGCAAAACTGTCGAACTTGTCGAACGGATCGGGAATGCGGCTCAGCGGCTTGCCGAGATGCGTCGTCAGCATTGCCTGATTGGGCACATTGTCCGGCACTTTGCGAAGCCCGTCCATATCGTCCGAAAATTCGATCAGCCGGGTGGGCGCGTCAGACATCGCCTGGAACGCATGGCGCACCATCGTCGTGCGCAGCACTTCGTTGAACGTGCCGATATGCGGCAGGCCTGATGGGCCATAGCCGGTTTCAAAAATGATCGGCGCGGGCGCTCCGTTCCTGGCGGGCTTGCCATCAGGATAGCGTTTCAGAAGCTTGCGCGCCTCTTCATAAGGCCAAGCCTTTGAAGCGAGTGCAGCGGCGCGCAGTTCAGTCACAAGTTGCCCTTTCGTTCCCGGATTGGCAGAGGTGCGGGGATGACCGCTTCTTTGCCCTATCCCGCGCTGCACGCAAGCCATGGCGGCATCTGGATCGCGCAAGATGGCAAAACGCGGCAGGTTGGTCGGGGTGAGGCAATCCGAATTGCCGCTGACACCCCCGTTATCGTGCTGAACGCGGCTTTGGTGGGGCAGAGGCTGGGCTATGCGGAGCTGTCGGGGCTCGATCTGCTCGAATTGTTCGCGTTTTTGCACCCGGCGCGCTTCATGGTGCCCACCCCGCGCGGACTGGCGCGCGTCACTGGACTGGATGAGCCAGCGCGCGATGATGCGATTGCCCCGTTTTTTGCCGCTGCCGCTGCCGCGCTGATTGCACAAACGGGCGGCGACTGGCCGGAACGCGAGGGCGCGTGGACGGCGTTGCAGGCGCTGACGCGGCTGCGCTGGCCCTGGGTGCCTCTGCTGGCCGACCGGCTGAAAAAGCCGGAAGTTGCCGAGCGCTGGCTATTTTCAAAACTGCCCGAATGGAGCGAAGCCGCCCCCCGCCCCGCCCCGCGCAGCATCACCATTGATCCGGTCGACACGCAGGCGCGGCTGGCGACGCTTACCGGCAGTGCCGCTGAACAGCGCGTCGGGCAGCGCGCTTTTGCCGCCGCCGCAGCGCTGGCCTTTGCGCCGCGCACTGCCCGCGACAGCCCCAATCTGGTGCTGGCAGAGGCCGGAACAGGGATTGGCAAGACGCTGGGCTATCTCGCGCCCGCATCATTATGGGCGGAGCAAGCAGGCGGCGCGGTGTGGATTTCCACCTTCACCAAAACGCTGCAACGCCAGTTGGCGCATGAAAGCGCCCGGCTGTTCCCCGATCCGGCGGTGCGCAAGGCAAAGGTGGTGACGCGCAAGGGGCGGGAGAATTACGCCTGCCTGCTGAATCTGGAGGATGCGCTGCAGGGCGGTTTTCAGGGCCGCGCCGCCGTGCTCGCGCAACTGGTGGCGCGGTGGGCGGCGTATACGGTGGACGGCGATATGGTCGGCGGCGATCTGCCCGGCTGGCTGCCCACCCTGTTTCGGCGCAATGGCCCCACCGCCTTGACCGACCGGCGCGGCGAGTGCGTGTATGCGGGCTGCCCGCATTACCGGAAATGCTTCATCGAACGCGCGGCGCGCGCCAGTGCCGATGCCGATATCGTCATCGCCAACCACGCGCTGGTAATGGTGAACGCCGCGCGCGGGCGCGAAACCGCCACCCGGCCCAGCCGCTATGTGTTCGATGAAGGCCATCATTTGTTTGATGCCGCCGATTCGATGTTCGCCACCGCGCTGACGGGGCAGGAAACGATCGAGCTGCGCCGCTGGGTGATCGGGCCCGAAACTACCGGGAGGGGGCGCAGGCGCGGGCTCGCGGCGCGGCTATCCGACGTGGCAAGCTATGACGAGGCGGGTGCGCGCGCGATTGCGGAGGCGGCAGATGCAGCGCGCGCCCTGCCCGGCGATGGCTGGCTGGCGCGGCTGGGGGAGGGGCAGCCCTTTGGCGCGATTGAGGGGTTGCTGGCGGCAGTGCGCGGGCTGGTATTTGCGCGCGACGACAGCACGGAGGACGCAGGTTACGGGCTTGAAACCGAACTCGCCGAACCCGACGCCGCGCTGATTGAGGCGGCGGCGGACGCAGCGCAGGCGCTCGATTCGCTCTACCGTCCGTTGGTCGCGCTCGGGCGACGATTGGAGGCGGTGCTGGCCGATGCGCCTGACTGGATGGACGGCCCGGCGCGCGCGCGGATTGAGGGGGCAATCGCCTCGCTCGGCTGGCGTGTTGATACCGTCGGCGCGTGGCTGGCGTTGCTCGCCCGAATCGGTGGGCCGACCGACCCTGACTTTGTCGATTGGCTGGCGGTGGAGCGGGTTGAGGGGCGCGAATATGATGTCGGCGTCCACCGGCGCTGGCTTGATCCGATGCGCCCTTTTGCCGAAATTGTGCTGAAGCCTGCACAGGGCGCGCTGGTGACATCAGCGACGCTGACGGGCGGTGGGGCAAACCGCGACGAAGGCTGGGCGGTGGCCGATGCCCGCACAGGTGCCGCGCATCTCGCCCGCCCGGCGGTCCATTTTGAAGCGGCCAGCCCGTTTGATTATGCCTCAGCGGCAGAAGTGCTGATCGTCACCGATGTAAAGCGCGGCGATATGGGGGCGCTCGCCAATGCCTATGCCCGGCTGATCGCGGCGGCGGGCGGCGGCACGTTGGGACTGTTCACCGCGATTCGGCGGCTGCGGGTGGTGCATGCGCGAATCGCGGATCGGCTGGCGCGCGATGGGCTGGCGCTGCATGCCCAGCATGTCGATCCGATTGATACCGGCACGCTGGTGGATATTTTTCGCGATGATACGCGCGCATCGTTGTTGGGCACAGATGCACTGCGCGACGGGGTGGATGTGCCCGGCCATTCGTTGCGGCTGGTGGTGATGGAAGGTGTGCCCTGGGCCAAACCAAGCGTGCTGCATGCCGCGCGACGGCTGGCAGGCGGCGGTTCAGCCTATGACGACCGGTTGGTGCGGGCACGGCTGGCGCAGGCATTTGGGCGGCTGATTCGCCGGGCCGATGATCGTGGCTCCTTCGTGCTGCTGTCCGCTGCCATGCCGTCGCGATTGCTGAGCGCCTTTCCCCCCGGCGTGCCGATTGCGCGAGTTCCATTGGAAGAAGCGATCATTCGGGTCACGCAACGGCTTTCCACCGCCGCCGCGCTAGGGCATGAAGTGGCTGATCGCGCCTGAGGGGATGGGGCATGAAGACGCTTACCTTGCTCAGACACGCCAAATCGGGTTGGGACGATCCCGTTGCGCGCGATTTTGATCGTGCGCTGAACCCGCGTGGCAAGCGCGGCGCTGAACAAATTGGCCAGTATCTCGCCGATCACGGCCTGGTGTTCGATCATGTGCTGGCGTCGCCTGCTGTGCGGGTTGTGGAGACGATTGATCATGTATCGTCGCGCTATGACCTGCCGGTCGCCCCGGCGTGGGAGCGCCGGATTTACCTGGCGTCTGCCGCAACCTTGATTGATTTGGTGGCTGGCCTGCCCGATTCGGTGGGCAATGTGCTGTTGGTGGGGCACAACCCCGGCCTGGAAGATCTGGTGCTGATGCTGGTACCGGCCGATACCGGTGCGGCCACAGATGGCGCGCGTTTGCGTGACGAAGTGGAGATCAAATTTCCCACCGCGAGCCTGGCCGAACTGCAGTTCGATTGTGCCGCCTGGGCCGACATGGGCAGCACCCCCGCCACGCTGACGCGCTTCGTTCGCCCGCGCGACCTTGATCCAACCCT
>JBBSCC010000091.1:0-10925 GCA_038250735.1 Sphingomonadales bacterium | reverse complement strand
GCCGCCAGCCGCGCCTCAACCAATGCCGTTATCCGTGCGCGTATTTTCATCCGTTGCAGCGCCACGTCTGGCACCGCAATCGTCATCGCATCGTCGACATAAGCAAACCACGCATCGATCATCGCCACTGCGCCACCGGTAAAGGCAAGCCGGGCGACATCCTGATCAACGCCAGCACTATCCGCCGCCAGCGTCAGCGCTTCATTCGTCCAGCCATCAAACGCTGCATTGTCCGCGATCAGCGGCGCCAGTGCGGCGCGAATTTCGTCAAGCGTCGGATCGGCGGGAAGCGGTACGGCCATTATCAATCTCCTTATGCGCCTTTTAGCGGCGGTCCTGCCCCGCGCCAAGCGGCGCTGGTCGGCGGACGAGCACCAGCGCAATCGCCACCAGCACCCCGCCGATCAGATCGGCCAGCCCCAATTGTTCGCGAAACACAATCCAGCCGGTAATCGCGGCGACGACCGGCTGGATCAGCAAGCCAATGCCAATCACCAGCGGGCTCAGCTTGCCGAGTGCATAGATCATCATCCCCTGCCCGATCACCTGGCTGGCGAGCGCCAGCCCGACCAGCGGCCCCCAGTGATCAGGGATAATCCGTTCCCCCAGCACCATCGCCATCACCAGCAGCGGCAGGATGCTGGCCATCGTCGACACCGCCAGCGCGGGCACCGCCGCCATGGTCTCTCGCGCGCGCGCCATCAGGATGAAATAGCCGGTGTAGAGGATGCCGGCGAGCAGGCAGAGCAGATCACCCACCAGATTGGCCGGGCTAAGTTCATATGACCGGCCAAGCAGCAACCCCGCGCCAATCGTGGCGAGCAGCAGCGCGAAACCCTGCACCCGGCTGGGCAGCGCACGCGCGACCAGAAAGCCGTAAATGGGGAAAAATAGCGTCGCTGAATTACCGAACAACGTCGCATTGGCAAGCGTTGTGCCCAAAATGCCGAGATGCCAGCTCGCCAGATCGGCTGCAAAAAACACCCCCGCAAACGCCACAAACGCCCAGATGGAGCGGCCAATGTGCTGGGGCCGCCACCCGCTGCCCAGCGCGATGATGATCAGCACCGGTGCCGCCAGCGTGATCCGCCAAAAAGCCGACGCCACCGGCCCGGTATCGGCGATGCGCACGAATAACGGGCCAAAGGCGAGCGCGACATTGGCGATGAGCAGCGCCGCCAAGGCGCGGGCGGGGTGTGATTGATCGGGGGTGGAGGGCGAGGGCGTGGTGGCCATGATCGTTGGTTTCTACAGGCCTAGCTTTTCTTGGGTAACGCCGGTGGTGCAATGCGGCGCATAGCGCCCTATGTTTGCCGCGTCGCCCTGCAAAACAGGGTGCCTGATCAAGGAAGCCAATTCATGCCGAGTCTGTTCGATCCCATTCAACTTGGCGCAATCACCGCGCCCAACCGTATCCTGATGGCACCGCTGACGCGTGGCCGTTCCACCAAGGGGCATGTGCCGCAGCCGATCATGGGCGAATATTACGCCCAGCGCGCCAGTGCCGGGCTGATCATTTCCGAAGCAACCGGCATCAGCCGCCAGGGGCTTGGCTGGCCATTCGCGCCCGGCCTGTGGAGCGACGAGCAGACCGAAGCATGGAAGCCGGTGGTTGCCGCCACCCATGCCGCAGGCGGGCGGATCATCGCGCAATTATGGCATATGGGGCGCCAAGTGCATTCATCGGTGATCGGTGAGCAGCCCGTGTCATCGTCGGCCACCGCCACGGCGGGCCAAGCGCATACCTATGAAGGGCGGCAGGATTTCGAAACCGCGCGCCCGCTGCGCATTGACGAGATTCCGGGATTGGTTGCGGACTATGCCCGCGCGACCCGCAACGCGCTGGCCGCTGGATTTGATGGGGTGCAGATTCACGCCGCCAATGGCTATCTGATCGATCAGTTCCTGCGCGACGGGGCGAACCACCGCGATGACATTTACGGCGGCTCGATCGACAACCGTACCCGCCTGCTTCGCGAAGTGACAGAGGCGGTGGCGTCAGTGGCGGGCGCAGATCGCACATCGGTGCGGCTGTCGCCCAACGGCGAATCGCAAGGGGTGGATGATAGCAACCCGCACGCGCTGTTCACGGCGGCGGCCAAGCTGCTGAGCGACATCGGCATCGGTTTCCTCGAACTGCGCGAACCCGGCCCCGACGGCACTTTTGGCCGCACCGATGTGCCGCGGTTGTCGCCTGCGATTCGGCAGGTGTTTACAGGGCCGCTGGTGGTCAATTCGGATTATGTAACGGCGGACGCCGCGCAGGCGGTGATCGATTCAGGCGTGGCGGATGCGGTCAGCTTTGGGCGCAGCTTCCTTGCCAATCCCGATCTGCCCGAACGCCTGCGCACCGGTGCTGCGCTTAATCAGGGCAATTGGCAGACCTGGTACAGCCAGGGGCCAGAGGGCTATGTCGATTACCCCGCGCTGGAAACCGCTGCGGCTGAATAGTCAGTCAGAAGAAGAGGTTGTTCGCGCAGAGGCGCAGAGGACTCAGAGAAGAAGGGGCGGCTGTTCCGTGCTACGGCAAAGCCGCCCCAACTTTCACGCTGAACGGTAAAGCGCGTCACGCATTCCCCGCGCAACACCTCCGCGTCTCCGCGCCTCCGCGTGAACCCAATCCAACCGAGCACACCCCGAACCCGCCACGTGATTGCCGAAAACCGCCGCCAATAAAGTTTGGTTCACGCGGAGGCGCGGAGACGCGGAGAAGAAACCCGTCGTTGTCCTTTGTCGCGGCACCGCCGCCCATCGCCAGGCCCGATGGATAAAAGCGCGCCGCGCGTTCCCCGCGCAACACCTCTGCGCCTCTGCGCGAACCCAACTCTACCGCCTCGGCAAGCAACCCCGCCCGCGAATCAGCGCGTCACCCCAGCGGGACAAACTTCAGCGGCAATCCGTCCTTAGGGCGCGGGATTGGCCAGGGCTGCCACTGCGCGCCGCTGCCTTCGTCAAGCTCGATCCGGTAACGGCGCAGCAACTGCACCATCAAGATGCGGATCTGCATCGTCGCAAAGTGCAGCCCCAGGCACATATGCGCGCCCCCGCCAAACGGCACCCAGGCATATTTGTGCCGCCCGCGCGATTGCTCCGGCGAAAACCGCATCGGATCAAACTTCTCCGGCTCCGGCCAGATATCCGGCATCATATGCGTATAGGCGATCGCGATATTGCAGTTCGCGCCTGCCGGGATTTGATAGCCGCCAAATTCAAATGCCTTCAGCGCCCGGCGCGGCAGTGATGGCACCGGCGGAATCAACCGCAGCGCTTCTTTGAAGGCGTAATCAGTCAATTCAAGCTGATCGAGCTGGCCGTAAGCAAGCCCCTCTTCATCGTTCAGCCCCAGCGCGCCAATTTCCGCCCGCAATTTTTCCTGCCATTGCGGGTTGCGGCCCAGCAGCATGATCAGGCTGGTGGCGGACGACGTAATCGTGTCGTGCGCGGCCATCATCAGGAAATTCATGTGATCGGCAATCGCCATGTCCGACAGCGGCTCGCCGTCATCATCGGTCGCGCGGCAGAATTGCGAGAAAAAGTCCTGACCTGCGCCCTCGCGGCGCTTGGGGATTTCGCGCAGGAAGAAATCGACCAGATATTGCCGCGCCTTCACGCCCCTGGCCATCATCGTGCCAGGCAAGGGAATGCGAACGGGTGTTACGCTTGCCTGCACTTCATCGACAAACGCCTGGTTGATCTTGGTCGCCTCTGGCCCCAGTTCCATGCCCAGAAAGCTCTCTGCCGCCAGATCGAGCGTCAGTTCCTTGATGGCATCATAGAAGTTGATCGGTTTGTTGCCCCAGCCGCTCACCTCACGCGCAATGCCGGTGTTCAGCGCCTGCGCATAATGGCGCATCGGTTCTGGCTTGAACGCAACCGCCATGACCCGGCGATCAGCGCGGTGCTTTTCAAAATCCATCAGCATCAGCCCGCGCGGGAACAACAGGTTCAGCAGCGGGCCCCAGCCCTGTTCGGATGAAAACACCTTGTCCCGGTCGAACAACAGCAACTCGTTGGCGTCCGGGCCGACCATGTTGACCTGCGGCCCGCCAAAGGCATTGTTGCGAAACACCGGGCCATAGGTGGCAATCATCCGCCGCCCGAACCCCACCGGATCGCGCAACATGCGAAACGTGTTGCCCACCAGCGGCAGCCCGTCCTCGCCCGGAATAGCGCGGATGGCGCTTTGCGGGATCGGCTTCAACCAATGCGGATTGGCCTTAAACGTGTGGGCGAGCGCCATTGGTCGTCTCCGAACGGATCGTTACTGACATCAGTATAAGTAAGCCCGCGCCGAAAGACTAGCGGCTTGCGCGGTCGAGCCATGCGGTCGCGCCGGCGCGAAGTTGATTGCGAAAGCGCCGTTGCAGCAGCAAGATCAGCGGCAGAAGGAAATAGGGCCAGATGAACGCCAGCGCGACCAGCGCGGCGGCACCGACGACCAGCGCCACCTTCACCCCGCCGATCACCGACGCGCTGCCCGGATCAAGGGTGATCGTGCGCGGGCCTTTGGTGTCGAACATTTGGTGCGTGGTGAACGCCGTGCGCCCGTCAAACGCGATCCGCTGCAATTTTCCGCCCGGCATTTTCTGCGCAGGCGGCGCGACCATGCCCCCAGTCGAAGGGTTTGCCCAGCTGTCGACCACCACCAGCCGCCGATGGCGTTCATAAATGCGATAGCGCGATGGGGGCGGTTGGCCCGGCATGCGTTCAGCCGAAACGCGCCTTCAGCGCCAGCATCGCCAGCGCGGCCTTCGCCGCTTCGCCGCCCTTGTCCTTGTCGGCGGGGTGAGCACGGGCAAGCGCCTGCGCTTCGTTCTCCACGGTCAAAATGCCGTTGCCGATGCACAGCCCGTCCATACTGAGCGCCATCAGCCCGCGAGCGCTTTCGCCCGCCACGATTTCGAAATGATAGGTCTCACCGCGAATCACGACGCCCAGGCCGACATAGCCATCATAAGCCCCCGTCTCCGCCGCCATCGCAATCGCGCCGGGCACTTCGAGCGCACCGGGCACGGTGATCGTCTCATGCGCATGGCCCGCCGCTTCAATGGCGGCGCGCGCGCCCTCGATCAGCATATCGTTCAGATGATCGTAAAACCGCGCTTCGACGATAAGAATTTTTGCCAAGTCGATTCCCTTTATGCTGCCTGTACGATGATCGCTAGGCTTCCCGCCATGATCAGCAGTGCGGCCGATATCCGGTAGCAGTCGAGCCTTTCCTTCAACATCGCCCCGCCAAGCGCAAGCCCGATGAGCACGCTGGTTTCACGGAGTGCCGAAACCGCCCCCACTGGCGCAAGGCCGAGAGCGAATAGAGCTGGAACGAAAGCAAACAATGACATCACCCCGGCGCGCGAACCCGTGCGCCACTCGCGTCGAAGTGCTGCATAGCTGTCGCGGCGGCGGCGGATGATCAGCATGATGGGCATCGATACGCCATCGGCAAGATAGAACCAGGCGATAAACAAAAGTGGCATCTCCGCCAGCCGAACGCCGTGCGCATCGATAATGGTGTAAGCCGTTGTCAGGAGCGCGGCCAATCCTGCCGCCAGCAAACCGGCCCGTGTTACCTGACCGTGGTAGGCGAGCAATAAAACGCCGACGCTAACCAACGTAACGCCGATCAGCAGCAGTGGACTGGCATAGTCACCAAGTACGGCGATACCAATCGCCGTGGTAAACAGCGGCGTCGCGCCGCGAGCAAGCGGATAGGCTGTGGAAAAATCGGTCAGGCTATACGACCAGTTGAGCGTAACCTGATAGATCGCATGGATGGCCGCTGCGCCGATGATCCACGGCACAAGGGACAGCGGTGGCGGCCCGAGCCAGACAGCGACGGGCGCGGCAAGCGCAAACCCGATTAACCTAATCCACGCCTGTACTGCCAGCTTGTCGCCAGCGACTTTCAAAAAGGCATGGGCAAACGCGGTCGATACGCTGGATAGCAATGCGAGCAACAGCCCTGCGGTCAGCCCGGACACCGCAGCCCAACCGTCACTCCCCGCCCGTGCCCGGAATCGGGCGTTCGCCGACGATGCTCAGGCCGTAACCGCCAAGCCCGACCAGGCTGTGATGCGTGTTGGTGAGCAGCACCATATCTTGCACGCCAAGTTCGGCCAGAATCTGCGCCCCCACGCCGTAATCACGCAGTTCCTCAATCTCCGGCGCGCCCGCACCCTTGCCTTCGCCGCGCAGCTTGATGAAGCGTGATACGCTGTCCTTCATCGGCCGGTTGATCACCACGATCACACCTGAACCCGCCTCCGCAATCAATTCCATCGATCGCGACAACAGCCCCGAACGCTCGGACTGTTCGCCAAACATATCGACGAACCATGATGCCGTGTGCATCCGCACCAGCGTGGGGGCATCAGGATCGATGCGTCCCTTTACCAGCGCAATCGTTTCGTCGCCGCTCGCTTTGTTGTAAAAGGTCATCGCCTTCCACTCGCCGCCCCATTGGCTGTGAAAGCTCATTTCCGCGCGCTTTTCGACCAGATGATCATGCTTGCGGCGATAGGCGATCAAGTCGCGGATCGTGCCCATCTTCAGATTGTGCAGCCGCGCGAACGACACCAGATCGTCCATCCGCGCCATCGTGCCGTCGTCCTTCATGATCTCACAGATCACGCCCGACGGGTTCAGCCCGGCCAGCCGCGCGACATCAACCGCGGCCTCGGTATGACCCGCCCGCACCAGCACGCCGCCCTCGCGCGCGACCAGCGGAAAGACATGGCCGGGGGTGACGATATCATCGCGGCCCTTGGACGAATCAATCGCCACCGAAATCGTCCGTGCCCGGTCAGCCGCCGAAATGCCGGTGGTCACGCCCTCACGCGCCTCGATAGACGTCGTGAACGCGGTTTCGTGGCGGGTGCCGTTGGCGCGGCTCATCAATTCGAGCCCCAGCGCATCGACCCGCGCCTTGCTGAGCGACAGGCAGATCAGCCCGCGGCCATGCGTTGCCATAAAATTGATTGCATCGGGCGTCGCCATTTGCGCGGGGATGACCAGATCGCCCTCATTCTCGCGGTCCTCATCATCGACCAGAATGAACATGCGGCCATTGCGCGCTTCGTCGATGATTTCCTCAATCGGCACCAGCGCCGGGCTGTCATCGCTGTCGAAGATGAACGTCTCCAGCTTGCGCAGCGTATCCGCTGTCGGGTTCCAATCGGGCGATTCGAGATCGCGCAGCGTGTTGGCGTGGAGCCCGGCGGCGCGGGCCAGGCCGGATCGCGACATGCCCCCATCGGTGACAAGGCTGCGGAGTTTGGTGATCAATATCGTGCTCATGGCGACAATACATCACACTACAATGTGATCGTCAATACGGTAATTCACATCACGCGCGCATATAATCCTTCATCCGTGCCAGATAGCGCGCGAGCACATCGATTTCCAAATTCACTTCCTGCCCCAGCACCAGATCACCCAGCGCGGTGACGGCCCAGGTGTGCGGGATGATGTTCAGGTCAAATGCGGTCGATCCATCGGCACGGTCATGCACGGCGTTGACGGTCAGCGATACACCGTCGACGGTAATCGATCCCTTGGTCGCCACAAACGGCGCGATTTCAGGCGGCGCGATGACGACTACGTGGTGCGATCCGCCGACGACCGCAATCGAATCAACCATGCCGATGCCGTCGACATGGCCCGTCACGATATGCCCGCCCAGTTCATCGCCCAGTTTCATCGCGCGTTCCAGGTTCAGGCGGCGGCCCTGCTGCCACTGGCCCGGCGCGGTGCGGCGGATGGTTTCGTCCGACACATCAACCGCGAACCAGCCCGGTACGCCCGGCCCGGATTTGTCCACCACCGTCAGGCACACGCCCGAACAGGCGATGGATGCGCCAAAATCAATGCCGCACGTGTCATAATGGGTGGCGACCACCAGCCGGGTGTCGCCGTCTTTGGCGATCTGGTCGATCGTGCCGATATCGGTGATGATGCCTGTAAACATTGCCGCGCTAACCCCTTGTCCGGTGGTAGACGTCCAGCCGGTCGCTGCCAAGCATGCGTTGATCATCCAGCCGCCAGCGGCCATGCGCGCTGCTCAGCTCGGCCAGCCCGATATCGCCTATCGCCGCCTTGCCCGCCCCGATGATGATCGGCGCGCGGTATAGCAGCAGCCGGTCCACCAGGTCCGCTGCCAGAAAAGCCGCCGCCGTTTGCGCGCCGCCCTCCACCAACACATCGTTCACCGCGTCGAGCGTCGCCACGTCAGCGGGGCTGCGCAGCACCTGCCACCCCGGTGGCGCATCGCCGGTTGATGACAATAACAGTCGCCGGGGGGATCGTGCCTCCAGCCCGGCCAGCCGCACATCCAGCATGGGCGCATCGGCGGCCAGTGTGCCGCGCCCGACCAGAATCGCCTCATGCCGCGCGCGTTCCCCATGGCCGTGTGCGCGTGCGTGTGGCCCGGTAATCCATTGGCTCTCGCCACTGGCCAGCGCAATCTGCCCGTCGATGGAGGTGGCAAGCTTTAGCGTGACGTGCGGCCTGCCCAGCGCTTGCTGTGTCAAAAACCCCGCCATGCCGATCCGTGCGGCATCCGCGCCCGCCCCTTTCGCGACCTTTATCCCCACCGCTTGCAGGGCCGCGACCCCCCGCCCGCAGGTGCGCGCATCGGGATCGACCAGCGCGATTACCACCCGGGCGATGTTCGCCGCGATAATCAGGTCACTGCACGCCGGGCCGCGCGGGGACAGGTGCGCGCAGGGCTCCAGCGTGGTGTACAGCGTCGCGCCAGCCGCATCGCCACCGGCCTGGTCAAGCGCCATCGCTTCGGCATGCGGGCGTCCGCCGGGTTGTGTCCAGCCGCGGCCGATTACCCGGCCATGCTGGGTGATGATGCAGCCGACATTGGGGTTGGGCGCCGTCCGCCCCCGCCCGCGCTGCCCCAGCGCCAGCGCTGCGCCCATCCAGCGACCATCGGCTGACGTGGCCGAAGCGATCAGAGCCCCATTGCCTTCAACTTATCGTCCAGCCGCTTATACTGCGCCTGCAGATCCTTTTGCTGGCGCTCAAATTCCGCCTTTTCCTTGGCGCGCGCCACCAGATCGACCTTTTGCTGGGCCACAATCTCTGCATTGGTGCGCGTTACCGGCCATTGTTCAACATAGATGATGTTGCGCTGATACGGTTTTTCGAAATGCGAATCATGGACAAACCCGGCAATAACCACCGTCGTGATCATGATCGACAGTGCCAGCATTCCCAGTTCATAGGGTTGCCGCTGCGACAGGAAGAACCGCAGATCGCGGATCGCGGCAATCGGTGAAAGGCGCGTGAAGAAATTCATAGCCACAAAGATAGGGCGGGCTGGCGACCATGGCCAGCCCCCCGTCCGTTATCGTAATTCAATCAGCTTTCGACGAATTGAAAAGTCACGCGCATCACCCGCCAGCGTTCAATGGGCACGCCGTCGCGCGTTGCCGGGCGAAACCGCCAGCGCGCCAATGCGGCTTGGCGGGTGGCGGCAAAGAAATCATCCGATGTCGCCGTTACCGGCTCAATCGCGCGGACCCGGCCATTGGTGCCAATCAACACCCGAACGCTAACATAGCCGCTGCGCCCCGCGCGTTGCTCAACGGGGGGATATTGGGGCTGGAACGCGCTTCGGAAACGGGGATCAATCTCAGGGTCGACAATCACGGGCGGGGCAGCGGGCGGATCGATTGTCACGCCGGTGCCAGCGCCGGTGCCGCCCGAATCCGGCCCGGGCAGCGCGCCCACAAACGGGCTGATCTCCACATCGGTCGTCAGCGGCGGCGTGATGATATCCACCGGGCGGGGCGGCGTGACTGGCCGGGCCTGCGCCAGCGGCGGCTTTTGCGCCTTTGGCTGGGGGATGGGTTTGGGCGGCAGGGGCGGTGCGATGTTGATCAATTCGAACGGCTTATGGGGTTTCAGGTGAACCCCCACCGCCGGAGCAAGCAGCACGGCTGCCAACACCCCGCCATTAATCGCCACCGCAATTGCCAGGCTGCCCGGCTTTAGGCCATCGTTACGGGTATTTCGATCTGCATACATGGCATCTCTCCATCATCCTCAACCGGCTCTCATCGGCCGGTGTGGCGATGTTATACTATTACATAAAGGTTGCCAAATGTTTCCACAGCGCCTTGAATCGCCATTCCAGTATCGGGGACGCTGCTACAGCCGCAGCCGCGCAATCGTCCGGTCGCGTCCGATCAGACGGAGCATCGCCGCCATGTCGGGGCCATGGTCACGCGCGGTCAGCGCGCGGCGCAGCGGCAGGAACAGCGTCTTGCCTGATCGCCCGGTTTCCGCCTTGAGCTGGCCGGTCAGCGCCTTCCAGGGTTCGTCACCCCAATCGAGCGTTTCGGCCAGCGCCGCTGCACGGTTCAGGAAATCGCGGTCTTCCGGCGCGGCGGGCGCATCAATCGGCCCTTCGACCACCGCCCACCAATCTGCTGCATC
Source organism: Sphingomonadales bacterium (assembly GCA_038250735.1). Classification (GTDB taxonomy): domain Bacteria; phylum Pseudomonadota; class Alphaproteobacteria; order Sphingomonadales; family Sphingomonadaceae; genus Sphingomonas. Next base: position 476 of record JBBSCC010000091.1, on the reverse strand, counting down.
GGCAATCACCGACAAATTGGGCTGGATCGCGGCCCATGCGGCTTCTTCCATCCCAGCGGGCAGCGCGCCCGCGACTCGCGCATAGGGCATTTGGTGGATGATCTTGGCGTTCACCGTCTGCAATTCAGCGTCATCGAACCGCGCCGGTGCCCGCCCGAAATGTCCGAAATCAAACCGATCGATCAGCGGCCCGCGATCGACCAACGGCTCCACTGGGTCGCTGGTGCCCAGCCGCGCCAGCAGCGCGATGATCGCTTCGGGCTCAATCCCCATCTCGCGAAATTCTGCCACGCCCACCGCGCCCAGCCGCTTTGACAGCTTACCTTCTGCCCCCACCAGCAAAGCGGCATGGCCAAAGCGCGGCGCGGCCATGCCCATCGCGGCAAACATCTGCAGCTGCAGCGCGGTGTTCGACACATGATCCTCCCCGCGCACAACATGGCTGATGCCCAAGTCGCCATCGTAAATCGCCGATG
>JBBSCC010000090.1:0-10930 GCA_038250735.1 Sphingomonadales bacterium | reverse complement strand
GCAGAACGATCCCCCATCGGCACGGTGAAGGCGCTTGAGGCGGCAACGGCGGATGCCGTGCAGGCATTCCACACCCGCTGGTATCGCCCGGAACGCACGGTGGTGATCATCTCCGGCGATGTTGATCCGGCCCAGTTCGAAGCGCTGGTCGCGAAATATTTCACGACCTGGAAGGTCAATGGCCCGCCGCCGCCCGAACCCGATTTCGGCAAGCCCGATCCAAAGTCGCCAATCGGAGCGGCCACCAACGAACCATCGCTGCCGGCGATCGTGTCGTGGGCGGTGCTGCGGCCATGGGTTTACCGGGATGATACGATCATCTTCAACCAGAAGCGGATGGTTGATCAGCTGGCGTTGCGCCTGATCAACCGTCGGCTGGAAACCCGCGCGCGGAACGGGGGCAGTTTCATCCAGGCCAGCGTTTCGCTGGACGATGTGTCGCGGTCTGCCAACGGCACCTTTATCAGCATCCTGCCGATTGGCGACGATTGGGAAAAGGCGCTGCGCGATGTGCGTGCAGTGATTGCGGACGCGCAGGCATCAGTTCCCGCGCAGGGCGAGATTGACCGCGAACTCGCCGAATTCGATGCCGCGATGAAGGCGCAGGTTGATACCGCACGCGCTGAACAGGGCGCGCAACAGGCCGATAATATGGGCCAGGCAATCGATATCCGCGAAACCATCGCCAGCGCCCAAGTATCCTATGATATCCTCGTCGGCGCGCGCGAGAAAAAGCTGTTCAACCCCGATGCGGTGCTGGAATCCACCCGGCGCGTCTTTGTGGGCGATGCAACCCATGCCGTCGTCAATGCGCGAACAATGGACCCGGCAATTGTCGCCCGGTTGGAGGCTGCGCTGAAATCCGATGTGTCGGGCGTCGTCGCGACGCGTGATGCGGTGAAGACGGTCACCTTTGCGGATCTACCGCCGCTGGGCACGCCGGGCACGGTGGTGAAGCGCCAATCCGCCAAGGAATTGGATTCGCGGGTTGATATTGAGCAGATCGAGTTCAGCAATGGCGTACGCGCGGTGCTGTATCCCAATAATGGCGAGGCGAACCGCGTCTATGTGCGCGTGCGCTTTGGCGGCGGATTGAACGCGCTGCCCACCAAACGCGCCACCCTTGCATGGGCGGCGCCGCTGGCGCTGGTATCCGGCGGGATTGGCAAGTTGGGCCAGGAAGAGCTCGATCAGCTTACCGTTGGGCGTCGCATTGGCCTTAGCTTTGCAACGGAGGATGATGCGTTTTCGCTGTCATCAACCACATCGCCTGAGGATATGGCTGACCAATTGACGCTGATCGCGGCCAAGCTGGCAGCGCCCGCGTGGGACGATAAGCCGATTGCCCGCGCGCGCGCGGTGTCGCTGGCGGGTTTTGATGCCAGCAATGCTTCGCCCGGCGGTGTGTTGTCGCGTGATCTGGAAGGGTTGCTGCACAGTGGCGATCCGCGCTGGGCATCGCCAACCCGCAAACAGGTGGCAGCGGCAACCCCGGCGATGTTCAAGGCACTGTGGGCACCGCTGCTCGCCTCTGGTCCGATTGAAGTTCAGGTGTTTGGCGATTTCAAAACCGAAGATGCGATTGCCGCCATCGCCAAATCCTTGGGTGCCCTCGCGCCGCGATCCATCACCAAGGGGGCAGCCCCTCCGGTCCGCTTTCCCGCGATTACGGGCAAGCCGGTTATCCTGACGCATGATGGCCCGGCCAACCAGGCGGTTGCGCTGGTGGCCTGGCCAACCGGCGGCGGCGTGGATGGCATTTCGGACAGCCGCCGCCTTTCGCTGCTCGCGCAGATATTCAGCGACCGGCTGTTTGATCGGCTGCGTTCCGAAGCGGGCGCCAGCTATTCGCCCAGCGTACAGGCCGATTGGCCATTGGGCCTGCCCGGTGGCGGGCGGTTGCTCGCGGTGGGGCAAGTGCCGCCTGACAAGGTGGAGTTCTTCTACAAACTTGTCCGCGAAATTGCCGCTGATCTGGCCGCGCGCCCGATTGAAAAGGACGAACTGAAGCGCACCCTGGTGCCCTATCTGCAATATATCGCGCGGGCGTCGACCGGGAATACCTTCTGGCTCAACCAGCTTGAAAGTGGCGCATTTGATCCGCGCCGGATGACCGCGATCAACTCGCTTGCCGCCGATCTTCAGGGCACTACGCCTGAAGTGTTGCAGCAAACGGCGCAGAAATATCTGAAACCTGATCGGGCCTGGCTGCTGCAAGTGGTGCCTAAAACGACTGGCACGCCAAAGGGGAAGTGAGGGTGCCCCGGCGCGCTGGATCAGCGAGCCGGGGCCGCATCTCAGCCAGCGTCAACGCTCGCCAGGATCGCCTTGTTGTCGGCGCGCACCTTGTAATCGTCGGTGGAGATTTTTTGCTTGATCACGCCGTTCTTGCCGATCACCAGGATCGTCGCGAGCGGAACGCCATAGGCAAAACTGTCCTTGGGGTAACGCGGATCGCGCAGGCCGAATGCGTCGATCTGCTTTGAACCGACATCGGACAGCAGCGTGTAGTTGACCGGCACCTTGGTGTTGAACTTGTTCAGCGCGTCGATTGAATCATAGCTGATCGCCGCCAGCGTATAGCCGCGCTTGGCAAGCTCTGGCTGAAGATCGCGAATGTCCTTCAATTGCTTCTGGCAATAGGGGCACCAGGCGGCCGAGCGGAAGAATACCAGCACGACACCCTTTTTGCCCGAAATCGACGCAAAATTGCGCGGCTTGCCCGCGGTGTCGAGCGCGGAGAAATCGGCAGGCACCTTGTTGCCAACCGCAATTGGCTGGGCAGCCGTGGCGGCTGAAGCCCCGATTGCGGTGATGGGGGCGGCGATTGCCAGCGGAAGGGCAAGGAAACGGGCATGGCGCATCGGTCAGGGCTCCTGAAAAGGGTGGTGCGCCTGCATACGTTGCCGTCGGGGGTTAGGTTACACCGTAATTAGACGTTTTACAGATTGGCACGAAAATCTACCGATCCGCGCAACCACCGCCCCATTACGCCCGGTACAGCGCGTCCAGTCGCTCGCCATATACCTGTTTCAGCACATGCCGCCTGATCTTCAGCGACGGAGTCAGCTGTTCATTCTCGATGGCAAACGGTTCATCGGCGATGATGAAGCGGCGGATGCGTTCGATGACCGACAGGTCCTTGTTCACACGCTCAACGGCGGCGGATAATGCCGCACGGTAATCAGGATTGTCGGACAATTTGGTAAAATCGCAACTGTCGCCGGTGCGCGCGCAAAATTCCTGCGTCCATTCAGGGTCGGGCACCAGCACCGCCACCATATGCGGCCGCCGGTCACCGGTGATCATCGCCTGCAGGATTTCGGGCTGCAGCGTCAGCATCCCTTCCACCTTTTGCGGGGCGACGTTATCGCCCTTGTCGTTGATGATCAGATCCTTTTTGCGATCGGTAATCTTGATCCGGCCCTTTTCGTCGATGATGCCGATATCGCCGGTATGCAGCCAGGGGCCCTTGTTTGGCTCCGCCGGATCTGGTTTCAGCACCCGCGCGGTTTCCTCCGGGTTGCGCCAATAGCCGTGCATCACCAGCTCACCGCGCACCAGGATTTCGCCGTCCTCGGCAATCTTCACCTCGGTATTGGCGAGCGGCGGGCCGACCGTATCCATCTTCAACCCTGCCTTGGGCCGGTTGCACGAGATAACCGGGGCCGATTCGGTCTGGCCATATCCTTGCAGAAAGGTGAGGCCAAGCGACTGGAAGAACACGCCGATTTCGGGGTTGAGCGGCGCACCGCCCGATACCATTGCCTTGATCCGCCCGCCAAATTTCTTTGATACTTTTGGCCGCAATGTCGCGCTCAGCAGCAGGTTCATCGGCCCGTCGAGCAGCCCCTTTTTGCCGCGATGTTCGCGCCCGCCAACCGCCATCGCCTGATCTAGCAGATAGTTGGAAAGCTTGCCCTGCTTCTCAATCGTTTTCAGCATTCGTGCGCGCAGCACCTCAAACAGGCGCGGCACGACGACCATCAGCGTGGGTCGCGTCTCCTCGATATTGGACGCCAGCTTGTCGAGCCCCTCAGCATAATAGATTTGCGCCCCCAGCCCGATCGGGAAATATTGGCCGCCGGTGTGCTCATAGGCGTGGGACAGCGGCAGGAACGACAGAAAGACCTCTTCCTCCCAACCAAAATCTTCGGAGATCACGGTGCAGCAACCGTTGACGTTGTGCAGGATCGCACCGTGGTGCTGCATCACCCCGCGCGGCGCGCCGCCCGTGCCGCTGGTATAGATGATGCACGCGGTTTCATCGCGGCCAAATGTCGCCTGCGCGGCGCAGGCGGTGGGGGTTGTGGGGTTGTCGCTGATCAGTTGCTGCCAGCTATGAAAATCCAGATTGCCGGATTGGCCAATGCGCAGATCTTCAATCCCGATGACGATTTTTGCCTGGCTGGCGCGCAGCACCGCGGGCAACAGCGTGCGGGCCAGCTTGGCATTTGATACGATTACCGCGCGCGCACCGCTGTTTTCCAGAATATGGGCATGGTCGCGTTCGGTGTTCGTCACATAGGTTGGTACGGTAATCGCGCCGGCGGCCATGATCGCCAGATCGCTGATGCACCATTCGGGACGATTTTCGGAAACCAGCATCACCCGGTCACCCGGCGCAATCCCCATCGCCTTCAGCCCGGCGGCCAGCCCGGCCACCTGTTCAGCCGTTTCGCGCCAGCTCCGCGACACCCATGCGCCTTCATGCTTGTGCCACAAAAACGGCTTGTCGCCCTCTTCGCGGGCGCGCGTGAAAAACATCGTGACGAGGTTGGGGAAATGTTCGAGCTTTCGCATCGTCTCTCCTGGAATCGCTTTTGGGCGCAGCCGTTACGACTTGCGCGGTCATATACTCAGGCCGGTTTGCGACGATTATTCGGTCAGCGCAACGCCTACGCTGCGCGGATCGGCAGCACCCACCCAGCCATTGGGCGTCAATTCAGCCGCATTAGCCTTTAATCCCAGTTTGCTGACGGACACGACATGGCCCAGCTTTTCCAGATCTGCCTTCATCGGTTCCAGCGTGGTTCCCTGTTCGAGCACCAGCCCCTTGGCGTTAAAGTACACCAGCCCCTGGCCCAGCGCCTCGCGCCCCGGCATCCCCCAATCGAGATGCGCGATCAGCGCCTTGGCGACCTGCATGATGATCGTTTTGCCGCCCGCTGCGCCCACTGTGAAAATCGGCTTGCCGCTTTCGTCATACACGATGGTTGGCGACATGGACGACAAAGGCCGCTTGCCGCCCTGCACCCGGTTAGCGACGGGCGCGCCGTTCTTTTCGGGCACATAGGTGAAATCGGTCAGTTCGTTGTTGAGCACAAAGCCGCCTGCGAGCAACTGGCTGCCGAACGGGCCTTCGACGGTTGACGTCATCGTTGCGACATTGCCGACGCGGTCGACGGACACGAAATGCGTCGTGCCGGGCACTTCAGCTTGCGGTGCGGTGGTGCGCGGGGCGGCACCCGGGGGCAGGCCGGCATCATGCGACGGCAGCGTCTTGTTTATAGCGATCAGCTTGGATCGCGCCTTCAGATAGGTCGGGTCGATCAGCCCGGCGACGGGCACATCCACGAAATCGCGGTCGCCCAGATAGGTTTCCCGGTCGGCATAGGCGAGCAGCATCGCTTCGCCAATCAAGTGCCAGGATACCGGGTTGGCCGCGCCCAGCTTTTTCATGTCGAACCGTTCGATCATGCCCAAAATCTGGAGCACGGTGGTCGCGCCGGATGAGGGCGGGCCCATCCCGCAAATGCGGTACACGCGGTAATGGCCGCATACCGCCGGGCGTTGCTTTGCCTGATAGGCGGCAAGATCAGCCAGCGTCATGTCGCTTGGCGCGCGGGTTGATCCTGTGGCAGCGGCAATCACCGATTCGGCAATCGGGCCAGCGTAAAACGCATCGGCCCCGCCATCGGCCAGTGCCCGCAATGTTTTGGCAAGTGCGGGGTTCTTAATCGTCTCGCCCACCGCATAGGGTTTGCCGTCATGCATATATTGCGCGGCGGCGGCGGGAAAATCCTTCCACAGCGTTGAAACAAAGCCCAGCCCGTTGGCCATGGGCGGGGTGACGGTATAGCCTTCCTCCGCAAGCTTGATCGCCGGTGCGAACAGCGCCTTCCACGCCAGCTTGCCCCAGCGGCGATGCACCATGGCCATCAGCCGCATATTGCCCGGCACGCCAACCGATTTACCGCCCGGCACCGCCTGCAAAAAGCCGAGCGCCGTGCCATCGGGGTTGGTGAAGCGGCCCGGCAGCGCGGCGGCTGGTGCCGTCTCGCGGCCATCAATGGTGGAAAGCATGCCCGTGGCGACATCCTGATACACGAAGAACCCACCGCCGCCGATGCCGCTCGATTGCGGTTCAACCACGGTCAGCGCCAGCATCATCGCCATTTGCGCATCGGCGGCGCTGCCGCCAGCGCGCAGAATTTCCTGGCCAGCCGCCGCCGCACGCGGATCTGCAGCGGAAACGACGCCGGGGGTGTTTGCAGGCGTTTGGGCGGTGGATGGCGCAGCAACAGGCAGCAGCAGCGCGGCAATCGTCAGGATCAGCTTTTTCATGGCCGCAAACCTAGCCGGGTTTGGCCGATCCGCAAACACGCTTCGTCACACAGCACCAATCGCAGCGGACAGGCTGGCAAAACCATCGCGCTTCAGCAGTGCAGCTACCCCGGTGTTGATCCGCCGCGCCAGCCCCGGGCCTTCATAGACCAGCGCAGTGTACAATTGGATCAACGATGCCCCGGCGCGAATCCGGGCATAGGCCTCGGCAGGGCTGTCGATGCCGCCAACGGAGATGATCGGCACGCCGCCACCGGTCGCCTGGCGCAGATCGGCCAGCCGGGTGCGGGCCAGCACAGCAAGCGGCGCGCCCGATAGCCCCCCGGTTTCAACGGCGTGCGGCGACTTGAGCGAGGCGGTGCGCGAAATCGTGGTGTTCGACACAATCAGCGCATCGATGTGGTGGGTGATCGCGGCGCGGGCGATATCGTCTATCGCCGCAGCTTCCAGATCGGGCGCAATCTTCAGGAACAGCGGCGTTGCCCCGCGCGCCACGTCGCACGCCGCCAGCAATTCCGCCAGCGCCGCGCCGTGCTGCAGATCGCGCAGGCCCGGCGTGTTGGGCGAACTGATGTTGATCGTGACATAATCGGCGATGGGTGCCGCGCGGGTGACGCCGGTAACGTAATCGGCAATCCGGTCCGCCGCATCTTTGTTCGCGCCGACGTTGATGCCCAGCACGCCCCTTCGCGCGGTGGCGGTTGCGCGGGGCAGCGCCGCGTCGATGCCTTTATTATTGAACCCCAACCGGTTGATTACCGCCCGGTCCTCGACCAGCCGAAAAATGCGCGGGCGCGGGTTGCCGGGCTGGGGCAGGGGGGTGAGCGTGCCGATTTCGACGCTGCCAAAACCTAGCCCAAACCAGCCACCAATCGCCTCACCATTCTTGTCGACGCCCGCCGCCAGACCCAGCGGGGTGGAAAAATCGATGCCCGCAACGGTGCTGCGCAGAATCAGGTCGGGCGGCGGCGCGGCAAATGGCGTGCCCAACCGCGCCCAGGCGGCCAAGCCATCAATCGTCAGGCCATGCGCCTGCTCTGCATCAAGGGTGAACAGGGCGGGGCGGATCAGCGAGAACATGGCGGGCCGTTTGGCAGGTGGTTGCACCACCGTCAAAGGGCAGTTCGACTAAAGGGCAGGTTGATTTCAGTGATAAGATGGTCCATCTAGCAATCAGATCAAATTCATCCGATTGGAAATCATGCGCCTGTCCAGCCTTGCCGATTATGCCGTTGTGATGATGAGCGCGTCTGCGCGCCATTGCGGTGTGACCGGGCGGCTGAACGCGACGTTGTTGAGCGAAGAGACGGGCATTCCGCTTCCCACCGTTCAGAAACTCGTCAGCCGCCTGTCATCGGCGGGGCTGATTGAAAGCACGCGCGGCACCGGGGGCGGTTTTCGCCTGTCACGCCCCGCCGCCGCGATCTCGCTGGCGGATATTATCGAGGCGGTGGAGGGGCCAATCGTCCTCACATCATGCGTCGATGAAGGTCGCCATGATTGCATCATCGAGGAAAATTGCCGGGTGAAGCCGCACTGGAACGTCGTCAACGGCGCGGTGCGCGGGGCACTGGCGGGCGTCAGCCTAGCAAATTTATCGAGGGAATTGGCATAATGGCCACCAAGAACGCAGATGCCATCGCGGCCGCGAACAAGAAATATGAATGGGGTTTCAGCTCAGATATTGAGCAGGAATTCGCCCCCAAGGGCCTGACTGAGGATACCGTACGCTTCATCTCCGCCAAAAAGGGCGAGCCGGAATGGATGCTCGAATCGCGGCTGAAGGCGTTTCGCCATTGGCTGACGATGGAATCGCCTGACTGGGCCAAGCTGCAACTTGATCCAATCGATTATCAGGACGCCTATTATTACGCCGAGCCCAAGGCAAAGCCCAAGCTGGGCAGCCTGGATGAGGTCGATCCTGAAATCCTGCGCGTTTACGAAAAGCTCGGCATCCCGATTGCCGAACAGAAATTGCTCGCCGGTGTCGAGGGTGGCGAAGAGGGCGGCCTGCCGCAGCGCCGCGTGGCGGTGGACGCGGTGTTCGACAGCGTTTCTGTGGCCACCACCTTCCGCAAGGAGCTGGAGAGCGTTGGCGTCATCTTCCGCAGCATTAGCGAGGCGGTGAAGGAATATCCGGAGCTGGTGAAGAAGTGGCTGGGCAAGGTGGTGCCCATGCACGACAATTATTTCGCGGCCCTCAACTGCGCGGTCTTCAGCGACGGCACGTTCGTTTATATTCCGGAAGGCGTGCGCTGCCCGATGGAGCTGAGCACCTATTTCCGCATCAACGCCGAAAATACCGGCCAGTTCGAACGCACGCTGATCGTCGCCGACAAAGGTAGCTACGTCAGCTACCTCGAAGGCTGCACCGCGCCGATGCGGGATGAGAACCAGCTCCATGCTGCCGTGGTCGAGCTGGTCGCGATGGATGACGCCGAGATCAAATATTCGACCGTCCAGAACTGGTATCCCGGTGACGAGAACGGCAAGGGCGGCATCTACAACTTCGTCACCAAGCGCGCTTTGTGCCAGGGGCGGAACAGCAAGGTCAGCTGGACGCAGGTGGAAACCGGCAGCGCGATTACGTGGAAATACCCCAGCTGTGTGCTGGCGGGCGACGGATCGGTCGGCGAGTTTTACTCGGTCGCGGTGACGAACAACCGCCAGCAGGCTGATACCGGCACCAAGATGATCCACCTCGGCAAGAACACCCGCTCGACGATCGTGTCGAAGGGCATTTCGGCGGGGCGCAGCGACAACACCTATCGCGGGCTCGTGCGCGTGTCGCCGACGGCGGAGGGCGTGCGCAACTTCACCCAGTGCGATTCGCTCCTGCTCGGCGACCAGTGCGGCGCGCATACCGTGCCCTATATCGAGGTGCGCAACCCGAGCGCGCAGATCGAGCATGAAGCGACGACGTCGAAGATTTCCGACGACCAGTTGTTCTACGCGATGCAGCGCGGGCTGGACCAGGAAGCGGCGGTCGCGCTGATCGTGAACGGCTTCGCCAAGGAAGTGCTGCAGCAACTGCCGATGGAATTCGCGGTGGAAGCGCAGAAGCTGCTGGGGATTTCGCTGGAAGGGAGCGTGGGGTGAACGCCGCCCTTGCCCTTCACCCCCACCGTCATGCTGAACTCGTTTCAGCATCCACCTCGACGCAGGCCGGGACGGGATTTGTGGAGGGTTGGACCCTGAAACAAGTTCAGGGTGACGGTGGAGTTGGTACAGTTGGGATGCAAAAGTTGTTGGCGATTTCGCTTGAGCGGAGGGTGGGGTGATAACTTTTTGGGGCGCTGTCGGTATTGCTGTCGGACTTTGGTTCGCTACCGGATGGTATCTAAACGAGCAGCTAAAGCTTGTTCATCAAAAGCTCGATCAGGTCTTTGAAAACTTCAACGGCCTTCGTGAATACCTGTACGAGATTGATCCGCAATTTGATGAAGAACGCGCTCTTCTGGGAGAGCTGTTTGAGTCTGTAGAAAATAAAACGATGTCGTTTGCCGGGATGGAGCATATGGAGCTTACTAAACGAAAGCAGGAACAAGGTTTGAGGACGCTCGACAGCTCGTTTCTTGACGGGGGTTTTCGTGCTCCTAATTGAAAACCTCCACGCCGAAATCGACGGCAAGGAAATCCTCAAGGGCCTGTCGCTCACCGTCAACGCGGGGGAGGTGCATGCGATCATGGGGCCGAACGGGGCGGGGAAATCCACGCTGGGCTATGTGCTCGGCGGGCGGCCCGCTTATGAGGTTACCTCCGGCGAGGTGACTTTCAATGGCGTCGACCTCCTGTCCCTCGCCCCGCATGAACGCGCCGCGGCTGGCCTGTTCCTCGGCTTCCAATACCCCGTCGAAATCCCCGGCGTATCCAACGTCCAGTTCCTGCGTGAGGCACTGAATGCCCAGCGCAAGGGGCGGGACGAGGCCCCGCTGTCCGGCGGTGAGTTCCTGAAGCTCGCCAAGGCGCAGGCCGCTGGGCTCGGTATGGATTATGACATGCTCAAGCGCCCGGTGAATGTCGGCTTTTCGGGCGGTGAGAAGAAGCGCAACGAGATGGTGCAGATGGGCATCATCGCGCCGCGCCTCGCGATCCTGGATGAGACCGATAGTGGCCTCGACATTGACGCGCTCCGTGCGGTGGGTGACGGTATCAACCGCATCATGCGTGCGCCGGATAAAGCGGTGATCCTGATCACGCATTACCAGCGGCTGCTCGATTATGTTGCGCCCGATTTCGTCCATATCCTGAGCGGCGGGCGAATCGTGAAAACCGGCGGGCCGGAACTCGCGCTGGAGCTTGAGGCTGAGGGATATGCGGGGGTAACGGCGTGAGCTTGCTGATCGCGCTTGCCCTGCAATCG